>CAYZHV010000150.1:0-9441 GCA_964478055.1 uncultured Spirochaetaceae bacterium | reverse complement strand
CATGGGCCGCATCTTGTCGTCGAGATTGATCCCTACCGTGAGGCTTCGACGGTTTCGCAACCCCTTTCGCAACTTGGGCAGCTCCAACTCCAGGGTCTTGAAGGTCTCGGACTCGGTCGCTTCACGCAGCGCCTCATCAAAACGACGAAGTCCCTGAGAGCGAAAGACACCTCTCCACCGGGCGAGAACCTTGGAGAAACCGCGAACCCGCTCAACAAAGAGCTCGAGCTCTGTAAGACGTCCTACCGTCTCCAGGAGGTCTTCGCTGTAGGAGTACCGGGCGCTGGCGAGCTCACGACAGGAGTCCACCTCCCGGTGCAACTCTTCCGCCAGCTCTCCATGTGTCCGTAGATCCGCGAGGATCTCGGAACGATACCGGCTCACCGAAATGTCCACCGGGAGCCGTCTGAGTATGCGGTCGAACCGGTGCGCCCCGAGGCGCTCTCCCGCCACTGCTCGGGCGACTTGGGAAAGATTGAGATCCTCGTAGGCCCGGTCGGGAATGTGACGGTACGCCTTCTCGGTGGTTTCGGAAGGCTGAAGCAGGCTCAGTTGGGAGAGTTGCTGGAATGACACGAGAAAAAGGTATCTCCGAGGCCTGCGTCGGTCAAAACAAACCTACACATCCGTGGCTCCGGGTTCGTACACTATGAGGTGGGAGGTATTAGCAGATGGCACTCAAGATAACCTTTCTCGGGCACGCGGCATTTCTGCTCAGTGACGGCAAGGATTCCATGGTGATCGATCCGTTTCTGAGCGGGAGTCCCGTGGCCGCGGCAAAACCGGACGAGATCGAGGTGGACTACGTCGCCCTTACCCACGGCCATCCGGACCACTTCGGGGACACGATCGATATCCTCAAGAAGAACGACGCGGTCTTTATCGGGGCGAACGAGATCGCTCTCTACGTCGGGGAGCAGGGAATCGAAAAAATCGAGCCCGGAAACCCGGGAGGCACGATCGCCACGAGCTTCGGCTCGGTAACTTTCACCCACGCCTTTCACTCATCGAGCTACGAGGGACGATACATGGGCATGCCCTGCGGTCTGATCGTCGAAATGGGGGGAAAGCGGTTTTATCATCTCGGGGATACGGGACTCTTTAGTGATCTGAAGCTCTACGGAGACCTCTATCGCCCGGACGTGGCGGCAATTCCGATCGGCGATCGCTTTACCATGGGGCCGGAGCTCGGCAGCAAGGCTGCGGAGATGGTAGGAGCGCCAGTGGCGATTCCGATCCACTACAAGACGATGCCCGCCCTGGTTCAGGATGCCTCGAGGTTTGTGCCGGAAGGCATTGAAGTAAAGGAGCTCGACCCGGGGGAGAGCATCACCGTAGAGTAGCCTTCCGGTTCAGCCGTGGCGGCGGGCGAGCTCGCTGAGCACCTCGTCTATGGAGAGTTCCTCCGCCGAGAGCAGCACCATCAGATGGTAGAGTAGGTCCGCGGCCTCGTAAATGATCTCTTCTTTCGACCGCGCGAGGAGGAGCTCAATCGCTTCCTCGCCGGTCTTCTTTCTGATCTTCTCCGCACCCTTCGAAAAGAGATGCGTGGTGTAGCTCCCCTCGGGGAGTGTCTCCCGACGCTCGTCAATCAACGCCTGGAGCTGATGCAAAATCGCAGTTGTCAGCCGGCGTTGGGACTCCCCTTCGGTACTGCGCGGTAAATCGGAAGCGGGGGAATCTTCGGGAGCGCTGGCGCCTCCTTTGCCGCCAGCCTCCGTCAGTTCCTCCTCAGGAGGACTCGATCTGCCGGAAAGTGTCGCGCTAAACCAGGCGCCGTCTTCGGTGAGCTCGAGAAGCTCTCCGCCACCTTCGAAAGGAATGAGCCGGCCCGTCTCGGGGTGCAACGTCCAGAGCTCTCCCTGCTCCAAGCTCTTGCTGTACGCCTTGTCGTTCATCAGGGCCGCCTGAGGCGCGTGATCTCCGCGGTAGATAATGACCGGCCGCGTCTTGCCGTCGTCGGGGTGGTTCACCACTCCACCTCCCCTGCCGCTCCCGGAAACTCCCGGAAGAGCTCTTCCGGATCGATTCGGCCTTCGTAGAGCGCCTTTCCGACCACCGCTCCCACCACCAGGGGGTGAGCCTCCTTTTCGATCCTACGAAGATCCTTTAGAGAAGAGATTCCGCCGGAGAGAATAACCGGAATCTTCGTTCCCCCGGCGAGAGCGCTGGTCCCCTCGATATCCGGCCCCGCGAGCATGCCGTCCTGGCTGATGTTGGTATAGATGATAGAGTTGACCGCCATACCCCCGGCGAGAGACGCGAGGTCGAGGGCGGTGATACTTGTACTCTCTCGCCATCCGGAAATCTTTACCTCTCCGTCTCGGGCGTCGATACCCGCAATAAAGCGACCGCCGTAGGTTCCAACCCACTCAGCCACCTTCTCTGGCTCCCGGGCGAGCACGGTACCGAGAATGAGTCGGTCAACGCCGATCTCGAGGAGTCCCTCGACGTCTTTCTCCTCCCGGATGCCGCCACCAACCTCCAGGAGGGCGTCCGTTTCCTTGCGAATCTTCTCGATCACCGAGCGATTGGCCTCGGGACGCCCGTCCGCACCGTCGAGGTCCACGATGTGGATCCGCCTCGCACCGGCCCGGGTGAACCGCTTGGCGACTTCCACCGGATTCTCGTCGTACTCCTTGACGGCGTCGTAGGAGCCTTGGGTGAGGCGCACGCAGTGTCCCCGGAGAATGTCGATCGCAGGGATCACCGTGAGCTTCTGTCGCGGGAGCTGTTCGGTTTCACGCATAGACTAGATCTGATCCATGAAGGCGGAAACGTACTCTTCCAGGTTTTCGAAGGCGACCTTCTTGACCTCCTGGGTCTCGATGGAAAAGAGATCGCCCATACTCTCCACCGCCCGCTCCTCCTGAGCGCTCTTGGCGATAAGAGCGGCGCCGAAGGAGGTAGCGTTTTCCATCCCCGTGAGGTAGACCGGCGACTCCGGGAAAAACGCCGTTAGCAGGGCGTTGTAGTCGGGGTTGTTCCGGAATCCTCCCTCGGTGTAGATCGAGGCACCCGGGGTGAGGTTGACCCGTTTGAGGCTAATCTCGGTCTGTATCGCGAGGGATAGATTGAGCGTTGCATAGGCCGCGGGAAAGTCGTTGAAAAACTCAGGCACCCGGCTGCGGTCGTCGATCTCCTCGTAGCTATACACCGTTCCGTTTTCAATCGCCCGGGGCTTGCTCTGCGGAAACTGACCGGCTCCGGCGAGAACGCTCGGAAGAATGAAGTGTCCTTTCTCGTTGATGATCCGCTGATACAGCGCCCGATTGAACTCAGGTAACTCCTCGCCCCCGTAGAGCTCCTTGAAGATCTCGGTGTAGGTCTCGAACTCCAGGCCCACGGGGGTTATTGTGGTCTTGACCGGCGTACCGAAGGCGGAAATATTGAAGAAGACGGACTTGCCAATCTCCTCCTCCTCGAAGCGCACCTCATCGGTGGGGTGCATCGCCACGCACCAGGTCCCGGTGCTGTTGAGGACGAACTCTTCATCCTTCTTCTTGATCAGATAGGGAAGAAGAGAGGAGTTGGAGTCGTGAATGCCGAGGGTCACTATTGTATCCCGGGACAAGCCTGTCTTGGAGGCAAACTCCTCGGTAATGGAACCGAGAATATCCCAGGAGCGGCCAATGCGATCCGGCAGCATCTCTCGGATGCCGAGGTCATCCGCCACGGAGGACCAATCCCACTTCTCGTAGTCCCAGAGGTAGGTGTGACAGCCGATATAGGTGTAGTCCGCGGCCACCTCGCCGGTCATACGAAAGCCCCAGTACTGCGGGAAGAAGAGAATACGCTTTGTCCTGGCAAACGCTTCGGGCCACTGCTTCTGGGAAAAGTAGATTCCCTTGGCGGGGTTGATGAGCGCCCCGAGTTGAAGAGTAGCGGTTGTCCTCTGCAGTGTCTTCGCATCCCCTACCTTGGCGTAGAACTCCTCGTGAAAGGCGTCCCCGGGCTCATGGGTGTAGGAGAGCATCGGCACACTTGGCTTCCCGTCCTCCCCGACGCAAACAAAGGAGGCGCCGTGGGTCGTTACGGAGATCGCTCGGATCGGATATTTCTCGCCGTAGCTCCGGAGATTCTCGAGGAGCCACCCTTCTACCTCGTCAATCGGTTCGAGCTCTACCCCGTCCTTGTTCTGAACGGGGAAAACCTTCTGAACCGAGTCGAGAAGCTCCAACTGGTCGTTGTAGACCAACAGCTTCTTATTCGTCTTGCCAACGTCAAAGACCGCAATCGCATACTGAGCCATAGCTAAAGTGTACAATCGATGGGACCCATGCTCAACAGACTCCGCCTCGCCGTGATACCTTCTCCTCCGTGGCATATCGGGAAAACAAGCTTCATGAGACCTATCGTTCCGTCTCCGCCGAGGGACCTGTTCTCTCTCTTGTGGAGAGTAACTTCCACCAGTGCGGCTTTCTTCCTCCGGCGGCTCCTTTCGAGCGGGAGTTTGCCCGCTTTCTCTCGGAGCGGCAGTACCGCCCCCATCCCCAGGGAGCGCCTGCGGCCCGACGCGCCGTGGCTGCTCTCGACGAAGATGCCGGCGTCTCCACCTCTCCGGAGCAGGTAATTCTTACCGCAAGCACCAGTGAGGCGTACCTGCTCCTCTTTACTACTCTTCTAAAGGAGCGAAAACGGGTGCTTCTACCCGCCCCGGGGTATCCTCTTTTCGACTACCTTGCCGACCAGGCGGGGGTCGAGACCGTCTACTATCCTCTCTCCCCGAACGCGGGCTATCGACTCCGGAGCCGGCAGCTCCCTCAAGGGGGACCGGCGAGCAGGGTGGGGGCGGCGGTCCTCGTCTCTCCGGGTAACCCCACGGGGCATATTATGAGGGAGCAGGAGATCCATAGGATCTGCCGCCTCTGCCGCAAGCACGACATGCCCCTTATCGCTGACGAGGTCTTCTCGGATCTTCGTTTCGGCGAGGAGGAAGCTCCCTTTCCGAAGGCTGCGGCGCTGGCGGAGAAAGAGGGGGTAACGGTAATCACCCTTAACGGGATCTCCAAGCTCCTCGCCTCCCCGGACCTCAAGCTCGGATGGATGACGGTCCACGGACCGAAGGCGGAAGCGGTGGTGGAGGAGCTCTCCTTTGCCAACGATCTCCTTCTCGGCGCAAACGCTTACATTCAGCACGCCCTGCCTCGGCTCATCGAGGCTCTCGCCGATTTTCGAAACGAGATGCGCTCGGGTATCGCCGCCCGACGAGAAGCTATGATCGACCTCTTTTCGGAACTGCCGGGGATGGAACTCCTCCCGGGAGAGGGGGGAATCTACTCCACACTCCTCATCGGTTCGGAGTGGAGAGAGCGGGAGTATGACGATGAGCGAATTACGATCTCACTTCTCGAGGAGGAGCGACTCTATCTCCACCCGGGGTACTTCTACGGCGGCGACGAGCTCGGAGAGGGGGAGGAGTTCCTGGTGGTGACACACCTGAGCCCGGAGGAGAAGGTCCAGGAAGGGGCAAGGCGCCTCAGGCGATGGGCGGAACGTCACGCCCGGCAGTAGCAGCTGGGTCCGACCGGGCGGCCGATCCCGGGCTGTCTAACGGCCCGCGACTACTCTTCAGGACGCCAGAGCGGGACCACCCCTTCGCCGATTTCCACAGGCTCCTGCTCCCGGTTCTCGAGATCCACAACGAAGATCGCCTGCTGCCCCTCCTCGTTGAGGCCGTTGAAGACGATCCTACGTCCCGATGGAGACCAGACGGTGCTGCTTCGCGCGTACTGATCGTAAAACGGAAGAATCCGGCGCAAGAACTCAGGCGCCGGGCGGTAGCTCCCGAGGGCCTCGGTTTCGCCGGTCCCTACGTTCAGGATGGAAGCTTGCATGAATATCTTCAGGGGAGCGTCACCCTGGCTGACGTACCGCGGCTCGTAGTAGAGAATCCTGCTGCTATCCGGGGACCAGACGTAGGAGAGAACCCGGGAGGGCGAGTCCGAAGGTGAGTCCTGTAACAGCATGACGGTCTCCGCCACGGGCTTCTCCGCACGAACGACACTGTCGACCCGCTCGGTGTCCACCACCGTGAGGGTGCCTACCACGCCGCCGCCAAATCGCCTGGCGCCTTCCACGTAAGCGAGGTAGCGCCCATTCGGGGACCAGGAGACTGCGGCGGCTCCATCGAAGTCCGCCACCCGCCGCAGAAGATCGCCCTGGGGCGAGAGGATTGCCAGGGTGCTGGAGCCGAACTGATTACGAAGTGCCACGGCGATTCGATCTCCGCCGTTTGTCACGTCCGGGACCTGGAATCGACCGCCGCTGCGCTCCCTCATCGTCAGTACAGTGGGCTGAAAGGTCCCGTTGTCCCTTCTATGGAGCCGCAGCGTACCCTGCCCTTCGTCCAGGCCGCCGCCGGTGTGGGTAACCAGGCTTTCGCCGTCTTCCGCCCAGCTCCAGTAGAGAGAGCTCGTGCCCCGATGGGCGACTTGTGCCTCCCCGGACACGGTGTCGACGACATAGAGATAGAGCGCCCCGGTGCCGTCACCGCCGATAAAGGAGACTTCTTCCGTTTCCGGGTTCCAGTAGATGTAGAAGGGCGACACATTCGGCGAGGAGAAGACCGGCCTGAGCTCCCGCTCTCCCTCTCGTCCTACATAGAGAGCCTCCAGACGGCGCCCTTCCGCTGTGCGCAGGTGTACTGCGAGGGCCACCGCCTCGCCGTCGGAGCTCCAGGTATGGGCGGTCACAATGCCCCGGGCAAAACTCGGAAACTCCGTCGATTCGAGAAGCACCGTTCGATCCGAGCCATCGGCGGAAACTGTGACGACCGAGGTGCCGAGACTCGAGGCGTATATGATTTCCTGGAGCTCCAGAGGCTCCTCCAGGGTGATTACCGGTGCCTCCGGAAGAACAGGCCCTTCGGCTCGTCCCGCGGGACCGGTAGCACAGGAGGAAATCAAGAGTACCAAGAGGGAAGTGATATAGACGATCAGGCGTCGCATAGTCGCAAAATAGCTAAATATGAGCCCCGAGGTCAAAAATACTGGCCTACCGGCGTCGGCACCGCCACGGGAGCTCCCGTCCCGCCCGGAAGGGGACAACGGCTCCGTAGCGATTGGGCACCTCCCAACTCTCCCTGTGGAGCTCGATCTCTCCATGGTTTAACGGCAGGCCGTAGAACTCCGCCCCGAAGCGGGAGCTGAACGCCTCGAGAAGCGCGACCCACTCCGGCCCGCCCTCCTTCTCAAAGAACTCCGCCAGGAGCGGCATTGCCACCGGAGCCGTGTACACGCCGGCGCACCCCTCCGCACACTCCTTGGCCTCGATCGGATGGGGGGCACTGTCGGTACCGAGAAAGAATCGTGGGGATCCCGATAGCGCCGCCCTTCGGAGGGCGGTGCGATCCTCCGGGCGCTTCGCCACGGGCTTGCAGAAGTGATGGGGCTGCAGGAAGCCCCCGATCACGTCGTCCAGAGAAAGAAATAGATGGTGCACCGTAATAGTCGCGGCCAATCGGTCGGGACCGGCCTCCACGAAGGCGAGGGTCCGGGCGTCGGTGACGTGCTCCAGAACCACCCGGAGACGGTCGAAACGCTCGAGCACTCTCTCGACCGCCGGAAGAAACGCGTACTCCCGGTCGAGAGAAAACGCAGCCGGGTCCTCACCGTGAATGGAGAGCACGATCTCTTCCTTCTCCATCGCCTCGAGAAGTGGAAAGAGATCATCCATACGCTCCACACCATCTTCCGCGTTTGTGGTGGCCCCCCGGGGATAGAGCTTGCCCGCGATCACTCCGGCTTCCTTCATCTTCGCCACTTCCGATGGGTCGATCTCCGGAAGCACCTTAAAGGTCATCAAAGGCTGAAAACCGAGTCCCTCCGTGGCATTCATGATTCGCTTTTTGTACTCCCAGACGTCTTCCGCCGAGACGATCGGCGGAAGGGTGTTCGGCATGACCATGGCTCTGGCAAAGCACTTTGCCGCATCTTTGGCGTACTGCTCGAGAGCCTCTCCCTGGCGTAGATGAATGTGAAAATCGTCGGGTCTCCGGATGGTGATCGGCATGCTCTACTCTACCACGGAATCGTTACAAAAATGACACTTGATCACCATCCCCGGGGCGGGTAAATTCCTGTTACCCTGAATTTCAGAAACAAGGGAGTGTAGAACCTATGGCACAGAATAGCTTTGATCGCGCCATACCCCGGAGCGTTGCCCGGGACCAATCGATTCTCAAGAATGTATATATGTGGATGACCCTTGGTCTCGCCATCACCGGCGTGGTAGCGATGTTCGTCGCCTCCAGCCCCGCCCTGATGCAGGCGATCGTCGGCAACAGGATGCTCTTCTTCCTGCTCATCGCCGGAGAGCTCGGCCTCGTCTTCTTTCTCTCAGCCCGGATACATACCATGTCTCCAACCACCGCTACCGCCTCCTTTGCGGGCTATGCGGTACTCAACGGCGTTACCCTCTCGGTCATATTCCTCGCCTACACAAACGCGAGCATCGCCAGGGCCTTCTTTGTGGCAGCCGGCATGTTTGCCGGGATGAGCCTCTGGGCGATGACCACCAAGAAGGATCTCTCCTCAATCGGTAACTACCTGATCATGGGGCTCTGGGGAATAATCATCGCCTCGGTAGTCAACATCTTTTTGGCGAGTAGCTCCCTCTCCTGGGTGATCTCCTTTGTCGGTGTCTTTCTCTTTCTCGGGCTCACGGCGTACGATACCCAGATTATCAAGCGGTGGAGCGCCGAAATGGGCGATGTGGACGAGGCGGACTACATGCGCATCTCTATCATGGGCGCCCTGAAGCTCTACCTCGACTTCATCAATCTCTTTCTCTTTCTCCTCAGACTGCTCGGTAATCGAGAGTAACCGCAGCGCCCCGGACGCCTCTTGGCGCCGGGGTCCCGCGCCTTTTTCCTCCTCCGTTCATGCCCCATCAACAACCTCTTAGCGCACGCGGCATTCATTCCGATCCCGGTCCGCCTCGAAAGGCGCGGAGTGGCGAAAAGGCAGCGCTCACCACAAGTTTCTTTCATAATACGGAAGTAACTTCCTATTTATGGAGCAGACAGGCACTATTAGGGATATAGAACCCAAAACTTAAGCTTGACAGCCCAGTATTCAGTGCTATCATGGAAGCAACTTCCACAATATGGAATCACAGGAGGTTGTGATGAAACGATTACTGATCGTGCTGTTTGTACTCATCGTGGCGGCGAGCTTTGGCTGGGCCAGCGGGGCCCAAGAAGAAGCTTCTTCGGATGAAGAAGTCTATGTCTTCAAGTACTCCAACTCCCAGTCAGAGAATCACCCGCGGAGCAAGTCGATGGTTCGCTTCAAGGAGGAGCTCGAAGCTGCCTCGGACGGGCGAATCCAGGTTGAGCTCTACTTCGGCGGTGTCCTCGGTAAGGAGGCGGATGTCCTCGACCAGGTCAAGCTCGGAACCATCCAGGGCTGTAGAGGCGGACTCTTCGAGCGGGCAAAC
>CAYZHV010000149.1:0-9474 GCA_964478055.1 uncultured Spirochaetaceae bacterium | reverse complement strand
AACTCAGCAGAGCCGGCCTGGTGGGAAGGCGACGCAACCGGGAGGACCGGAGATTCCAGGAAGTCTATCTCACTCCTCAGGGGAGGGAGCTCATAGGCGCCTACTTTCCCCGGTACGCCGCGGCATTGGCGGATGAGTTTGCCGTTTTAAGCGCGGAAGAGCAGGATCGTCTCGGTGGACTCTGCCGCAAGCTTGGTATGAAGGAGACGTAACGATGAAGGTATCCGTGATTTTCTATTCCGCTTACGGACATATGTATAAGATGGCCCAGGCAGCCCTGGAGGGAATCAACGAGGTCGAGGGAGTTGAGGCTGATCTCTATCGATTCCCCGAGACCGTGGGAGACGATATTCTCGAGGCGATGGGAGCCAAGGAGTTTCAGCAGCAGATCGGATCGATTCCAGAGGCTACTCTGGACACCCTGCGAGAGGCGGACGGACTGATGTTCGGTATACCGACTCGCTTTGGTAACATGATCGGCCAGGCCCGGGCGTTCTTCGACTCCACCGGACCCCTCTGGGCAAAGGGCGAGCTCATCGGAAAGCCCGCCGGCGTTATGTCGAGCAGCGCAACCCAGCACGGTGGACAGGAGAGCACCCTTCTTACCACGCAGGTGACCTTGCTCCATCACGGAATGCTTATCGTGGGGCTTCCGTACGCATTCCAGGGGCAGATGACCATGGACGAGATCTCCGGAGGCTCTCCCTATGGCGCCTCCACGATCGCCGGAGGCGATGGTTCCCGCATGCCGAGCGAAAACGAGCTTTCCGGCGCGCGGTACCAGGCCCGCCACCTGGCGGAGATAACCAAGAAGCTCAGAGGCTGAGCATCCGGCCTTTCGGCACGGAAAGAATAGCATAAGGCGAGGGGGCTTCTCCAATTGGGAGAGAGCCCCCTTTTTCATGCTCCCCTTAGACGGAGTTGCGACTCGCGTTGATAGAGGCGACCAGGGACTTGATCACCATTTTGCGGTACGCCTCGAGGTAGTTATCGTGCTCCGAGGCGAGACCCTGAGCGTGGGCGGCCTGGGCGGTGCGAATCCGGGAGAGCGCGTGCTGTTGGACGACAAGAATCGGAAGGATCATCGACTCCCGGAGACGAATCGACTCCCGAATCGAAGGGTCCCGTTCCAGGAGTTGTTCCTGCCCGGAAATCGTTAGCAGGAGCTCCCTGGTTCTGTCTCTCTCTTCCTCGAGCATATCCCAGAATCGACGGTAGTTGCGTTCCTCCCGGATGTAGCGGGTGAGGGGAAAGTAGACTTTGCTCAGGCTCTGCATGCTGTTTTCCACGAGGGTCCGAAAAAAGAGGGAGCGGTGGTAGAGGTCTTTTAGCCACGTGCCCTCTCCCTCCTTTAGCATCTGATTCATTCCGGTGCCGAAGCCGTAGTAACCAGGAACGTTCTGTTTCATCTGACTCCAGGCGCCCACGAAAGGAATGGCTCGAAGATCCTCGAAACGGAGCTCATCGGTGTTGCCGCGACTGGTTGGACGGCTCGCGATATTGGTCTCACCGTAGTAGGTGAGGGGAGTCATTTCCTTGAGATAGGGGAGAAAGGCTGCATCATCCTTGAGCTCCAGGTAGTGGTTTCGACTGAGTTCGGATAGGCGGTCGAGCTTCTTGCTGTCCTCTTCCGTGGGCGTTCCCGCCTCCTCAGGAAAGAGATGGTTCTCGATACCCGCGGTCACCAGTTGTTCGAGATTGTATCGCGCGTTTACCTCAGTACCGAAGTTGGAGCTGATCGTCTGCCCCTGAACGGTCAGGTGAATCTGCTGACTCTCGATACGGGAGCCGAGAGAGCGGTAGAACTTGTGAGTGTTGCCGCCACCCCGGGCGGGGGGGCCGCCGCGGCCCTCGAAGAAAATCGCGGTCACCCCGTTCTGCCTCGAGACGGCGGTGAGTCGTTCTTTGGCGCGGTAGATCTCCCAGTTAGCGGTGACGTACCCACCGTCTTTCGTCCCGTCGGAGAAGCCGAGCATGATCGTTTGGGTCCCGCCTCTTTGGTTGAGGTGCTGTCGATAGATCCGATGGTTATAGAGCTTCTCCATGATTTGAGGAGCGTGACGCAGGTCCTCCACCGTCTCGAAGAGAGGGACTATGTCGATCTTGAGTTGTTTGTCGAACCAGCCCGCGAACTGCGCCAGAAGCCAAACCTCCAGAACATTGGCGGCGGAACGGCTATTGCTGATAATGTACCGGTGTACTCCGCTCTCTCCGTTACGCTCTTGGATGTACCGGGCCGCTCGGAGGGACTCCACCGTGTCCCTGGCGATCCCCTCCGGGAGATCCTGGAGGAAGTCCCGTTCTATCGGGAAGACCGAGCGCATCCTGCTAATTAGCTCGAGCTTCTCATCGTCCTCCAGGAGGGTGTAGCTACCCTCGTTTAGCAATCCTTGAGGGGCGGTGTGGCGCAGCAGCTCCTCTATCACACTGCCGTGAACTCTGCTGTCCTGTCGAAGATCCATGGATGCAAAGTGGAAGCCGAAGATTCTCACCTTGTACATGAGCTCTTCGAGGAGGTGGGCAAAGAGCCCGCCGTGGTCGTCATAGAGCTGCCGCTGAATCGCTTTGAGCTCGCCGACCAGCTCCTCCGGGCTCTGGTAGGGCGTCTCGACCGCCTTTTCCGGTGGTTCCGCCAGCTCCCCCTGGTGATTTTCCGGTGCCAGGGTAACCATCAGGCGATCGTAGATTCGCGCCAGCGGTTCTATCACCCCGCGAAAGGTGAGCCTGCGGCGCAAGACGCCGAGCTCTGACTGGTACTTTCTAAGGACCGCATGCCGGAGCATTTCGCCGATTTCCCTGGTCAGGTTGGAGGTGACGAAAGGGTTCCCGTCCCGGTCACCTCCGGGCCAGAAGCCGAGCTCGAGCTTCGGGCTCTGCTCGACAGCCTCAGAGGGATCAGTGTAGAGAGTCTCTACGAGATGCCGATGAATCTGCGGCATTACCGGGTAGAAAACATTCTCCAGGAACCAGAGAAGACTCTTCGCCTCGTCAAAGGGAGTGGGCTTTTCCTTGTTGAGAAAGGGGGTCTTTCCCATTTGCAGGAGAATATCGTAGATCTCCTGGAGGCTGTTCTCCCGGAGGGTGCGAGAGAGATCGGTTATGATTCCGAGGATCTCGTCCGGATAGAACTGGGTCGGGTGGGCGGTCAGGACAACCCGAACACGAAACTCCTCGAGATACTTCTTGAGCTCTTCGGTGAGATCATTGTTCTCAACCCGGCTGAGCATCTCCTTTAGAGTTCCGGGGCCCTCCATATCGTTGACTTCCCGGAACGCCGCGTCCTCGAGAGCGTCGAAGAGCACTACCTGGCGCTCCACGATCTGCATAAACCTAAAGAGCGTCGCCACCCGCTCGTCTCGGTCGGAGCTGCCCATTCGCTGCTCGAAAAAGGTGTGGACGATATCACTCGGGTGGGTACCCTTTTCGAGCTCGTCTCGGCAGTACTGGGCAAAGAGTGGAAGCATGATTCCTGCCTGTCGCACCTCTTCGAAGGGGAGGCTGAGAAAGAGTCCGTTGTATATCTGATACTTCAGGGCGACATGCTCTTGAAAAGCATCCAAGCTCCGGCGCATAGGACCCCGCTCCTTTGTACGTAATAATGGCCTCCCGAAGGAGGCCATGGCAACGGTTTGTAAAGGATTGTTGAGAAAAAGTCTACACTTCCTGCAGGTCGATCTCCTGAGTACCGCCGCGGCTTCGAAGCTTTTGAATTAGGAAGGTGAAGGCGTACAAAGCCCCCCCGGCAAGATAGAGGAGGTGACGCATATCCAGGTCCAGGCCTATCGCCTCGGCAAAGACATTTGGCAGGAAAAAGAGTGCCGACGCGAGAAGAAAGAGCGGCATTTCAAACCACTTGTTTGCGGTGATGCCCCACCCCTGCACGGCGTTGGTGAAGGCGAGGGCCCCAACGGTTGTGCCGCCGAAAATCACTATACCGAGCCAGAAGGACTCGATCCCCTGGAGGAGGAGGTCCGCGTTGAAGACGAAGACAAAGGGAATCGCGGCAGTTCTCAGGTCATAGATAAAGCCTTTTATTCCCGTTGGGATCGGGTCAGACTTCGCTATTGCCGCGGCGGCGTACGCCGCCAAACCCACCGGTGGCGTATCATCCGCCAAGATGCCGAAATAGAAGCAGAAGAGATGAGCCGCGATCGCCGGAATGACGAGCCCCATATCGCCGCCGAGCTTGAGAATTACCGGAACCGTAATTGAAGCCATGACAATATAGGTTGCGGTCGTGGGAAGGCCCATTCCTATGACGAGGCTAACAAAGGCAGTGATGAAAAGCAGCAGAAAGACGTTGCCCATGGCCAGGCGTTCCACGATCTGGACGATGAGGCTCCCGATGCCCATGTTGACGATTCCGACGATAATGCCGGCGGTAGCGGTTGCCAGGGCCACAGGTAGCATATTCTGCGAGCCTGTCATCAAGCCTTCGCCAAAGGACTTGAAGGAGTTCTTGAGAATCTCGCCGAGACCGTAGCCGTGCTTCCATCCGTCGTAGAGATCCTTGACCAGTGCTACCAGGAGTAGGATAAGAATGGCGTTAAAGACCGCGAGATTCGGCGTGTGTCGCAGCCAGGCGAGCTCGTAAATCAACACCACCAGGGGAATCAGATAGTGAAATCCCTGCTTGATTACGTCCTTGAAGACCGGACACTCCTCCCGGGATAGACCTCGAAGATTGAGTTTCGACGCCTCGAGGTGGGTAATGTAAAAAAGAGCGATGTACGAGACCACCGCGGGGATCGCAGCCGCCTTGATGACGTCGAAGTAGGGGAGAGCGAGATACTCGGCTATGATAAACGCCGCAGCCCCCATAATCGGCGGCATGAGCTGGCCGTTGGTGCTCGCGGCAACCTCGGTGGCCGCCGCGGTCTTTCCCGGATAGCCGACCTTCTGCATCAGGGGAATCGTAAAGGTGCCGGTGGTGACTACATTGGCGATGCTGGACCCCGAAACGAGACCGGTAAATCCGCTGGATACAACCGCCGCCTTTGCCGGACCACCCTTGAACTGCCCCAAAAGAGAAATGGCGAGGTCATTAAAGAACTGCCCCGCCCCGAGGCGCTCGAGGAGGGCCCCAAAGACCACAAAGAGATAGACCGTCCGGGCGGAGACATCGAGGGGTATTCCGTAGATACCCTCGGTGGAGAGGGCAATCTGACTCATGTACTTCGCCAGGCTTACTCCACGCCAGGCGAGCATCCGCGGCATGTAGGGACCGGCAAAGGCGTAGAGGGTAAAAACGATCGCTACCACTACCATGGGCAGTCCAATCGCTCGTCTCGCGCCTTCCAGGAGAACCAGGATCAGAATGAGACCGAAGAGCGTATCCCGCGGGATCGGACGGCCCGCCCGCATGGAGATTCCCTCCCAGTCGAGGACCATGTAGAGTACGGCTATCGCCGCCACAACCGCCAGGAGATAGTCCATGGCGGGAATGTGCTTCTTGGAGTGGATGAGCGGAATGTCCTTGCGGCGCTTCTTCGAAATAGGGATGCCGAGAAAGACGATACTGATCGCAAAGGCGAGGTGAATCGCCCGGATCGTAATGCTGTCCAGTATGATGAACCGTGGCAGCGAGAGCTGAAAGAGCGCCCACGCAAGAGAGATCGTTCCGATAAGGATCCGGTCGCTCTTGTGATAGAACCTCGTTATGCCCTGTTCTTTCTGTAGAATCTCGGTAAGCTTATCGTCGGTTTCCGGCATTGGTTCCTAGGATAGAGTAAGGCGAGTCCGCGGCCCCTAAGGACCGCGGACATCCTATCAGAGCTCTCTTAGGGAAGAATGTCGGGATTGATCTGGTCGATCAGACCCGCCTCTTCGTAGTAGCGAACCGCGCCGGGATGGAGCGGGGCGGAAAGACCCTGAAGCATGCTTTCCTTGGTAAGTACCTGGTAGGCAGGGTGCAGGGACTTGAACTCATCAAAGTTCTCGAAGACTTCCTTCGTAATGGCGTAAACTACGTCCTCGCTTACGTCGGCGGAGGTAACAAGCGTTGCCTTTACACCGATCGTGGGGACCTCGCCGCTGTTCTGCGCCTGAGGATAGAGAGAACTTGGAATGACCGAAGGAGCGTAGTAGGGCTTCTCCGCCAGGAGGTCGGAAATTCCGCCACCCTCGATCGACACCAGGCGGACCTGGGTTCGACCACTGGTGGCCTCGGTGATGTTTCCGTTGGGATGGCCCACGGTGTAGAAGAAAGCGTCGATTCGCCCGTCCTGGAGGAGTCCCGGGGCTTCAGGAGCGGGGACCTGCTCGGCAACGATGTCGCTCTCCGCAATGCCTACAGCGTCGAGAACGTCCCGGCTGTTCTGGAGCTGACCACTACCAGGGTTGCCGATATTGACTCGTTTGCCCTCGAGGTCCTGGGCCGTCTCTATACCGCTGTCTACGGAGGCGATGAGGGTGATCGACTCGGGATGGATTGAGAAGACCGAGCGGAGATCTTCTTGCTCGCCCAATTCTTCCCACTCCGCGAGGCCGTTGATCGCCTGGAACTGTCGGTCGGACTGAGCGATACCGAACTCCAGGTCGCCGCTCAGGACGGCGTTGATATTGAAAACACTACCGCCGGTGGACTCAACAGTTGCCCGGATGTTGTACTCATCCTGCTTGGCGTTGACCATGCGGCTGATCGCGCCGCCCGTCGGGTAGTAGACGCCTGTGACGCCACCGGTGCCGATAGTCACAAACTGAAGTCCTCCGCCGGACTCTCCCTGGCCGCCGGCAAAGAGCGAGCCTGCTACGATGAGCAGAACCAGAGCGAACGCAAGCACTTTTTTCATACGCATATCCCCCTTCTTGGAATCGTTTCTATATTCTAAGGATTTTGTCTCCCTGGGCAAGAGAAATTTTCTCTTTTTTGCTCTCAAACGTACTCTCTAGTAACCGGTTGCTCCATTTCCTACGCAGATGTAGGGAAAATACCCAAAACGCTAGAGCCTGTAGCAAGGTGGTCTGGGAGCGCTGGCAGAGATCGATCGCTACTTGGAGCAGGGAACCGAGAAGATCTGACCCGTCTCGACGGCATACGCACAGAGCAAGAGGCCGAAAACGCACCCGGTGTCGAGTTGTATCGCGTTTATCGCCTGGTGGAATACAGGGTTACGCAAGGGAGTGTGGCCTGAGACGTGGAGCCGGTCCGGGTCCGGAGGCTCCGGAGGCTCCTGCCGTCGCCAGAGAAGCTCCTGCCGGATCCGGGGATCTGAGTCCGTTCCCTGCTCTCGAGCAGCCCGCAGCGCCTCTCGGGATGGAAGGGCGTGGGTAACCACCACCGCCTCATCCTCCCAGTAGAGTGGTAGGGAGGCGATAAACTCCACATCCCCCGGCGGGAACTTCCAGGTTGTAGGAAGGTTCGGATCTCCCCGATAGCTTCGAATCGTCTCCACCCCACCCTGGCTGAGCCAGTGATTGAGCATCGCCTCCGCTGAAGCGTCCACCAGGGGGAGGGCCTCGGCGCCCAGGAGGTCGGGTCTGTTCATCGCCAGGGATTGGAGAAACATCTCGTCATGGTTGCCGAGGACGCAGGCGCCTTGTCCGGCCTCCACCAGAGAACGGACGTAGCGTACCACACCAGCAGAGTCGACCCCCCGGTCTACGAGGTCGCCCACAAAGACGGTATAGGGGTCTACTTCCCGTCGGGCAGCGTCCGCTCGGATTTCTTCCATCACCGCTTGGAGGGGTTCGAGCATACCGTGGACATCGCCAATGACGTAGACGCTTCTCACCTCTCCTAAGATAGCCGAAAGAACGGTGGTTGCGCCAAGGGGAGGGGAAGAGAGTATAGTGGTAGCCATGAAAGTCGCCATAACCGGAGCTAACGACGGTATCGGAAAAGAGACGGCCCGGCAGCTTCTCGAAAAGGGGCACCAGGTCGTCATGATAAGCAGAGACTCCACCAAGAGCGAAAACGCCCTCGCTGATCTGCGCAAAAGCGGGACGGTAGATCTCATACACTGCGACCTGGCGAGCCTCTCGGAGGTAGCCCGGGCTGCGGAGAAGCTCCAGGAGGATCACCCGGAGACGCAGGTGGTGATTTGTAACGCCGGCGTGATGAGTAAGCGTCGGAAGGAGAGTAGGGACGGCCTGGAGCTGAACTTTGCGGTCAACCACCTGGCGCATTTTCTCCTTGTCACCCGTACCCTGGACACGCTTCGAAAGAACGCCCCTTCGAGAATCGTGGTAGTCAGCTCTATGGTGCATGAGAGCGGGCGAGTGGATCTTTCGAACCTCCAGATGGAATCCGGGTACGACGGCATGAGCGCCTACGCTCAGTCCAAGCGTGCCAACGTTCTCTTTGTTCACGAGTTGGCCAGAAGGCTAGAAGGGACCGGAGTAACCGCCAACGCCCTTCATCCCGGGGTGATTGCAACGAAGCTTCTCCACGAGTACTTCTCTGGTGGAGCCCCCGTGACCGACGGTGCGAAAACATCGGTCTATCTTGCCACGTCCCAGGAGATCGGTTCGGTCACGGGGCAGTATTTCAAGAACAGCAGACCTGCATCCTCCTCGGCTCTTGAGGGAGACGGCGAAACCGCCCGACTCCTCTGGGAGCGGAGTGAGGAGCTGATAAACGAGATTCTCCCTAACCCAGGGAAGGAGTAAGAACCGTGGAGTCAAAAGCGTTCGAACAGTACGCCTCAATGTTGGTTGATCTCGTTGGTCTACAGAAAGGGCAGGGTCTGGTGGTCAAGTGCGAGCCCGTTCACTGGCCCGTGGCCACCGCGATTGCTGCCGCCGCGTATCGGCGAGGGGCCAAGTTCGTGGAGCCTGTGGTGGATTCGGCCGCGCTCCACCGGGTTCGGGTGGAAAATGCCCCAGAGGAGAGTCTGGAGTTTATCCCGGAGTCGAGAAGAGCGTGGCAGGAGCAGTTTATTCGTGAGAAATGGGCGGTTATTTCCATAAAGAGTCCCGACGATCCGGATATTCTTGCCGGCATAGACCCGGACCGCCACGGCAAGCTATCTACGGCGTATCGACGGGCGGACCAGCCCTGGCGAGAGCGGCTCATGGGCGATGAGCACCAGTGGCTGATCGCTGCGGCGCCCACGCCGAAGTGGGCCGCCAAAATCCTCGATACCACCCCGTCCCGGGAGTCGCAGATCAAGCTCTGGCAGCTGCTCAAGTCGATCTTGCGTCTGGACAGTGAAGACCCTGTGAGCTTCTGGAAGGAGTACGGCAAGACCCTCGAGAAAAGGGGGGCGCTCCTCACGGGACTCGCGCTCCAGTCAGTCAGGTTCACCGGTGGAGGGACGGACCTCACCGTCGGCATACCAAAGGGTGCGCTCTGGGTTGGTGGCGGATCTCAGACGCCGGAGGGAGTGGAGTTCATGGCCAATCTCCCGACGGAAGAGGTGTTTACCGCCCCGGACTTCCGAGGCACTGAAGGAATCGTGAGGGCCACCCGGCCGGTGACGGTCCTCGGAGACCTGGTCGAGGGAGCGACTTTTACTTTTGAGAAGGGCAAGG
>CAYZHV010000148.1:0-9479 GCA_964478055.1 uncultured Spirochaetaceae bacterium | reverse complement strand
TTTGGCAGTATTCTAATCCACCGGCTCACGGTTTCTTTTTATCGTGCCTCCTTCGAATGATTCTGAGAGAAGCGTAAAACCTTGGTGTGCTAATAGAAGGTTTTGATCTGCTTCGCGATCTCCCGAACCGTCACGGCGTGGCTGAGCGCCCCGTTCAGGGTCGAGATCCAGTGATCCGTCGGAAAGGGTTGAAAGAAGGCGAGCTCGTCCACCGTCGGCGTGTCGATCATCCGCTCCAGCAGCGCCTCGCCATCACCTTCCGAGGAGTCGCCGAGGAGCGCGTCGTCCAGAGCGCGCATCACTCTCCGGATAGCGCTCAAGCTGAAGCGGGAACGGATCGCGAGGCGAATGAGCAGGAGGCGCTCGAGATCCTCGCTCCCGAAGAGGCGATACCCCGAGCGGGGATCCCGTGGAATGGAGAGGAGGCCGTTTCGTTCCCAGTGGCGGATCTGATCCGCCGTGACACCGCAGAGCGCGGCGGCCTCGGAGATCTTCAAGAGGCTCTTCGAGGCGGCCGGCACAGCGAGGATGGTAGAGACAGCCGCTCCGGGCTCCTCGCCAGTTCGAAGCCGCTCGCGATAGCGTGCGAGCACCCCAACCGCCTCCCGGGCGAGGCGGAGCTCCTCCTCCACGGCTCCGATAAGCTCCTCCGCCGTGGAGAGGAGCGCGGCCACCGCACTCTCCCCGTTGAGGCCGAGGAGCCTCAGGGCGGGGCGGCGGATCGTCGGCCCGAGCGCGGTAACTCTGAGACACTCTCGGCAAAGCTGTACCCTCGCCACCAGCTCCTCGGTAAAGAGGCGGTATCCCCTGGGAGTGCGATTGGCGGCGGGTATCCAGTTCAGTGACTCATAGAGTCGGATGGTTGAGGGGTGGACGCCGCTCTTCCGGGAGGCGACTCCGATGTAGAAGGGCTTCGAATCCCGGCTCACCTCCGGCCCCCGGGCGATATCATCCGCGCAAGTAGCGACAACGCCTCCTCGAGCTCTTCCTCGGCGACATTGCCGTAACCGAGAACCAAGGCGTCGGTCTCCGGAGAGCCATCAAAGCTGTAGTGCCCTTCGCCCTTAATCGCGAGTCCCTGATCCGCGCATTTCTCGAAGAAGTTCCGGTCGAAAGGGTGGTCACTTCGCATCCGTGCCTGGCCGCCTACATTAGCCTTGGCGGCAGTTCCGATGGCCCCAACCGAACCACTTCCGCCGCCCTGGGGAGTGAAACGGACCCAGAGATGATAGCCGCACTCCGTCCCGCGAATCTCGATATCGGGAAACTCCGCCTCGAGAAACTCCACGATCCGTGCGGCCCGTCGGGCGTAGGTGCGTTTCATCTCGAAGAGGTGTTTTTCCAGGTATCCTCGGCTCAAGAATCGCGCGAGCCCACCCTGGCAAAAAGTCGGCGGAACGGCAAAGAGGCACCGCTTATGCTCGAGGAACGGAGCGAGTAGCTGTTCCGGAAGCACTACGAATCCGAGACGTAGCGCCGGGAAGAGCACCTTGCTAAAGCTTCCCATGTAAATGACTCGATCCGGATCTAAGGCGACCAGCGGCTCCGTCGGTACCCCGCGAAACCGAAACTCCGAGTCGTAGTCGTCCTCGAGGATGTACGAGATGGTGTCATCAAGCCCGTTGATAAACTCCAGACGTCGGGGTAGGGGCATACACATACCCCGCGGAAACTGATGGCTCGGCGTGAGATAGTACACACTTCCCGGCTCCGGTTCCTCCGGCGGCAGGGCCGAGACCTCATCCTGTTGGAGTTCCCGTACCTCGAGCCCCGCGGCTCGGGCGATCTGTCGAGCGTAGGGGATGCTCGGATTCTCGGCGTAGAAGCGATCGTATCCCTCATCCACGAAGAAGGAGGCGAGAAGCTTGAGCGCCTCGGCGGTTCCTTCGGTTACCACGATTCGATCAGCCCCGACGGTCACGCCCCGAATCCAGAAACAGATATGCGGCGAGTTCTTCTCGTAGCTCCGCCTCGCCCCGGTGATCGGCGTAATCCCACTTGTCGGCAGATGCGTGGCGGTGCGCGTCGGCGAGACACTCGAGCCAGCGACGGGTCGGGAGCTTCCGAAGGTCCGGTACACCGGGAATCAGACCGAAACGGATCTTCGGGAGTCGGGGAACTCCCGGCGCTGCCCGGCGTACCCGCCGCGTATCCTTCGTCGAAACGGTCCGTTCGGTCTCTCCTGTTAGTCCGGAGGCCACCGCGGTACCGCGACCGACCCGGCTCTCGAAGTACCCCTTGCTCACCAGCTGCTCGTAGGCGACTATCACTATGTTTCGGGAGACCTCGAGCTCTTCGGCGAGCTTTCGCGTAGGAGGGAGCCGATCCCCGGGGAGAAGAGAGCCCGTCCGCACAGCTGCCCGGAGGGCGCTTGTCAGCTGTAGCGCCAGAGACTGAGGCGAGTTTCGATCCAAACGTATTCCGAGCATGGTACGCCACCATTATCAGCTATCACGCAGGGGTTTTGCATCCCTCCGGCGCGATTGTGGCGCTCGGTTTCTCCGATTGGTTCTGAGCAAACCTCTCCCATTGGCTCTCTCAACGTGTTTCGACGAGAGCTATGCTTCCGCCATTCCTACCGAGGAGGTGTGATGTGAAAAAGAAGAATTGCTCGTTTGTCGAGTTTCTCGAGCGGTGCGCCGGACTACTCGCGATGGTCGCCCGATAACCTCGCTAGGTACTCCGTCGAATCCGGGAGGCCTGTACACCGTGCATAACGGCCCACCGGTCGACGGTGTAGCCTCCGGAGAGCTTCTCCTCCCATTCCGGCAGAGAGGGAACGTATACAAACGAGCCGCCGGGGAGGAGGGCGCTCAAAATCGTATGGTACCGGTCGAAGTATCTTTGGAGCCGAGGCCCCCGAGTCCGCAGCTGATACTGGGCGTGGCTCGAAAAGGCGAGGTGAGAGACGATTGTACCGTACCTGCTTTCGCCGAATCCGAACTCGAGCCAGTTGTCCCGGGTGAGATGGAGGGACGTGACCTCCAGACGGGAGTCGATTCCCCGTCGACGATTCGAGATGCCGTTTGGTAGTAGATATCTCGTAGCGCCATGCGTGCGGGAGGATCGATTTCCAGATAGGGATTGAGCCGCAGTACGGTATCGCTGCACAGTTCCGCCGCGGTCTCCGCAGCGGTACGCATTCTCTTCTCAGACGGATTCGACTGTTGGAAGCTTCTCAATGCCGAAAGAAAGGAGTCCGGCAGAAGGACGGCTTCCCGGAGATCGTCGTAGAGTAGATTGGTCCCAGTGTTTCTCGTCAGTTGCTCGCGAACCGCGTCCATCCACTCATTCAGCTGGTCCATCGGATGGGATTGTAGCACGGGTGGCGGAGCAGTTGGCGACGAGCCGGGCGCTACCCAATAAGCCGTGTAAACTCCCTCGTCACGTACTCCGTAATTCGCCGGCTCCCGGCGCGCCCAGGCTGGGATGCTTCGGTGCCGGGGCTCACGTGAGCCCCCGGGGCGGAGGGCCCTTCCGCGCCTTCGCCAAGTATCTCGTCAACCGATTTGGGACGGCCCACGGTGACGATCGCCCTTCGGCCCCTGACCTTCATTCGACCGGCGATAGTGCCGCCGAGGAGGCGGTTGACCACGTCCTGCAGGACCAGAGCGTATTCCACAAAACGATCAAAGTCGCTCTCCGGGGAGATGTAGCTCGGGTCGAGGTACTCCAGGGCGTCCACCAGCTCCATGTGCCTGGTGGTAAGCTTCGCCTGCTCGGCGAAGGCGTCGGCAAAGCTCCGCTCAATCTCGGAAAGACCTTCCAAGTCGTCCCGGAACATCCGCTTCCAGCCTGCATCGCGAAGGCGAAAGACCCGGTCCAGTAGGGTGCCGATGCCGAGGATCCCGTGGCTTCGCTCGCCCACCCGGAGGGCCGTGTTGCAGACTCGCTCTATGCGATCGGGGAGCTCCGGCGGGGTCGCTGAGCGTTTGAAGAAGGGAGCATAGAGAGTTTCCAGCCGTCCGATGAGCCGGTCGGTGAGGGAGATGAGCGCCTCGTGGAGCTCCGGGCCCGGGGCGCGGTGATCGATGGTAGAAGCGATACCGCTCTTTGCTTCGATCCAGCTGAGAATCTGATCGAAGGTGGTGCCGGCGCGATTGCCGAAGCGGTACTCGATGGAAAGGGGGAGAATCCGCACCGGCAGGGACTCACCTCGCTTCTCCAAATCACTTTTGGCCCAGAGGGCGAGCCTGCCGGTTCCTCCCTCCAGGGCGCCAAAGCTCTTGTTGTGATAGGTGACCTGGCCCTCCGGAGCGAGGGCGATCGGAAAGCGCCCATCAACGGCAGCTGCTCGAACGGCCGCCATGCCTCTGGAGTCGACCCGCCGGTGGTAGACCGGAATCGCGCCGATTCGGGGCAGAAGCCAGCCGGTTCCCGGCCCGGACCAGAGGGGAACTCCGCGGCCGTACAGAAAGTGCACCAAGGTGCGCCGGGGTAGCCGGATACCGTCGGCCTCGGCCATCTGCTGAATCTTTCTGCCAAAGAGATATCCTACCAGCGGGGCATCGCTCGCCGAAGGGTGGCGAAAGGTCACGATCAATCTGCTCTCTCCCTCGCCGAAGCGGCGATACTCTTCAACTAGGGTCGAGCCGCCCTGGACCGATACCTCCGAGATACCTTCGGCGAGTTTGAGAAAGGCGTGGGAGAAGTGGCGAACCAGGGTGTGGGCGAACCGGGAGTATCGAGGCTCGAGAAAAGGCAGGCCCCCGGCGGCGCCGTAGTTCTGCCGACTCAAGAGCCCTCCTCCAGGCGGAGCTCCCGGGCGTGAATCTTTGCCAGAACCTGTTCATAGTACTCCCGGGTTACAGGGTAGAAAGAAAGCACCGCGATACCGGCGGCGAAAAATAGCATCGGCACGGGACCGCAGAGCACCCGAATCGCGAAATTGGCGGCCTCCGTCTGGGGCTGCTCGGCGACATAGCCAGCGATGCTCAGGACCCAGCCGTTGATTCCGAGGGCGAGCGCTTGGGCAACCTTGCTTCCGAAGGTAAAGAGACTGTAGAAGACGCCCTCCCGGCGCACTCCGGAGTCCGCGTAGTCGCACTCTACGGCGTCCGGCAGGATCGAATGGGGCATGACGTAGTGGGTGGAAAAGCCGAATCCCGCCACGGCCATCAGAATCACCGAAAACCAGGGGGAGCTCACATGGCCAAAGAGGAAGAAAAGGAATACAGCCACGGACATCCACGCCATGCCGACGTTGTAGGCAAACCGCTTGCCTCGCTTCCGGGAGACTCGCACCCAGAAAGGGATAAAGAACAGGCTCGTCGTCAGTAGCCCTAGGAGGGCGAACTGAAAGAGGGACTCCCGCTCAACAACGTAACGGAAGTAGTAGAGAAGGGCGCCCTGCACTACCGAGACCCCCGCCACGTGGAGCATCCATGGGATCGTCGCCAGGAGAAAGACCTTTGACCGGAGCGCCTCCTTGTAGGATAGGAGAAAGCTCTTTCTCTCCCGGACCTCCTCGTGCAGGGGCTCCCGAACTGAAAAGAAGGTCACCATCGCCGTGGCGAGCATCACCGCCCCCATGGCGCCCCCCATGACGCTCCAGCCGAGATCAGACTCGCCAAAGGCGTTGACGATCGGCAGGACAGCCCCGGCTCCGACGAAGGTGCCGAGAACCGCGAAGCTCATCCGATAACCGGTAAGCACGGTCCGCTCGTGAAAGTCCTCGGTGAGCTCAGGCAGCAGGGACTGGTAGGGGATGTTGACCAAGGTGTAGGCGGTGTTGAGAAAGCAGAGGAGCACGGTTGCCAGCAGAAAGAGCAACGCTTGGGAGCTCAGGCTCGGGACGCTGAACATGAGGATCATGGCAAAGAAGAGCAGGACCGAGCCAACCAGGATAAAAGGGCGCCGTCGCCCCATCGGGGCCCGGACGTGGTCGGACCAGTATCCCACGGCGGGATCGGTGACTGCGTCCCAGATCTTTCCGATCATCAGGGCCGTTCCCGCCAGACCCGCGGCGAGATTGACCGTATCCGTCAGGTAGATCAGGAGGTAGAACCCCATTATGGTGAAAAAGAGGTTGCCCCCGAGATCGCCGACTCCGAAGCCGAGACGAATGCGCAGCGACAGGGCCCGTTTTTCTGACATCGCTCGTGGACTTTACACCGCTCCGATGATTCTGTCGAGCTTCCTCAAATGCGTTAGACTGAAGGTGTTATGAACGACGGATGCCTGATCGTTGTCGGGCACCGCAATCCGGACACGGACTCGGTCTGTTCCGCCATCGCCTACGCCCGATTCAAAGAAAAGCTCGGTATCGAGGCACGTCCCTACCGGGCTGGCAACGTGAATACTCAGACCCAGTATGTCCTCGACCGGTTCCAAGTGCCGGCGCCGCCGTTGCTGACGGATCTCTTTCCGAAACTCAGTGACATCATGATTCCCCGGAGCGCCCTCTTTCTTCTCAAACCCCAGGAGCCCCTCTCCAAGGCGCTCAGGATCATTCTCGACAACCGCTTCGCCTTTCTGCCCGTGGAGGACGGGGAGGGACGATGCCTCGGGGAGGTGACTGCCCTTCATCTCGCGGGACTCCTCGACGAGCTCCCCATCCGGGCCGGAAACGAGCGGGTGGAAACGGCGATGGAGAAGCTTCTCCAGGCTCCGATCGCTGAGCACCTCGACCCGGCGGAGCCGATGTTTCGTACCGGCGATCTGGTACGGGACGTGGAGCACCAGATCAACCAGTACAATATCGGTGGCTTTGTCGTAAACGACGAAGCCGGAAAGGTCGCCGGCGTCATAACCCGAATGAACTTTCTCAAGAAGGCGCGTTTTCGGGTCGCCCTGGTGGATCACAATGAGTTCTCCCAGGCGGTGGATGGGATCGAGGAGGCGGATGTCGTTGAGGTGATCGATCACCATCGCATCGGTGCTCGAAGCACCACCACGCCGATAACCTTCATCAACCGGGTCCTCGGGTCCACTTCGACGATTATCGCGGACATGTACAGAACCGCCGGCGTCGAGCCTGAGCCGGAGACCGCAGCGCTCATGCTCTCGGCGATTCTCTCGGATACGGTTATCCTCAAGTCACCGACAACGACGGACACCGACGAGGAAGTCGCCCGGTGGCTCGCGGATGTCGCCGGGGTCGAGCTCGAACCGTACGGCGAGGCGATGTTCGAGGCGGGGAGTGAGATAGCCGGGCTCACCGCTCGTCAGATCGTGGAGCGGGACCAGAAGCGGTACGAAGAGGGGGGCCACCGATTTGCTGTGAGTCAGATCGAGATGGTGAGCTTCAAGCTCTTCGAGGAACGGCGAGAGGAGATTCGGCAGGCGGTGGAGGCGCTTCGGGCGGAGGCAGGGCTGGACTTCGCCTGCCTCATGGTGACAGATATCACCCATGGGACGACACGCCTGGTCTACAGCGGAAACGAGCGGGTGGGCAGCGCCATCCAGTATCCAACCGTGGCCCCCGGAATCTACGAGATGAAAGATGTGCTCTCCCGAAAGAAACAGGTCCTACCGTATCTGATCGACCTCCTCGGGCGCCTCTGAGGCGTCCTTGCAGCCCGTACTTTGAGCCTCTATGCTAAACGGATGGAATGGATCTTATGAAGCGGAGTCTATTCTGGCTCTGGTACGCTGGTATCGTGGCGGTGGTACTCGCCTCGGAGTTGGTGCACCTCAAGTTTCTAGAGTTTGTCGCCAAGCCCCTGCTCATGCCGGGTCTCCTCATCTATCTCTACTCCCGGACCCGGGGGATCGCAGACTCCGAGGCGCTTCCATTTGTAAGGCGAGTTGAGTTCGGCCTTATCTTCTCCTGGTTCGGCGACATACTTCTCATGTTCAGCGGCCGGGGGGAGCTCTTTTTCATGGGCGGCCTGGTGGCCTTTCTTATGGCCCATTTCTTCTATATCTCCGCCTACCTCTATTCGATTTGGACCGCCGGAACGCCTGAGAGTCGGTGCTACGCGCCGTTCCTGCGTCGCCACCCCTGGTGGAGCGTACCGTTTGTGCTTCTCCTCTTTGGCCTCTACGGCTACCTCTATCCTGACCTCGACACCATGCGGCTCCCGGTCCTCATTTACACCGTCACGATCCTGACTATGGCGGCTCTGGCGCTAAACCGTAAGGGGTGCGTCGGGGACCGGAGTTTCTGGCCGGTCTTTATCGGGTCCATGCTCTTTGTCTTCTCGGACGCGGTTATCGCTATCAACAGGTTCTCCACCGCCGTCACACACCGCGGCCTCATCATCATGACGAGCTATATTGCCGCGCAGTATCTCATCGTCGAGGGGGCGATTGCCGAGGGCGCCGGAGCACATCGTAAGAATGGCGAGGACGCATAAACGATGGATGCGGTCATCGAGGTTGTGAATCGGGCCAACCAGCGAGGCGGGAGAATGCTCTCGGTGGTGGATCTGATTGAGAGAGGCACGCTCACCGTGGAGCAGAGCTCCTGGCTCCTTCGCCGGATTCTCGAGGGCTCTTCTTTTCTTGTCGGGGCAACCCCCGGGGGAGCCGGAAAGACTGCGGTCATGGGAGCGCTCCTGACCATGCTGCCCGGGGAGAGCAAACTCTACCTTACCGAGGGTAGCAAGTGGAAAGCGGCCCCGGAGGGCGCCTGCCTTGTTGCCTACGAGCTCAACGACTCCTTCTACGAGGCGTACATCTGGGGTGAGGACGTTAGGACCTTTGCCAGGCTTGGGGTCCAAGGACGGCGGCTGGTCTCCAATCTCCACGCCGACACGGTCGAAGAGGCGAGGGAGCAAATAGTCGATCAGTGCGGAGCGACGGAAGCAGAGTTTTGCGCCTTCTCTCTCTTTATCCCGATTCGCTTGGGCGGCGGGTTCGGGCGCAGTGAGCGGGTAGTGGAGACGATCTTCCAGGCTGACGAAGGTGCCGGGCCGGGCTGCTGGCAGGAGGCCGAGCCGGACCGCGACCCTTTGATTGCGAGTTTCCTCGAAGGTCTTCTAAGCGACGGTGTGCGTGAGATCGAATCCGTCCGGCGTAACTGGCTTGCCGCCTTGGAACGGGGCGAAGTGTAGCCCGGATTCAGCGCTCGGCTCCCACACACAGGGGCCTCTACTCCACGAGCGCTTCTTTTCGCTCCAGATTTAGAAGAAACTGCTTTCTCCAGAGTCCCCCGCCGTAGCCGGTGAGGCTTCCATCGCTGCCGATTACCCTGTGGCAGGGGATCACGACGGCAATTCGGTTGTCGCCGTTGGCTCTCGCCACAGCCCGGACCGCCTCGGGCCTACCGATGCTCGCCGCCTGCTCGGCATAGCTCCGGGTCCCGCCATAGGGAATCTCTGAGAGCACCCGCCACACCTGCCGCTGGAACTCTGAGCCGAACTCGGCGATGGGCAGGTCGAACTGCCTGCGCTCACCGCGGAAGTACTCGTCCAATTGCGCGGCCACTGTCGCAAAGAGCGGATCGTCCCCGGCGACTATAGGCGCTCTAAAATCTCGCCCCGTACGCTTGAGCTGGGTCTCGAGCATCGGCCTATCGCCGAACTCCAAGAGGC
>CAYZHV010000147.1:0-9530 GCA_964478055.1 uncultured Spirochaetaceae bacterium | reverse complement strand
CACTCTTCTCGTCCATCGATGACAATGTCCTCCGGCGCGGCCTCGAGATAGGTCCAGCCTACCGACTGAGGGTCGGAATGCTCATAGAATATCCAACCGCCGCTGGGGCCCGTCTTGCCGATCACCTCGGTGCCGGTGGACCACTGGGCGTAGAGCGTCAGATCGTGGTCCGGCATGTAGAGCGGGCTGCTACCGGGGACGTAGACCTCTCCCGAGCCGTCCGATTCGGTGTTCCAATGGGTTACACACTGTGTTATGCCGTCTCTGATGAGCGCGCCCCGCAGATCACCCTGAGCCGCTATTCGGATCGTTTGTCCGCCGTAGTACTCATCAGTGTCGACCGGCGGCTCGCCGGATACCGCTCCGTTGCCGAGGTAGGTGATCGTGTACAGCGCGGCCGTTACGTCGTCTTCGTCCTCTTCGGAGTCGACGTCGTCGGATGCGCCGTCCGAACCCGTGGGATTGTCGCACGCCGCAAGCAGTAGTAGTGCGCACACCATCACGCCCATCAACCCAGTAAGCGCAGACCGCCAACACATCACCGGCTGCTTCATTAGAGTACCTCCAAACTGCGGCAGATAGATTGAAGTGTAGTCTAACTCACCGCGGAAAGCGTCCCAAAATGCAAAATGGGACATTGAAGTTTGTGGGAAATGCGGAGTCGACCGCGGACCGTCCGGTTTCTATCGCCGGGGTAGCACGCATCTCACGACGTGCCCATAGCCGTCTATCGACGCGGCCAACTCTTCTATACCGCGATCGAGGGTAATGAGATAGCCGTCGTTCACTTTTGCCAGATGGAGTAGGTAGCTGTCGGTCACCTGCCTGTGACCGGCGAGGGCTATTAGGACATTTACGTCGAGAAGATTAAACCTTCATCCTCCGCTCGCCTAACATCCTCAGTGGAGAAAATCGGTGCGGACTCGGAAACCTCAAGGGTAGGAGTCTCTTTACCGTGCTTCGCGATCCTATCGACGGTCAGTCCCTTAGAATCAAGTTTAGAGCATCAGGATGCTATGATGCCACGGTCGCACTCGCCGCCGGCTCTTGCACACCCTCTCAGTCCGTTTTACTCTTCTCCTATGGCTGGTGCGCAACGTCGGCAGACGTACAGCTGGCAGGAATTCCTCTCTTGGCCCGGAGAAGAGCGATTCGAGCTGATCGAGGGGCAGCCGTACGCCATGAGCCCGGCGCCACGTCGGGAGCATCAGCGCCTCTTGATTGAGTTGGGCCGTCAATTGGCCAATGCGTTGCAGGAGAGCCCCTGCGTCGTCTATCCCGCACCTTTCGATGTGAAGCTCAGTCCAGAGGAGGCGGACGATAGACCGACGGTCGTGCAGCCCGATCTCACCGTCGTCTGTGATGAGGCTAAGCTCACCGAACAGGGCGTTACCGGTGCGCCGGATTTGGTTATCGAAATCGTCTCTCCCGATAGCGGCTTCCATGACCGGGGTCGAAAATTCGACCTCTACGAACGCTACGCCCTAGGCGAGTACTGGATCGTAGACCCCGTGGAGCAGCTCATCGAGGCGTACCGTCTCGAAGAGAAACGGTTTGTCCGGGCCGGCGTCTTCGGCCCCAAGGACACTCTCGTCTCCGCAGCCGTGCCCACGGTGACGGTCGATCTCTCGCTCCTTTTTACGGTGCCCTCACACCGGTAAGCCCGGACGATCCGGACGTACTTAGCCCCCGTTATCGCGCGCCACACCTCCAATACGTGCTACAGTAGTGTTACCGGAACATGAAAAGTCAGAGCGGCAAAACAATTCTTCTCGTGGAAGACGAGGCTCTCATCGCTATGGCGGAAAAGATGACCCTCCAGAAGCACGGGTACACCGTCGTAACCGCGTTGTCCGGTGAGAAAGCGGTGGAGAAGTTTTCTCAGCCCGGGGCGATTGACCTGATCCTGATGGACATAAACCTCGGTGACGGGATGGACGGTATCGAGGCCGCGAGGCTTATCCTTCGGGAGCGTGAGATTCCTCTTGTCTTTCTCTCCTCCCATACGGAGCCGGAGGTTGTGCGGAAGACCGAGGCGGTCACCTCCTATGGGTACATAGTAAAGGATTGCGCCGAGACGGTGCTAATTGCGTCGATCAAGATGGCCTTCCGCCTCTTTGCCTCGAGAAAGCTCGCGGGCGATACCTTCGACTATTCCATAAACGGGCTCTGTATACACCGCGCCATCCACGATGAGGCCGGGGTTCTCGTCGACTGTGAGTACCTTCGGGTCAACGCAGCTTTCGAGGAGCAAACAGGGCTCTCCTCCGGAACGCTCTTAGGCAAGACGATTCGCGAGCTCTACCCCAACGACGAGGCCACGGAGATACTATCGCTCTATCGCGAGGCGCTATCTACCGGGATCTCCTCCAGGCAAGAGGTCTACTTTCCGCCGCTGGAGGGGTGGTTCGAGATCACCGTCTTTCCCACTGTCGAAGACGAGTTCACCGTGGTGCTGCAGAACATTTCAGAGCGAAAGCATGCGGAGCAGAAACTGCGGGATAGCGAGATTCACTTTCGTACCCTGGCGGACTCCGGGCAGGCTCTCGTGTGGACCTCCGGGAAGGACAAAAGCTGCGACTACTTCAATGCGCCCTGGCTTGCCTTTACCGGTCGGACACTGGAGCAGGAGGTCGATAATGGCTGGACCGAGGGGGTGCATCCCGAGGATCTGCAGCAGTGCATACGCACCTACACGGAAGCCTTTGACCGGCGGGAGACCTTCAGCATGGTGTACCGCCTGCGCAACGCCGAGGGGGAGTATCGCTGGGTCCAGGATGACGGGACTCCCCGCTTCGACGGTGCGGGACAGTTCCTCGGATATATCGGCCACTGTCTAGATATTACCGATCTCAAGCACGCCGAGGAGGCGTTGCGGGAAGAGAGGCTTCGGCTCACCCGAATCATGGAGACGAGCCCCGTGGGCATCGCCGAGGTCAACGAGCATGGAAGGATCGTCTATGCGAACTCCAAGGCGGAAGAGTTACTCGGTTTGACTCGGGCGGAGATCCTCGGCCGGACGTACAACGCCCCGCAATGGAAGGCGACGGACGTTCACGGTAATCCGCTCCCTGATGAAGAGCAACCCTTTGCCATCGTCAAGAGAACCGGACTTCCGGCCTACGATGTCAGACACGCCATAGATCGGACCGACGGTCGGCGTGTGCAGTTGTCGGTGAACGGCAGCCCGATAAAGGACACCGAGGGTCGGTTTCGAGGAATGGTTGCGACCTTCGAGGATCTCAGCGAGCTAATGCGTTCGGAGGAAGCCCGGAGAGAAAACGCCGAGCGAATCCGGAGTATCTTCAGGGCCGCTCCGGTGGGCATCGGCGTGGTAAAGGATCGCACCCTCCTGGAGGTTAACCCTCGACTTTGCGCGATGACCGGTTACGACGCCGCGGAGCTTCTCGGCAAGAACGCGCAAGTCCTCTATCCGACGGTGGAAGAGTACAACTACGTCGGAGAAGAAAAGTACCGTCAAATGGAAGAAGCAAGTACCGGGGTCGTCGAAACTCGGTGGGTACGCAAGGACGGCACGATTATCCACATCTTACTCGCTTCGACCTACTTGGACGGTTCTGACACGTCAAAGGGGGCCACCTTTACCGCTCTGGATATGACGGAACTAAAAGAAGCGCAAGAAAAGCTCAGCGGCCTCCTCCGGGAAAAAGAAACCATGCTAAAGGAGACGCATCACCGGGTTAAGAACAGCTTTGCCGTGGTTGAGTCCCTTCTCTCGGTTCAATTGGACCTGGCCGAGAGCTCCGAAACCCTCTCAGCCGTCAAGAACGTTCAGAACCGGGTCACGAGCATTCGGGCCCTCTATGAGAAGCTCTTGCGAACTGGGCAGTACAGCGAAATTACCGTAGGCGATTACCTCGAAGATCTCTGCCGAAGCGTCCTTAGAACCTACGGTGCCTCAGAGCGCATTGAGCTTTCGGTCGCCTTCGATGGGGCGCAGCTCAAAACCGAAATCGCCTTTCTCCTCGGTGCAATCGTGGCGGAGCTGACGAGCAACAGCTTAAAGTACGCTTATTCACCCGAGGAGCGCGGTCAGATCGAGCTGCGACTTCTGGTGGAAGAGGGAACGGGAGTCCTCGAGTTAAGGGACGACGGAAAGGGTCTTCCGCCGGGTTTCGACCCCGAGTCGACTGAGAGTTTCGGTCTGACCCTGGTGAGGATGATGAGTGAGCAAATAGGAGGCGCCTTCGAAATACGGGCGACATCGGGGCGCGGCACTGAATGCAGGGTAGTGTTTCCGGTTTGCGCTTCGTTGCATCCCGTCGCTATGGCAGGACCCACGGAAGCAACATAGTCGACTGGTGATCATGAGACCTCCCCGACCGCTCGCGGCAGTTCTTCTCCTCCTCGGCTGGCTCGCGGTCGGGGCGGGAGCTCTTGGCGTTGCGCTGCCCGGACTGCCGACGACGCCGTTTCTGCTCCTCGCGGCGTGGTTCTTCTCCCTGGGATCACCCCGCCTCGAGCGGTGGCTGCGCAACCACCCGAGGTTTGGTCCGCCCCTGCGGGAGTGGCGCGAGAGACGCGCCTTGTCGCTCCGGACAAAGGTGACCGCAACGGTGTTAAAGTCCCTGGCAGTTGTATTTTTCTACCTTCAGACTCGGCACGTCATCTGGACCGTGGCGCTTGCGCTGCTGCTGGGTGGGGTTGCTCTCTATCTCTGGACCCGGCCAGTACTATCTGGAGACAGCTGAAAGGGGTTCCCTCGACTCGGCTCCCTTATGAGGGAACAGTACCTGCACTGCTACGCCGTTCTCGGACTGCCACTCAGCCTTACCTCCGAGCTGATCCGCCAGGGCAGTAATTAGCTCGAAGCCTATGCCCCGGGTTGCGACGCTCGAATCCTCGTTGTCCGGCGGCAGGCCGACACCGTTGTCGGCTATCGAAAGACGGAGCATTTCAGCTGTTACAAAGCTTAGCTCGATCCAAATTTCTCCCCTTCTGACCTCCGGAAAGGCGTACTTGAAGGCATTGGTCGTGGCCTCGTTGATGATAAGGCCGCAGGGTAGGGCCTCAGAGAGCTCCAGCTCTATTGGCGCCACGGAAAGGCTCAGAGCGATCCCTGCCGAGAGGAAGGCGGTTGTGTCCAACTGAGCGATAATCGACTCAATATACTCCTTCATGTTCACTCGGCCGAAAGAATCCTCCCGGTAGATTGTGGAGTGTAGGGTACCCATGGTGCTTATCCGACCGGCGATGCTATCGAGGTGGTCCAGGATCTCCTGATCCTGGATCGCGTGCTTCTGGAGAGAGATCAAGCTGGACACAACCTGCAGGTTATTCTTGACCCGATGATGAATCTCCTGAAGCATCAACTCCTTCTCTCGGAGGTTCTGCTCTAAGGTCTGTTGTTGAAGGAGCTGATCGGTGATGTCAATGTTACTGCCCCGCCGACCGAGATACACACCCTTACTCGAAGTAATGCTTGTGCAACGGTGCTCGATCCAGCGAACTTCACCGCTCTTCGTTCTAATGCGAAAGGTGCAGCTGCTCCGGCTCCTCGCTTCGGGTTTGTGAATCTCCCGCATATGGTCTTTCCAGATTGCAGTGTCCTCAGGAAGAATGATTCGTTCCAACAGGCTCGTATCGTCACGAAACTGTGCTGCGGAGTAGCCGGTGATCTCCTTTGTATTTGGCGAGATATAGACGAGGTCGCCACCTGGATCGGTCCAGAACTCCCAGCCGTGGGCGTAGTCGGCCACCATGCGATACCGCTCGCGGCTCTCCTCCACCGCAGCCGTAGCCCTTGCCACCTGGCGGCGTAAGCTAAAGAGAAAGAGGACCGCGAGTAGGAGGGCCCCAAGAATCGAAGCCCCGGTAACCCAGGCCCACCTTGGCAGGGCTCGTCCTTCGTTCCGTGAGAACCAGCGGTCAATGATCTGGTAGTAGTAGGAGCCCTGTTCCTCTTTGAGCTGGACAAGTCGCTTGTCGATACTGTGCAGAAGCTCACTGTTGGAGCCTTTGGCCGTGGCTACCATCCCTTGAGTCGGCGAGAATACGATGGAGCTCGGGACTATGGCGCGGCCACCGCGAAACCACGCGTTGAAAAACACCCCCGCGGCGACTTCTTCCTTCTCGATTGCCTCGGTGATTTCGGCAAAGCTCTCGTAGTAGACCGGAACAAAAGGGATGTCGAACTGCTTCATCAGAGCAGAGAAGTTCGCCGCGTTCTGCCCCTCCCGCATGAGCCCGATGCGTTGATTCCGTAGCTCCAGGAGCCCGTCAAAGTCGTTCTTTGGGAGGACCCCGAGCTGTCCCCAGGCAACCACGATCGGCTCCTTGTTGAAGTCGAGCCTGAGCGCCCGCTCCTTTGAGTGTACCGCCCCGGGAAGGAGATCAATCTCACCAGCTGCGACGGCCTCGAAGGCCTCGTTGAAGCTGAGGCCGGTGACGAACCGAGCCTCATGACCGAGATCGTGGAGAAGCTGATCGAGGAGCTCCGGCATAACCCCCGCCGCCTCTCCACTTTCGTTCCGAAAAACGATCGGCGCGGCACCGTCAAAGGCCGCTACGGTAATCTCCTCGGAAATGACTCGTTCCAGGCTGAGCAGAGAGAATAGCAGAAGCACGACGGGAGACCCTAGTCTCCTCAGTCGGTTGTACAGTCCCACGCCGAGAGACTATCCGGAGATCGTGGCCCACGGCAAGGGCGCTTTTTGCTACGCGAACTCCCCTTTGTCCCCTCCGTCGACCACGGAGATTGACCACGAGAGGTCCTCACAGGTTAGAGTTGCCCAGAGCGCGGACACCTGAGGAGGGCGGAAATGAACGGGTGCCTTTTCTTCCGCGGTCAGTTTCCACTACAATTCATCCTAGCCTACTTGAAAACTACCGAGGAGCGCCCACTACATGCTTTATCGCCGGAGGCGAGGCTTTGATAGAGCTATCACCCGCTTGCTCCTTCTTTCGGGCATTCCTCTTCTCTTATATGGGCTCCTTGCGTTCTGGTTCTACCGGACCGAGATAGCGCCTCTGGTGGTGCAACAGGCTCTCGCGGAGTTGCGGACGGAAAACAGCGGGGACGTTGCGGCTATCGAGGCGTGGATCTCCGAGCAACAGAGTGTGGTACGGTATTTTGCCAGTCGACCGGAGACTCGACGCTTCGAGGACGCTTCCATGCTCGTCGAGGCACGGCAATTGGTTGCTTCCTTTCCCAATCTCGACGCCGTTGTCGTTGCCACTGAGAGTGGAGAAGTCATCATGGACTCCCATGCTGGCACGGGAGGCAACATTTCCGACCGTAGTTACTTCCGAGAAGCGATCGGAGGGCGCTCCGTGGTTAGCGATGTGATTGTCGCGAGAACCTCCGGCAGGCCAATGGTTCTCTTCGCCGAGCCGATCCGTGCCCGATCCGGATCGGTAATCGGCGTTGTCTTCGCCCCCGTGCGGCCAACGGTACTCGACGCGGTCCTGGGCGGCTACGGCGGCGAGGGTATCGTGAGCTTTGTGATCGACTCCGGTGGGAGTATCGTTACTGGGGGAAATACTGTCAAAGGAGTCGGCCCCGAGGCGCTACCGGGGAACAGGAGCGGAGGGACCTACAGGAGCCATAGAGGCCTTCCTGTCTACGGCGTGAGCACCCCCGTGACCGGGGCCGCCTGGAGAGTTGTTTCCGAGGTTTCCACCGCCTCCGTCAGTGAAGGGTTCGGTCGCTATAACAGAGCCCTCACTTTGGGGGCCGTTCTGGCAGTGGGTCTCGCGGCGCTTGCAGCGGTTCTTCTTGGTCTCACGATTGAGGTACCCATCAGGAAGCTCGAAGCGTCTGCCCGGAAGCTTGGCCCCCAAGGGTTGGCCGGTCCGGATCGCCCGTCGAGAATAGGTTGGGCGCCTCGGGAGCTAAGAGAGCTGCAGAAGAGCCTTGTCCAGATGGCTCGTCAAATAGAGGAACGACAGGAGGCGCTCGAAAAGAGTAAGGAGTCCCTCAGGGAGGCGCTGGCTGAGAAAAGCGTGCTTCTTCGGGAGGTAAACCACCGCGTTCGCAACAATCTGGCAGTGGTCAAAGGCATCCTCTCCCTCGAACGGAGCGCCCTCCAGAATGGTTCGAGAGAGTACGGTGTTCTCTTGGATGTGGAAAGCCGTGTTACCTCAATGGCCCTGATCCATGATCAGCTCTATCAGTCACCGAGCGTGGCACAGATATCTTTGAAAGAGTATCTGAACGAGCTACTCGAGCGCATCCGGGAATCCCACGGGCGGCCGGACGTGGCGCTGCGTAGCTCCGTAGAGTCGATCATCCTGGAGGCGGATCGTGGCATTCCCTGTGGCATAATCGTCAATGAGCTGGTTATCAACGCCTACAAGCACGCCTTTCCAGGCCGTGGCGTATTCGTCGACGTAGCGGTCCGGCAGACAGCGGGGGGCACGGTGGAGCTCAGTGTCCTCGATGACGGCGTTGGAGAGTCCTGGGGTCCGGTGCGTCACACTGGCATCGGAAGAGACCTCCTGGAAGAGCTAACCCGGCAGCTCGAGGGGACCGTCGAGTATCGAAGCGGTAACGGGGATGGCACAGAAGTCACGGTACGATTCCCGGCGGGAGTTGTGGATGAGCATCGAGAGCTAGGCTAACCGGTAGGTTCGGTAATAACCCTCTCGAGCACCGCAATGACTTCGTGTTCCCGATACGGCTTGGAAAGATACGCGGTCATACCTGCGTCGTAGCACTCCTGCACTTGCTCGGCGTGAGCGTGAGCGGTGAGTGCCACGATCGGAGTCCGCCCGGCGCCGGTCTCTTGTTCCCAGGCGCGAATACGCCGGGACGCCTCGATCCCGTCCATTTTCGGCATAGAGATATCCATGAGGATCACGTCGTACTCACCGGAACTGGCGGCGTTCAGCGCATCTTCGCCGTTTTTCGTTTGTGTCACCTTCGCGCCGGAGCTCGAAAGAAAGGTGGCAAGATACAAGCGATTAATCGCCTCATCTTCAGCTATTAGTACCGATAGATCGGAAACCGGGAGCGTCCGCGTGCTATTTGTCTCCTCTTTGGGAGATGCGTCGGAGATGGGTAGGGGCAGCGATACCAAGAAGGTGGCGCCGTGGTTCACCTCGCTGTCAATTCTTATGCTACCCCCCATTTCGTCTACGAGGGACTTGACGATCGAGAGGCCCAGGCCGAGACCTCCTCCGGAATGGCTCCTGGCGCTTCCGGATTGCACAAAGGGATCGAAGACCGTGTTCTTGTCCTCCTCGGCGATGCCAGGGCCGGTGTCGGACACGGTGATTCTCAATTCCTCATTCTCGTGGAGCAGCTCCAAAGAGACGGTGCCTTCCTGGGTAAACTTAACGGCGTTAGTCGCGAGGTTCGTGAGGATTTGCCCGATCCGCTCCCGGTCGCCGCTAACCTCCGCCTCGGGCAACCTTGCAGAGAACTCGAAAGCCAGACCTTCCGCCTCAGCGAGGTTCCTGAGTGTGGGCTCGAGCCAGTGTGGGAGCTCCCGGAGATTGAAGTTTGTACGCTCAATCGACAGCCGTCCCGAGACCGAACGGGAAACATCGAGCAGGTCCGAGAGGAC
>CAYZHV010000146.1:0-9555 GCA_964478055.1 uncultured Spirochaetaceae bacterium | reverse complement strand
AGCGACTGCGACCTGGCGCGGGCTTCGAGGCAGGTATCGCCGTCGTTATCGTGGCGATGATCCTCGACCGGATCACCCAGGCGGTAACCAGCGATCCCAACAAAACCAAGGATTAGAAGAGTTTTAAGGGATCCGGCGGTGCCGGACCCGACGAAAAAAGACATACAAAATGTATATTCCTAAGGAGGATATGTATGCGTAAGTTTCTTATTGCGATTCTTATTGTTGCCCTTTCCGTGGGCATGGCCTTCGCCGAGGGCTCTCAGGAAGCCGGCAGCGGACAGCCTGACCGGGGCAGGGTTGAGCTCGTCTACGTCGAGTGGGCCCGGGCTACGGCTATCACCAATGTTGCCGCGGCTATCATGGAGCAGCTCGGTTGGAGCGTTGATGTAACCTCCGTTGCCAACGCCGCTATGTGGCAGTCCGTTGCAACCGGCGACTCCGATGCACTGCTCTGTGCATGGCTCCCTTCGACCCACTCTCCCTACTATGGTGACGAAGGCGAGTTCACTGATGATGTCGTGGACCTCGGTCCCAACTACACCGGTGCCTCTCTCGGTCTCGTTGTTCCTTCCTACGTGGAAGAAGACAGCATTCCTGAGCTTTCCGAGAACGCTTCCAAGTACGACAGCACCATCGTGGGTATCGACCCCGGCGCTGGTATGATGCAGCAGACCGAAGCGATGATCGAAAACGACACCTACGGCATGGGCGACTGGAACTTGGTCGAGGGTAGTGGTGCTACTATGGTCGCCGCCCTCGGTGATGCCATTAGCAATGATGAGCCGATCGTCGTTACCGGCTGGGCTCCTCACGTGAAGTTTGCCCGGTTTGATCTCAAGATTCTTGACGATCCTCAGAACGTTTTTGGTGAGTCCGAGACGATTAACACGATCGTACGACAGGGTCTCGAAGAGGACCAGCCGGAGCTCTATGAGCTTCTCAGTAACATGGACTGGCCGGCTATCGAAGACTCAGTCATCGGCCAGACGATGGTTCTCGTCTCCGAGGGTATGGACGCTGACGACGCTGCCGAGCAGGTGGTGAGCGAGAACGTTGATGCTATCAACAGCGCCCTTCCTGAAGGTTTCCAGATGTAACAGCTAATCCAGCAGCAGCTAATCGCGCTCCGGTGCGATTGGTCGCTGCCTGATGCTGGTTCTACGCCGGCAGCAGTAGGCCGCTCCGCTTTAGGCGGGGTGGCCTTTTTTGATGTCTGGACCAGAGGGCCCGAATATAGTACGGTTGTGCGGGTTCATACACAGAGGAGGTATATTCATGCGTTTTCGACAGCTGCTTTCGGTTGCGGTCGTTCTGGCGTTCTTGGTTCCGGCCCTGGCCGTTGCTTCGGGTCAGGCGGAACCGGTGGAGAGTAACACTATTGGAATCTCGAAGATCGTGGCGCACCCCGCCCTGGACGACATCGAAGAGGGTATAATCGAGCGTCTCGGAGAGCTCGGCTATACGGATCTCGAATTCGATCGGCAGAATGCCAACGGAGAGATCACCACCGCCGCCTCGATCGCCAGCAAGTTCAAGGCTGATCGTGTTCGTCTGGCGGTCGGCATTGCCACCCCCACCGCGCAAGCTCTGGTAAACTCGATCGAGGACATTCCCGTGGTCTTCTCCGCGGTTACAGACCCCGTAGGCGCGGGGATCGTCGAGTCTCTTGATCCTGGTAACGGCAACGTCACCGGCGTTTCGGACCTCACTCCGGTTAAGGAGCAGATCGAGTTCCTCGTGGAGATGGCAGGTATCGAGACCTTGGGGCACATTTACACCAGTAGTGAGGCGAACGCCGTAACCCTGGCGAACATGGCCCGCGAGGCGTGTCGGGAGCTCGGGATAGAGTTCGTTGAAGCGACGGTCACCAACAGCTCCGAGGTTCGCCCCGCCACCCAGGCGATCGTCGGCCGGGTCGACGGTCTCTACGTTAGCAACGACAACACCGTTGTCTCCGCCCTGACGAGTCTGGTGGACGTTGCGAACAGCGCCGGGGTTCCGGTGATGAGCGCGGATCCGACCTCTGCTCAAGACATCGACGTTCTCGCCGCCTGGGGCTACGACTACAAGAAGATGGGTCGCTTTACCGGAGAGATGATCGCGGATATTCTCGAGGGCGCCGACCCCAATGAGATGGCTGTACGCTTCATGACCGATCCTTCGGACTATGATCTTGTTATAAACCTCGATGTCGCGGAGGAGCTCGGTATCACCATTCCGGAGCGCTTCGTCGAAATGGCAAGCACGGTTATAGATAACGGCTAGTCCTTGTGTTAGAAGGCATCTTTGTAGAAGGTCTCGCGTACGCGATTATGGTCCTGGGGGTGTTCATCACCTTCAGGATCCTCAACTTTCCTGACCTGACCGTTGACGGCTCCTTCCCTCTGGGAGCAGCCGTAATGGCAATCACCATCGTAAACGGAACGCCCCTCTGGATCGGCGTCATCCTGGCCTTTCTCGGTGGGGTAGGTGCCGGACTGGTAACGGCGGTCATTCACAACAAGCTTAAAGTGCCCAATCTCCTGGCAGGTATTCTGACCATGACGATGCTCTGGTCAGTGAATATCCGGGTCCTCGGAAACAAGGCGAATCTACCCCTTCTCCGGGAGGAGACAATCCTAACCCGCGCCACCGGTGCCCTGGAGCGCTTCTTGCCCGATGTCTGGGCGGTGTTGGTCTTTTTCTTCATCCTGGTGATGCTCATCAAGTTTGCCCTGGATCTGTTCTTTCATACGGACCTGGGTCTCACCCTTGGTGCCATGGGTAACAACGAGCAAATGGTGATAACCCAGGGCTCCAATCCGGAGCACCTGAAAATGATAGGCCTCGGCCTCTCGAACGGTTTGGTGGGTCTCTGCGGCGCCTTTGTGGCGCAGTATCAGGGCTTCGCCGACGTCAATCTCGGTACAGGAATCATAATCGCCGGTCTCGCCTCGGTGATGATCGGGGAGTTTCTCCTCAAGTCGAACCGGATCGGTCTGCTCACCCTTCGGGTGATTCTCGGTTCCATTGTCTATCGCGGCCTCATGTTCCTCGGTCGCTACTACGGCTACTACATTAACCTCACTCCCAACGACCTCAAGCTCATCACGGGGCTTCTGATCATCGGCTCCCTCGTGGCTACCCAGGCCCGGGGAAAGCGGCCGATTCCGAAGAAGGTACAACGGGAGGTGAAGGGATGATCCGACTGGAGAACGTGACGAAAGTCTTCCACCCTGGAACGGTGAACGAGGTGACCGCGATGCGAGAGGTCGATCTCACCGTCAATCGTGGGGACTTCATAACGATTATTGGGAGCAACGGCGCAGGGAAGACGACGCTCTTCAATCTTATCTCCGGGACCTTTTTCCCCACGGAAGGAAAGGTGGCCGTGGACGATATAGACGTAACTCGCCATCCGGAGTACAAGCGGGCGCAGTACATCGGCCGAATCTTTCAGGATCCCATGCTCGGAACCGCGGGCAACATGACCCTGGAAGACAACATGATGATCTGCTACCGCAAAGGGTCAAAGGGTTTGCGGATCAGTCTCAACAACAAGATGCGCTCCTTTTTCCAGAAGCGCCTCGAGGACCTTCAAATGGGCCTGGAGGAACGAATGAAGGACAACGTGGGCCTTCTCTCCGGTGGACAGCGGCAGGCGCTGACCTTGCTTATGATGGTGCTCTCTGAGCCCGATCTGATTCTGCTCGATGAGCACACTGCCGCCTTGGACCCGAAAAACGCGGCGATCGTTCTCGACCTCACCACCAAGTTCATTGAGGAGTACAACCTCACCACCATGATGATCACCCATAACATGCAGCAGGCGATTCAGTTTGGTAACCGCCTCCTCATGATGGACAAGGGAGAGATTATTCTGGACGTTTCTGGGGAGGAGAAGAAAGCGCTCACTGTGGAAAAGCTCGTCGACATGTTCCACCGGATCCGACACCGTACCTTCGAGAATGATGAGGTGCTTCTGTCAGGTGAATAGGGGAATATTTATACAAATATCTTGGCGCAATCCGTATTTTCTACCGCCATGCAGTTGCAAAGTGTAAGCAAATTGAAGATACTAAGCGCACCTTTAGTCAGAACCATAGTTAAGGAGGAACGATCATGCGTGCATCAAAACTTCTGATCGTTGCAGTTGTACTCCTGATTTCGACCGGACTCGTCTTTGCAGGCGGCCAGGGAGAATCGGGTGCTATCAAGATCGGTGTCGCGGGGGCTCACAGCGGTGACCTCGCTTCCTACGGCATCCCCACGGTTCACGCTGCTGAGCTGGTGGTCGAGGACATCAACGCCAATGGCGGTATCAACGGTCAAATGGTCGAGCTTGTTGTCGAGGATGATCAGTGTAAACCTGAAGTCGCTACCAGCACGGCTGCAAAGCTGGTTGGTGAAGGAGTTGTGGCCGTAATCGGACACATCTGCTCCGGCGCGACCCGCTCGGCCCTCGGCATCTACACGAGCGAGGATATCGTAACGATCTCCCCCTCCGCCACGAGCCCGCCTCTCACTCAGAGCGGTGAGTTCCCGGTCTTCTTCCGGACCATTGCGCCGGACGACGCCCAGGGACAGCTCCAGGCGCAGTTCGCCGCTGAGGAGCTCGGCCTGGAAAGCGTAGCGATCCTCCATGACGGTGGTGACTACGGACAGGGCCTCGCGGACTTTGCACGAGTTGCTCTGGAGGAGAACTATTCCGATGTGGAGATCGTTCTCTACGAGGGCGTTACTCCCGGTGCCGTTGACTATTCCGCGATTATCAACCGTGTCGCTCAGTCCGGCGCAGAAGGCGTCATCTTCGGTGGGTATCACCCGGAGGCGTCCAAGCTGGTAGGCCAGATGCGGACTCAAGGGTTGGACACGGTCTTTATCTCCGGTGACGGCGTAAAAGATGAAACCTTTATAAACGTCGCCGGCGGCGATGCCGAAGGCGTATACGCTTCCGGTCCGACTGACACCTCTTCCAATCCGCTCTTCCAGGAAGCTGCTGACGCTCACCGGGAGAAGTACGGAGAGGATCCCGGTCCTTTCTTCATGAACGCCTACGCCGCGGCTCTCGCAATCACTCACGCCATCGAGGTAGCTGAGTCCACCGAGGCAGATGCGATCATGGACGCTCTGCGTGACACTTCCGTTCGCACTCCCCTTGGCGAGATCAGCTTCGACGGGCAGGGCGACGCCGAGGGTGTCGGATTCGCTATGTATCAGGTTCAGGACGGCGTCTACGTACAGGTAGATTAAGGCCTGATCATAAGAACAGAGACTTCAACGGGCGGCCTTTGGGCCGCCCGTCATTCGTAACCCCCGGAAAAAATATGGATATCGAGTACTTTCTTAGGCTCTTTTTCAGCGGTCTCACGAGAGGGAGCATTTACGCCCTCCTCGCCCTGGGCTACACGATGGTTTATGGAATTATCCAGCTCATTAACTTTGCCCACGGCGAGATCTACATGATCGGTGCGTTTACGGCGCTTATCGTCGCATCGGTCCTGAGCATTTTCGGAATGCCTGCTCTCGCGATACTGGTGTTGGCAAGCCTTGTTGCGCTTCTCTACTCCTCCGCTTACGGGTTTACCATCGAGAAGGTGGCGTACAAGCCGCTGCGAAAGGCGCCGCGATTGTCGGTGCTCATTAGCGCAATCGGCATGTCTCTTTTCCTGCAGAACTACGTGCTCCTGGCGCAGACCTCCAACTTTCTCCCTTTCCCAGAGCTCCTTCCGGAGATCCGGATACCCGGAAATCTCGGAAGCGTCCTGAACGGGCCGCAGCTAGTCATCTTCGTGGCTACCGCAATCGTCATGGTCCTCCTGACGATACTCATTAAGTTCACTCGGATGGGAAAGTCCATGAGGGCAACCTCCCAGGACCGAACCATGGCAATGTTGGTCGGGATCAACGTCAACAGGGTGATTTCCTATACCTTCATTATTGGTAGCTTCACCGCGGCCCTGGGCGGCATCCTGATTAGCTCCTACATTGGGCAGATCAACTTTTACATTGGCTTTATCGCGGGCATCAAAGCCTTTGTGGCGGCGGTTCTTGGTGGCATAGGAAGTATCCCTGGGGCCGTCCTCGGTAGTTTGGTCCTCGGAATGGCGGAGAGCTACGCCGCGGGCTACGTCTCCAGTGTCTACGAGGACGTGTTCGCCTTTGTGATATTGATAGTTATTCTCGTATTTAAGCCGTCGGGTCTCTTAGGCCGGTCGGAAACACAGAAGGTGTAGGATATGGGTTTTCAAGAGATCAAGAAATCCCTGGGGATTGCGATTTGGATGGTCTTTCTCACCTTCCCGATCATGGTGATCCGGGTTAACACCATAGACGACGTCATCGTCTGGCGTTGGCACAACATGGCCTACATCGGGATAGCCGTCTTTCTCATTTCTTTTGTATGGCGTTTCGCCTTGCAACGACGGCAGACGCCGGGCAAGCGAACGGACGTCGTAACCGTCGGCGAGACCCCGGAGATTGCGGAGGCCGGAGAGACCGGAGTTGCCGGGGCGGGAGCGGGAGGCTCCACCCGGGAGCTGAAGAAAAGGCGAAAGGGTATCGACTTTGCCCACCTCGCGGCCAAACTCCGGGAGCGGAGGGTGATGGTACCGATCATCACTGCCCTTATCATTATTGGCGTCCTCTTTCCGATTCTGAGCTCACTCTACCAGACGAACATCATGATTACGGCGCTGCTCTACGTGATGCTCGCCTTGGGACTGAACATCGTCATCGGCCTGGGTGGGATGCTCCATCTTGGCTATGTCGCCTTCTACGCCGTGGGAGCCTACACTTACGCGTTGCTGAATCAGTATCTTGGCGTGGGCTTCTGGCTCGCCCTGCCTATCGGAGCGGCGACTGCGACAATTGCGGGAATTCTCCTTGCCATACCGGTACTGCGTCTCCGGGGAGACTACCTGGCGATTGTTACCCTGGGATTCGCGGAAATTGTTAGAATCGTTCTGAACAACATGACGGAGTTTACCGGGGGGCCTCAGGGGATCGGCGGTATTCCCCGGCCTCCACTGTTCGGAGTTGAAATGGGACTCCTTACCGCCACCACCTACACTTACTACATCATTCTCGCCATGGTGGTGTTTACGGTCTTTGTCGTCTACCGGCTGGAGAACTCACGCCTCGGCCGTGCCTGGGTCGCCATGGGAGAGGATGACATAGCCAGCGAGGCGATGGGTATCGACGTGATGAAAACAAAGGTGACCGCCTTCGCTCTCGGTTCCACCTGGGCGGGGCTCGCGGGAGTCATCTTTGCCGCAAGGACCACCTTTATTAACCCCGCGAGCTTTACCGTCTGGGAGTCCATTATCGTGCTCAGTTGTGTGGTCCTCGGCGGGATGGGCTCCATTCCCGGAGTTATTACCGGGGCTCTGGTGCTTATTCTCGTACCGGAGTACCTCCGGGCCTTCGCGGACTATCGTATGCTCATGTTTGGAGCGGTACTGGTCATTATGATGGTTTTCCGACCGGGAGGCTTGATCCAGAAGAGGAGAAGAGCGTACACCTTCCAGGAGTCGCCTACTGACGAATCGGAGGTAACCGCGTAATGGTACTGCAGGCGAAGGGACTAACCAAAGACTTCGGCGGCCTTCGAGCGGTCAACAGCGTTGATATCGTTGTGCGCCGAAACGAGATCGTCGCCCTGATCGGTCCAAACGGCGCTGGTAAGACGACCTTCTTCAACTGCGTGACCGGGGTCTACGCTCCCACCCAAGGTGATGTAATCATCGCTCCACCGGAAGAGCAGCGAAAAGAAGAGTCGATCATAGGCTACAAGCCGAGCAAGATCACCGCAAAGGGACTCGCCCGGACGTTTCAGAACATTCGACTCTTCCAGAATATGACCGTTCTGGAAAACGTCATGATTGGCCGCCACTCCCGACTCAAGGCGGGGGTTCTTGGAGCGATCTTTCGAAACAAGGCTACCCGTATCGAAGAGGAGCGGGTAATCCACGAGAGCTATGAGATCCTCAAAAAGATTGGTATCGAGCAGTACGTCAACGAGCTCGCGAAGAATCTTCCCTACGGTGCCCAGCGCCGGCTGGAGATAGCCCGGGCCCTAGCGACGGAGCCGTTTTTGCTCCTTCTCGATGAGCCCGCGGCGGGAATGAATCCCCAAGAGACCAGGCGGTTGGAGGATCTCATTCTGCGACTCCGGGATACCGAAGACCTCACGATCTTTCTCATAGAGCATGACATGAGCCTGGTCATGAGCCTCTCCGAGCGAATCTACGTGATGGACTACGGGAAGCTTATCGCCGAGGGGACTCCTTCTCAGATCAAGACTAACCCCGAGGTAATAAAGGCGTATCTGGGAGAAGAAGTCAGTGCTTGAGCTCAAAGGCATTAATACCTACTACGGAAACATACAGGCTCTGAAAAACGTGGATATTCGCGTTGACGAAGGGGAGATTATTACCCTTATCGGAGCCAATGGCGCAGGCAAGTCCACCACGCTCATGTCAGTCTGCGGCATCGTCCAGCCAAAATCGGGTGAGATTCTCTTTCAGGGTGAGGAGATCCAGGGGATGGACCCGGACGTTATCGTTGCTCACGGCATTTCGCAGGTGCCTGAGGGACGGAGGATCTTCCCTCACCTAACGGTGCGGGAGAATCTGGACATGGGAGCACTTCTGCGACGAGACACCGAGGGGATTCGAAAAGATCTGGACTATGTCTACGAGCTCTTTCCGATTCTCGCGGAGCGACGGAATCAGCCGGGCGGTACGCTCTCCGGAGGTGAGCAGCAGATGCTCGCGATTTCCAGGGCCCTTATGGCGCGACCGAAGTTGCTCCTGCTCGACGAGCCCTCCCTCGGTCTGGCGCCCCTCATCGTTCGGCAGATCTTCGAGGTCATCAAGACGATCAACGAGGAGAACAAGACCACGGTCTTTCTCGTGGAGCAGAACGCCAACCTGGCGCTACAGCTTGCGCACCGTGGCTACGTCATGGAGACCGGGCGCATCACCATGACAGATACCACGGACCGCCTGATGAACAACGAAGAGGTTCGCAAGGCGTATCTGGGCGTCTAGATTGCGCGATTCGCGTCGGTGGATTCATACTGAAATAGTAGGAGACGGAGTATGCTTGTTAGAACCATAATGACTGAAAACCCCTTTACGGTGTACACCGACACCCCCTTGAGCGACGCCCAGGCCGTCATGCGTCGCGAGAAAGTTCACCGGCTTCCGGTGCTGAACCACCAGAAGGCGCTCGTGGGAATCATCTCGGAGAAAGACCTTCTCTACGCCTCGCCCTCTCCGGCCTCGACCCTCAACGTCTACGAAATGAGCAATCTGCTCGCAAAGGTCAAAGTCGGCGATATCATGACGAAGAAGCTTGTCACCGTAGGGCCCGAGGACCTCGTCGAGGAAGCGGCCCGACTGATGAGTGACAACAATATCGGCGGTCTCCCGGTTATGGAAGGAGAACGAATCGTCGGTATTATCACCGAGTCCGACGTCTTTCGACTCTTTATCGATCTCTTTGGTACCCGGGAGCCAGGCCTCCGCATTACGATCCGTATTCCCGAGGGGCAGGGTGAGCTCGGTC
>CAYZHV010000145.1:8454-9565 GCA_964478055.1 uncultured Spirochaetaceae bacterium | reverse complement strand
GGCTCCATGGCGGCTCTTCACGTTCCCTTCGAGGACATGGACCTGGGTACTACCTTTTCCATGAACGCCGGCTTCTCCAAGAAACTCTATCCCCGCCTCAATATGGGCGTTGGCCTCAACGGTCTTGTTGGAGGCGCCGACGGGAACACGAGCGTCGGGGTCTCCGCCGATATCGGTGGTGTTTACGAGGCCGGGGATCTCGGCTTTCTCGGGGATACGATTATAGGTTTTGCGCTGCTCAACAGCGGCAAATGGTACCAGCCGGTGGAGGACAAATCGGCGGTGCCTTCGCCTTTTACCCCGGCAGTGGGTATGTCCTCGGAGCTCCTTCGAAATGAGGATTGGTCCCTCCGGCTCGGCGCCGACGTGAGCTTTCCGTCGGTGCAGAACGGACGCCTCAATCTCGGCGGCCGGCTCTCCTTTCGGGATCGCTTTTCCCTCTACGGTGGCTGGGGCCTCGACGCCCGACAGCTCTTTGAGGACGATCTGGAGCTGCGCAGCCTGGCGCCCTCAGTGGGCATTTCGGTTCGCATCGCGAGCCGGATCCCCGGTGAGAGCCGCTTTATCGAGGAACAGGGCTGGCAACGAAGCGAAGTGTACACCCACGCCTCGGTGGCCCCGCTCTACGAGGGTATCATGGGAGGGAGTCTCGGACTTGAGGCTGCCCTTGGTGTCCGGGATACGGAACCTCCGGAGATAGCCGTTGGGTACGAAGCGGATCGGGTCGATTACATTTCTCCGAACAACGACGGAACCCAGGACGATCTCTCCTTCGATCTCTCTATTGAGGATGAGCGATACGTACGCTCCTGGCGCCTCTTTGTCTACGACGATCAGGGCAATGTGGTCCGGGAGATCCAGAACAAGGACGACCGACCCGAGAATGAGGGCCTCCAGGGGATCATCGACCGAATTGTAGCGGTGGAGAAGGGGGTCGAAATCCCGGATGAGCTCCGCTGGGACGGCCGCGGTGACAGCGGCGAGGTGGTTCCGGATGGAGCGTACAGCTTCGTGGTCCGCGCCGCCGACGACAACGGGAACAGCGCCGAGATCGAGCGACGAGAGTTCGTCATAGATACCCAGCCGCCGGAGGTGCAAATCGCCGAGGTGA
>CAYZHV010000145.1:0-8444 GCA_964478055.1 uncultured Spirochaetaceae bacterium | reverse complement strand
CGAGCAGCGCATTTTCTCCCCTAACGGTGATGGCAACAAGGATGAGTTCACCCTCGTCCAGGACGGCTCGGAGGAGCAGCGCTGGGAGGCGGAAATCGCCAACGCCCAGGGCGAGGTTGTCTACACCCGCGCCTGGGAGACTGGATCCCCCGGGACCTTCACATGGGAGGGAAGAGACGACGCCGGCGCCCTGGTCCCCGACGGGGTCTACGAGTACCGCATCACGTCCACGGACCGGGCGGGGAACAGCGTTGAGGAGCGGCTTCCGAACCTCATTATCAACACCGTCGCATCCCCGGTGGACCTTACGGTCTCTCACAGCTCCTTTAGCCCGAATAATGACGGTATCCTCGATACGGTAGAGCTGCGTCCCACGGTTCCGGTAACCAGCGGTATCGTGGAGTGGAGCCTACGGATCGAGAGCGCCCGGGGTGACGCTATGCGCACCTACAGTGGCGTGGATGTTCCTCCTGAGTCCATTTCCTTTGACGGTCGAAACGCCGCGGGCGACCTGGTTCCGGAGGGTATCTACCAGGGTGTCCTCTCGGTACGCTACCAGAACGGCAATAACCCCACGGCGGTCTCCCCGCCGATGAACGTAGACGTTACCGCCCCGAGGGCGGACGTCCGCGTGGACGTGGCGGTCTTCTCGCCGAACAATGACGGCATTCGGGACCAGGCGAGGTTCTTCCAGGACGCCTCGGAGGAGCAGCGCTGGACCGGTGTGATTCTCAACCAGGAGGGGGAGACCGTACAGGAAATCGCCTGGCGGGGAACCCCGGATTTCCGATACGAGTGGGACGGTCGCACCGAGGAAGGGCGAATCGCCCCGGACGGCCAGTACGAGTATCAACTGCGGGCGACGGACTCCGCGGGGAACAGCGGCAGCTCCGTGCCGGTGGTGGTGAGCCTCGACACCAGCGAGGCGGAGCTCTTTGTTTCGGCCTCGGAAGACGCCTTTTCTCCAAACGCCGACGGCAACCTGGATCAGCTCATTTTCTTCCCTCGAATCCAGGAGGGGCTGGAGATTGAAAGCTACGAACTCCGGGTTACCGATCGCAATGACGAGGTAGTCCGCTCCTTCCCCGGCAGCGGAAGAATACCAGAAGAAATCGAGTGGGACGGCACCGCCGCGGACGGCACGATCGTGCCTGACGGCGAGTACTCCGCGGAAGTGACGGTGGTCCTGCCCAACGGCAATGTGAGCACCGCCGAGAGCGGTAGGGTAGTGGTCGACACGGTCTATCCGGAAGCGCAGGTTCAGGTTCCGGAGCGCCTCTTCTCTCCTGATGGTGACGGCAGAAAGGACGAGCTCGAGATCATTCAGTCCGCCTCTGCCCCGGGGGACTGGGAAGCGCGGATTCTCACTAGCGGTGGCGAGACGGTGCGGGAGTACTTTTTTGACCGCGATCCGATGGACCTCTCCTGGGACGGCACCGACGAGGCCGGAAACAAGGTCCCCGACGGCACCTATCAGTACGTGCTCGTCGGAGAGGACGAGGCGGGGAACCGCTTCGAGAGGCGCATCACGGGCCTCGAGGTGGATACTCGCCCCGCAGGAGTCTTTGTCACCGTCAGTGACACCGGCTTTTCTCCGAACGACGATGGCGTTCGGGACGATCTGACCATCACGACCTACGTAAATGACACCGCCGGAGCGGAGTTCTCGCTCCTCGAGATCCGGCGGGAGTCCGGTGAGCTTATCAGGGAGTTCCGGTACACCGATGTGCAGGAGTCCAGGGAGCTGCCCTGGGACGGAACGGATGAGAACGGCAACCTGGTGGAGGGAACCTTCCGGGCTCGATTTGTGGCAAGTTACGACCGGGGCGCCCTGCCTGAGCAGGTCTCGACTCCCTTCGTGGTGGATGTGACGCCGCCGAGCGCCGAGGTTCGCCTCGATCCGGTCCCCTTTTCTCCGGACAACGACGGCGTGGACGATGAACTGACGATCGCCCTCAACTTGCAGGACCAGAGCGATATAGCCTACTGGCTCTTCGAAATCCGGGACCGGAACAACCAGTTCTTCCAGGAGTTCGGCGGTCGCGGCGCCCCGGCGGAAAAGATTATCTGGGACGGCCGCAGCGCCAACGGCGAGTACGTGATCTCCGCGGAGGATTATCCCTACACCTTCGAGGTGGCGGACATCTACGGAAATAGCACAACCCGAGAGGGGCAGATCCCGGTGGACATCCTGGTAATTCGGGACGGTGAACAACTAAAGGTGCAGATTTCCAACATCAACTTCGCGCCGAACAGCCCGGAGCTCATTCTCGACCCGGATACGCAGATCGGCTCCAAGAACCAGCAGGTGCTCAACCGTCTTGCGGAAATATTCCAGAAGTACGACGCCTATCGGATTAAGATCGCCGGTCACGCGGTAAATATCACGGGCACCGAACGGGAAGAGGTAGAAGAGTTGCAGCCTCTCTCCCTATCCCGGGCTGAGTCGGTCAAGGCCGCCCTGGTGGAGCGAGGTATCTCGGCGAACAGGATAACCACCGTGGGTCAGGGGGGCACGGAGCCCCTTGTACCGCACACGGACCTGGATAACCGCTGGAAGAATCGCCGCGTCGAATTTATCCTCATTAGGTAGGTAGATGCGGATACCCGATGAGACTATTCGGGAAATAGAGCGGCGTGTCGACATCGTCGATGTCGTCAGCCGCTACGTCCGCCTCGAACGCAAGGGCGGCCGCTACTGGGGATTGAGCCCCTTTACCACCGAGAAGACCCCATCCTTCTCGGTGGTCCCGGACGAGGGGTTCTACTACTGCTTCAGCACGAACAAGGGTGGGTCGGTCTTCACCTTTCTCATGGAGCTCGAGGGGCTCACCTTTCCCGAGGCGGTGGAACAGCTCGGCAAAGAGGTCGGCATCGAAGTCCGGGCGGACCCGGAGGAGACCCAGGTCGCCCGAGAGCGGGACGCCCTCAAGGAGCTCTACCGCCGGGTGGCGGGAAGCTTTGTCCATCTCTACAAAAATCACCCCTCCGGCGAGGAGGCGCGGCGATATATGGCCAACCGGGCTGTTTCGGAGGAAATGGTGGACGCCTTCGGTATCGGCTACGCTCCTCCGGGTCGCCGGTGGCTCTTCAATTTTCTCTCTGATAAGAAGTACTCCCGCGGATTTCTCGAGAAAAGTGGCCTCTTTTCCCGGAAATACCCGGAAATCAGCCTCTTTCGTCATCGGGTGATGTTCCCGATCCGAAATCGCCGAAGCGAAATAATCGCCTTTGGTGGCCGCGCTCTCGGAGAGGACAGCGCGAAGTATATCAACTCTCCGGAGTCGGAGATCTTCAAGAAGAGCCGGGAGCTCTACGGGATGGATCTCGCCTTTCAGGCGATTCGCAAGAAAAACGAGGCGATTCTGGTGGAGGGGTACATGGACGTTATCGCCTGCCATCAGGCGGGGGCGGAAAACACGGTTGCTCCCCTGGGAACCGCTTTTACCGAGGAGCAGGCTCTCTCCCTTCGTCGCCTCTGCGACCAGGTGGTTCTCGTCTTCGACGCGGACCGGGCGGGGATCGCCGCCGCCGAGAAGAGCGGGCGGATCGCCGAGAGCAACGGGCTAAAGGTGCAGGTGGTCTCCCTGGGGGGAGACCGGGACCCTGCGGACATTCTGCACTCCGAGGGGGCCGAGGCTCTGGTAGCGGCCCTCGGGGAACGGCAGGAGCTCTTTGATATGCTGATGCGGCAGGCCGTTAAGGAGGCCGATATCAGCAAATCCGAAGGCAGAGAACTTGTATTGCACAAACTTTTTCCTTATATTAAGGTCGTGGATTCCGAGGTGCAGCAGGATGCGTACCTAACGGCCCTCTCGGATCTGCTACAGGTAGATCGGGAGTCCGTGGTCTCGGAGTTCCGGAGAAGGGGGAGGACCTATAGCGGAAAGTCACCGCAACGCCGATCACAGGAGAATCTTTCTAGCGATCTCTTTCTAATGCTCGCTGCTGTAAAAGAGCGCGAGCTATTCGTGCGTATTCGCACCATTGCAGAACCGACAGACCTCGAAGATGAGCGCGCCCAGGCGGTCTATTACGCCCTGGAGGATGCTTTTCGTCGCGGTGAGGGTTCAAGAGAGGCACTCCTGGAAAAGCTCGACGATGCGCTACGGCGCTTGATTTATGAGCGCCTGAGCGGCGAAGAATTCGGCGGCGATCTATCCGGTCCGGTGGAAGAGAATCTCCTCCGGCTCCGGATCAGGAAGAAGGAGCGGCAGCGACGAAAGATCGAGAGCCGTCTACGCCGGTCAGACACCTCCGCCGAGGAGCTTCGGGACCTGTTAAGTGAAAAAATGGAACTGGATAGAGAACTGGAAGAACTCAAGGTGAGTACACATGACCGAACTTCAGAATGATCCCGCAGTACTGAAGCTCATAGATTACGCGAAAGACAAAGAGAAGATAACGTACGAAGAGGTACAGGACTTTTTGCCCGACTCGGTGATCAAGTCGGAAAAAATGGACGAGGTGATGTCTATATTGGCAAATCATGACGTAGTGTTGGAGGACGAGGCCGAGGCTGTAGCCAAGGAAGATGATCGTCCCGAAAAGATCCCTGCCTCCCGAAAGCGGGTGGAATCGGAGGAGCGACAGCAGCGACGGATGATCGTCGGTGAGAAAGAGAGCTCCGTGGATGATCCGATCCGCCTCTACCTCCGGGAAATTGGCAAAGAAAGCCTTCTAACCGCTGAGCAGGAAGTGGAGCTCTCCAAGAAAATGGAGGAAGGGGAGAACATCATCAAGGGGGTCATTCGGGGCTCCGGTGTGATTATCCCTGAGTTTTACAAACTCGCTTTGCGCGCCTTCAGCAAAAAGGATCCCCGGGAGATGGGGCTTTCAAAGAAAGAAATCTCCGAGTATCTCGCGGAGCGGCGACGGCTTACGCAGTTCTACAGGGCTGCGCTCAAGGAGCATATCGCCGAGCTAAAGGGATACATCGAGCAGAAGAAGAAGGTTGTGGCCAAGGGCGAGGACGTCCTGGAGAACGCAACCCTCAAGAAAAAGCGAAAGAGCCTGATGGGGCATCTTTCTGCGATAGATATCCATCAAGAAGAGATAATCTACTTCGCTGACAAGTTCAGCGATGCCGAGAAGCGAATTAAGAAGCTCCGGAAAGAGCAGGCCCGAATCGAGAAGCGGCTCAAGGTGTCCAACCTGCGAGAACTCCGCAGCCTCGGCCGGGGTTTGGCCATTAACAAGGAGCGTCGCCGCATCGAGGAGTCCCTGGGGCTCTCGGCGGATCAGATCAAGGAGAAGATTCGGCAGGTGCAGCTCTCGGAGAAGAAGCTCAAAGAGCTGGAACTAGAGTTCGAGAACACCATTGACGACATTCTCCACATGTCCGAGCGAATCAGCGAAGGCCGGACAATGATGCAGAGCGCCAAGGACCGCCTCATTCAGGCGAACCTTCGCCTCGTGGTGAGCATCGCCAAGAAGTATACCAATCGGGGCCTGCACTTCTTTGACCTGGTGCAGGAGGGGAATATCGGCCTTATCAAGGCAGTAGAGAAGTTCGAGTACCGAAAAGGGTACAAGTTCTCTACCTACGCGACCTGGTGGATTCGACAGGCGATTACCCGTTCCATCTCTGATCAGGCCCGAACCATACGTGTTCCGGTCCACATGATCGAGCAGATCAATAAGGTCGTTCGGGAGTCCCGGCAGCTAATGCAGGTTCTCGGCCGGGAGCCCACTGATGAGGAGATCGCCGAGCGCCTCGGCTGGAGCGTAAACCGGGTCAAGTCGGTTAAGAACGTCGCCCGGGAGCCGATCTCTCTCGAGACGCCAATCGGCGAGGAGGAGGACAGCCTCCTCGGAGACTTCATCGAGGACAAGGAAGTAGAGAATCCCGCCCACAGCACCGCCTTTACCCTTCTTCAGGAGCAGTTGCGAAGCGTTCTTTCCACGCTTCCCGCTCGAGAGCAGGAGGTGCTCAAAATGCGCTTCGGCCTGGAGGATGGGTACAGCCTGACTCTGGAGGAGGTGGGACTCTATTTCAACGTCACTCGAGAGCGGATACGACAGATCGAGGCTAAGGCGCTGCGGAGACTTCGACACCCCCGACGAAGCCGACGGCTCAAAGACTACCTCGACAACTAATACCTACTAATCGCAGTGACGGAGGCCGGACCAGGATGATTCAGGAGACTATAGACAAGCTGAGGACCCTTCAGGAACTTCTCTCGGAGAAGTTTCGCATAGAGCAGGAGATTGAAGAGCTGCCCAAGAGCCTCTCCACCAAGAACGAGCTCGTAAGCCGTCTCAAGAAGAGTTATCTCGAGAAGAGCGAACGCTACGAAAACACCAAAGCCCGAGTAAAGGATCTCAGAATCAAGCTCGAGGACGCCGAGCGAGAGCGTGAGAAGTACGAGCAGCAGATGGATGAGATCAAGACCCAGCGGGAGTACGAAGCTCTGGACAAGGAGATTCGGGAAGCTTCCGAGCGGGAGCAGGGGCTTCGGAAGGAGCTCCAGCGAGAAGAGAAGCAGCTCGAGGAACAGGAAGAGGGAATCAAGCGCGAAGAGGAGATGATATCCTCCCAGGAGCAAGAGCTCGAAGAAGAAAAGTCCAAGATAGAGGACGAGACAAAGACCAAGAAGAGCCAGCTCGAGGAGATCGAGGAGCAGGAGAAGGAAATTACTCCCGGCCTCGACGAAGAGCTGCTTTTCAAGTTCGAGCGCATTATTCGCTCCAAAGAGGGCGAGGGTATCGTACCCCTGAAGCGCGGCGTCTGCCTCGGTTGTCAGATGATCCTTCCCAACCAGTTCGTAAACGACGTGCGCTCCGGAACGGAGATACTCTTCTGCCCCTACTGCTCGAAAATCGTTTACTACGTCGATGAGGAAGAGGAAGCGGGCTTTAGCGACGAGGATGCGGAGGGGCTCGCGGACCTTGTTGACGAGGAGTTCGACGACGAGCTCGACGGGGAGTTCTCGGACGAGTACAGCGAGGGCTACGAGGAAGGTTTCGAGGAAGAGATCGTAGGCGAAGAGGAAGAAGAAGAAGAAGAAGAAGAAGAGGACGAGGACGAAGAGGAAGAAGAAGCGGAAGAGGAAGGAATCGGCGCCGTCGAAGAGGAAGAGGACGAAGCTACGGAGGAGGAAGAACCGGAAGAGGAGTCCTTTGAAGAGCTCGACGAAGGCGATTCCGAAGAGGAGGAGGAAGAGGAGTAGTCCCGCGACCCCCACGGCGGGGTAGCAGGTTGCAGTCCGGGGCGTCGCCGGCGAAAAGAGCGCCGGAGGAAAGTCCGGGCTCCACAGAGCATGGTACCGGGTAACACCCGGCTGGGGTTTACGCCTCACGAGAGAGTGCCACAGAAACCATACCGCCCCGCTCCGGCGGGGTAAGGGTGAAACGGTGAGGTAAGAGCTCACCGGTCCGGCGGCAACGTCGGACGTCATGGTAAACCTTGCCAGGAGCAAGACCAAGCAGCAGGTCGGTGGCTCGCCGATGCGCCTGCGGGTAGGTTGCGAGAGGGAAATTCGCAAGAGTCTCCCCCAGATAAATGATGCCCCTCGACAGAACCCGGCTTACAGGACTGCAGCCTGCTATCCTTCCGTGCATTGACCTTTTGAACCAATTGGTTTTTAATACCTCGCATAACGATGTTGTACCAGCGGAAAGGTGAAGGTTCATCATCTGCGTCCGCCGACCGCAGAGCACTACTGGCTCGGACCTTGGTAATTGCCACTGTGGTTGTGGTTGTTGGCGGCTCTCTAACCGGCGTAGTGCTCTGGGCCGTCTCCCAGGAGCGCCCCCTGGTGAACGCCTTCGGTGTAGGGGACAGCTACCATCTCTACGAGCTATGGCGTAGCGGGGAGCGGCAGGCTCTTATCGCCGCCGCCGACGAAACTCTGGAACAACATCCGATGCAACCGGACGCTCTCGCCCTGCGAGGGTTTGCACGCTTCTATGCGGGCATGGCTAGTAACGACACCGGCGAGCGGGAGTCCTTTCTGCGAAACGCGGTGGCCGACCTGCGGCGAGCGCTTCTCGTGGAGGAGCCGCCGATGGAAGCGGAGATCCACTATGTCCTCGGGAAGGCGTACTTTCACCGAGGGCCCTTCTTCTACGACTTGGCAGTAGAAGAGCTTACGGAAGCCTCCGAAGGGGGGCTTCAGCGGGAGGATATGTTTGAATATCTTGCCGTTGCCAGCGTGGACCTCGGCGAGCCCGAGGCCGCGGTAGCGTACCTGCAGGAGGCGATTGAGAGCAGCCCCACGGCGATTCTCTACCACACCCTCGGCACGACGCTTCTGGCGATGGATCGACTTCAAGAGGCCGAAGAGGCTTTGCGGGAGGCGGTTCAACTGAGCGACGACACCTTCTTGTTGGAACAGAGTCGTCTGACCTTAGGAGAGATATACCGCCGGCAAGGCGAATTGGAACGATCGGAGTCACAGTACCGTATGATTCTGGAAGAGAATCCGCGATCCGCGGATGCC
>CAYZHV010000144.1:0-9570 GCA_964478055.1 uncultured Spirochaetaceae bacterium | reverse complement strand
GGACCCGCTGGCAGCGGTCCCGCGGTCGGATCGGGCCGTGAAACCGTGGCGCAGGGAGGCGGAAAATGAGCAAGCCCGAGAACCCGAAGCTCATGGCCCACATGGTCGCCGGATATCCGGACTGGGAGCGCTCCTTCGAAGTTGCCCGAGCCCTATCAGACGGCGGGGCGGAGTACATCGAGCTCCAGTTTCCCTTCTCCGACCCTTCCGCGGACGGCCCGGCGATTCAGGGAGCCTGCTCCGCCGCTCTGGAGGCGGGCTTCAAACTGAAAGAGGGATTCCGCCTCCTCCAGGCTATTCGGGAGCGGATCGGCACTGAGGTCTTTCTGATGAGTTACGGGAGCCCCGTGTTCTCTCGAGGAGTGGACTCCTTTGTGGCTCAGGCCGCGGAGCTCGGGGTAACTGGTCTCATCGTGCCGGACCTCCCTTTCGACCACGACGAGGGGCTCTACGCCGCGTGCCGGAGCCACGGTGTGGAGGCTGTGCCCGTGGCGGTGGTGACCCTCCCGGAAGAGCGGATCGAGAAGATTATCGCCCTGGAGCCCACCTACCTCTACGCCTCCCTGCGCCGAGGCATCACCGGAACCAAGACCGAAATCGGAGAAGAGAATATCCGCTTTCTCGACCGTTTTAGCGGGGGTGAGACGGAGGTGATGGGAGGTTTCGGCATTTCCGAGCGGGCCCAGGTGGAGGCGTTGGCCGGCCACGTCGATACAGTGGTTGTGGGCTCGGCGATCGTACGGACCATAGCCGAGGCTGCCGCGGCGGAGGCGGACCCCTACGGCCCGGTCTACCGAAAGGTGTCGGAGCTTACGGGCCGAATCCCGGAAGGGTCTGCGGACGCTCCGCAACCTGCTCCGGCGCCTCGGCAGCCGTGATGGGAGCGGCCGCCGCCGTCTTGACGCCCTCAGCCGGTAGGCCGTACTGTTGAACCATCCTCGCGAACTCAGGAGAATTCTGTGGAAGTAGCTGTAACCGAAGTCAACTTTGAAGAAGAGGTAGTCGCCTCGGACGTTCCGGTTATCGTGGATTTCTGGGCCGATTGGTGCATGCCGTGCAAGATGATCGCCCCGGTTCTCGACGAGCTGGACAAGGAGTACGACGGGAAGCTCAAGATCGCCAAGCTCGATGTAGACGACCAGCCCGCTCTGGCGCAGCAGTACAACGTGGTTAGCATCCCCACGCTCCTGGTCTTCAAGGACGGCGAGGTGGTCAAACAGCACGTGGGCGCCGCGCCCAAGGAGACACTCCGAGAACTCGTGGCGGAGTATCTCTGACTAGTATCGCTCTACCGAATTCTCGTAACCGAAGGTAGCCCCGCTGGAGGGCACGATGTGCCAGTCCGCGGGGCTGTTTGTGTCCGGAGCCCCGGGGGTGCGATTGATCGACCTGGTTGCGCTGGAGTCCTCGGGGTTTATGGCGTCCTCCGGGACGATTTCCTCTCCCTGGATCTTCCACTCTCCCGCCGCGACGATCTCCTCATTTCGCAGTAGCACGCTGGACCAGTAGAAGCCCCTGTTCTCCTCTTCCGGGTCAAACCGCTTGGTGGAGAAGATCACCGCATCCAGTATGGCCCCTCCGGGATGCTCGCAGAGCACCAGGGAACCGTTGGTGTTGGTGTACCCATCTCCACCCTGGAGCCAGTAGTCCCACGCCTCCTCGTGGGCGTTGATGCCCCCGGACTCGTCGGGCCGGCGGAGTTCATTGACCTCTTCCGGGCTTCCTTCGGGCTTCCAGTGCAGGAGTATGTACGCCCCCGCCTCCACCTCCACTGCCGGAAGAACGAGGCGGCTCTCCCAGTCCGAGGGGGAGCCTTCGTAGAGTGTGGCGCCACCGATGTTCCCCGCCTCGAGGGCGATGAGCTCGATCATGTCGGGGTTGGTGCGGCTCCCCTCGGGGTTGAACTCGTTGATGAGCAGAGTCGGAAGATCGGGATTCGGACCGTAGAAGCGGGTCGCCACGCTGGTAGAGTTTCCCGCGGCGTCCGCAAAGACTCCCTGAAAGTGATATTCCTGACCAGGGTTGAAGAGGCTCGTTGGTTTCAGACTGACCACACCCTCCGTACCGGCAAGAAACTCCTCCGGCAGCGGTTCTCCGTCGAGAAAGAGGCTCTCCCTTAGAGGCACCACGGGCTCGTCAAAGCGCAGGCGCACCTCCCCGGCGTCCACCGGCTCGATGCCGGCGAACCGGGGCGGATCGATATCGCCGGTGTAGACCGCCTGATACTCAGCCACGGGGTTGCACCCCAGGAGTGTCAAAAGCGGCCCGACGAGTAGCAGCGCCAGGAGAGTCCGGTTTTTCGAGCTCCTCGCTTCATTCTTCATCAGAATCCTCCTCTTCACCTAAGACTTGGGAGGCAGCCTTGGGAATTCAGGCAAGGAGCGACTCTTTACCCCTCCTCCCACTGAGTCTATACTGACCACACCACGCGAAATTGGAGCTACCGAAATGGCGGACAATCCACTTTTTGAGAAGTATGGAAGCACGATTCGTTCCGGCGAAGTGATCTTTAAAGAAGGCGAACCCGGCGACCGCATGTACATCATCCAGGATGGAACAGTGAAGATCACCAAGTCCATCGACGGCAAAGAGCACGAGCTGGCCCAACTTGGTAAGGGCGACTTCTTTGGCGAAATGGCGATCGTCCTGCAGAATACGAAGCGCTCGGCCACGGCGCAGTCGGTTGGTACGGTCCAAATCCTCGCCTTTGATCGCCAAGGCTTTGAGGGCATGATCCAGAAGAACGCCAAGATCGCCATGAACGTCATCGACAAGCTCTGCAGACGTCTCCAGAACGCCAACGCCCAGATTCAGCAGCTCTTTAGGACGAACGAGCGGAGCCTTATCGGCTTGAGTCTCTATAACCGTTTTACCGAGCAGGCCACCGAAGAGGGCAAGCTCACCATGGACCGGACGGTGGAGGAGATTTCCCTCAACCTGGAGACCCCCTCGGATTTCGTCTCGGAAGTGTTGTATGGTTTCGATGAGGATGGGATTATCAAGATCGAGAGCAACACGATCCTGCTCAAAGACAAGCGACGGCTGGTCCAGCTGGCCCGGCAAACCGGAGGTTCCTGATAGATGTGCGGAATAATCGGCTACTGTGGCCCTAAACCGGCGGCACCAATTCTCCTGGAGGGGCTCAAACGCCTCGAGTACCGTGGCTACGACTCCGCGGGAATCGGCGTCATCCAAGATGACGGGATTACCGTTATGAAGCGCAAAGGCAAGATCAGTGATCTCCGGGAGGTGGTCCCCGATGACCTCCTTGGCAACGTTGGTATCGGCCACACCCGTTGGGCGACCCACGGCGCTGTGACGGACACCAACGCCCACCCCCACGTGGATGGTGAGCAGAGCGTAGCGGTGGTCCACAACGGAATTATCGAGAACTTTAACTCCCTAAAAGAACGTCTGGAGGACGAAGGCCGAGTCTTTGTCTCCGAGACGGACTCGGAGGTGGTTGCGCACCTCATCGCGAGCCTCTACGAGGGCGACCTGGAGCAGGCTGTAAAGCGAGCCACCGCCCTCCTCAAGGGAACCTATGGCATCGTCGCCCTCCACAAGAATGAGCCGGACCGTCTGGTTGGGGCGAGAAACGGCTCCCCTCTGGTGCTCGGCATCGGGGACCACGCGATGTTTCTCGCCTCCGACGTGACGGCTATCCTCGCTCACACCAAGCAGGTTATTTATCTCGAAGACGGGGAGCTCGTTTCCATTACGCCGGAGAGCTACCGAACCACCGATTATCACGACCGGGAGATCGACAAGCAGATAGAGCACATCAGCTGGGAGCTCGAGGAGATCGAGAAAGAGGGCTACGCCCACTTCATGGAGAAGGAGATCCTCGAGCAGCCTGAGTCGATCATGCGGGCAATGCAGGGGCGCCTGGACTACGAGTACGCCACGGGCCACCTCGGCGGCCTGAACATGACCAATCGGGAGCTCCTCGATATCGAGCGGGTGAAGATTATCGCCGCTGGTACGAGTTACCACGCCGGCATGGTGGCGGCCTATATTCTCGAAAGCCTCGCCCGGATCCCCGCTGCCGCGGAGCTCGCCTCGGAGGTGCGCTACAAGAATCCCGTGGTCGAGCGGAACACCCTATACATCGCCGTATCCCAGTCCGGCGAGACCGCGGACACCCTCTACGCCATGCGGGAGCTCAAGCGAAAGGGCGCCCGGGTTCTTGGCCTGGTTAACGTGGTCGGCTCCACGATCGCCCGGGAGTCCGACGGCGGAACCTACATCCACTCAGGCCCGGAGATCGCCGTCGCCTCTACCAAGGCGTTTACAAGTCAGCTCACGGTGTTTTACCTCTTCACGCTTCTCATGGCGCGAATGCGGGACATGGGCCTGGAGTCGGGGATGCGTTTCGTCAAAGAGTTGGAGAACGTCCCGATGCGGGTGCAGGAGATCCTCGACCGGAAAGAAGAGCTCCTCGCCCTGGCGAAGAAGTATGCGCACTCGCCGGATGTCCTCTTTCTCGGGCGCGGCATCAATTATCCCGTGGCTCTGGAGGGAGCGCTCAAGCTCAAGGAGATAAGCTACATCCACGCCGAGGGGTACAGCGCCGCGGAGATCAAGCACGGGCCGATTGCCCTTATCAATGAGGAGACTCCCTCGGTCTTTATTGTTCCCAACGACGGCCTCCGGGAGAAGGTTATCTCCAACATGAAGGAGGTAAAAGCGCGAAACGGCAAGGTGATCGCCCTGGCGGTGGATGGAGACCGGGAGATAGCCGACATCGCCGACGATGTCTTCTACGTTCCCAAGGCTGACGAGCTGGTCTATCCTTTCCTCATGGTGATCCCGATGCAGCTCTTCTCCTACTACTGCGCCCTGGAGCTCGGCCGCAATGTGGACCAGCCTCGAAACCTCGCCAAAAGCGTTACCGTGGAATAGCGCCACCCCCGGCAACGGCTCGTATCGGCGGCCGTTGCGGGGCCACGCCCGGCTGCCGCTGCTCTTCTGCCTACTCCTCCTGATCCCGACTATCCTTCCGGGCCAGCAGCCCGAGGGGAGGGCGATACTCCTCCAGGGGCCTAACCTCACTCGTGGGGTTCCCGCCCTGGGAGCCAACGCCTTTGAGGCGCAGCGCGCCCGATACGAGCTCTCCTCAGGAGAGGAGGTTGAGCTCTACCTAATCTCGCTGCTGGTACCGAGTGTCGACGCCTGGGGGAGCTTCGACTGCCCCGCTCTCTCGGGCCCGGGAGTAACCCTCAACAGCCGCCAGGGAACTGCCTCCAGAGTCTACGCCTACCGTTCCGACAACGAGGGGCGGACTGTCCTTCTTGTCGGCAGCGCCGACCCCACCCGGGCGTGCGACTTTCTTTCAGCCTTCCTCGAAGAGCTTGCCTTTTTCTCCTCCGCCCTGGGGGAGTCTCCGCTTCTTCCCTTTCCAGGAGTCCTTACCTACTAAGCTCAGCCCCTTCTTGCGCCGACAATAAGAAGTGGTATGTGTCCGGTGCGAGGGTTACAACGGGTCTTTCTTCTTCTGACGTTCCTCCTGACCTGCGGTTTGCTTGGTGCCCAGGAACAGGCGGATAATCCGGCCCTCGAAGTGGGACCTAATGACGTCCGCATCGAGCAGACTCTCGAAGGGGGGTATAATCTCTTCATCCGAAAGAAGCCGGGCATAGAATCGGTTCTCATTACCGAGTCCACCGAGGATCCCGCCCGGGACGTAGCAACCTACGCCTACCGAAACCCGGAGTACCACCCGGAGAACGGTGACGAGCAACGAGTTCTCGACGGCGAGTTTATCGGCGGCGAGGACCGCTTCTTTCTCCTGGACTCCACCCCGGTACCCGACGAGGAGTTCGGCGAGGCGTTCAAGATCTTCATGCCCTACGTGCTCATCTACGGCTATCCTTGGACCCGGAACGGGGAGGTTCAGGTGGTCGACGGCACCTATCTCAGTGTCCGCGCTTTCGCTCTACCTTACGCGGACTACTCCGGCGGCTGGCGGGATAACCCCTTTAGAGTACGAATTGAGCAGAAGCCCGAGGAAGGTCCCCCGGAGGCGAACTTCATGGACGACACCGTGGAGACCTTTAGCTCCCTCTCTGAGCGGACCGACGCTCGGCGGCTCTATTCTACGGGACGGGAGGACATAGTTCCCAAGATCGCGCAGCTCCTGGAGGAGGCCGAAGGGCCGGAGCTCGACCTGGTACTGGCCCTGGATACTACCCAGAGCATGCGGGATGACATGCCCCATTTGCAGGAGTCCCTGGTACCCCTGCTGCGGGAAGTCACCGGACGCTTCGACCGCTTCCGGATCGGTTTCGTCCTCTATCGGGACTATCTCGAGGAGTACCTCACTCAGATGATTGATTTCCAGGAGGACCTGGACGTCGCCCAAACCGTGATCGACCGGGTCCGCGTCGCCGGCGGAAGGGATCTTCCCGAGGCGGTCCACGAGGCGCTCTACCGGTCGGTTCACTCCTTTACCTGGGAGGCCGGTGAGCGCATGGTAATCCTCATCGGTGACGCACCACCCCATCCGCGAGCCCGAGGGGCGGTGACCGAGGAGATGGTCCTAACGGAAGCTGAGGAAAAGCAGATCCGGCTTCATACCATCATTCTGCCGCATTGATCCCCTAAGACGCAGTGGAGCGCTCCAGTAGGGGCGCAGTCTTTCCTTCCAGCCAGTCTCGACCTTTCTCGTCGAGTAGGGGAGCTAGCTCCCGGTAGACCCTTTGATGATACGCATCCACCCAGCGCATCTCCTCATCCGTCAGGAGGCTCTGATCGATGAGCTTTCGCTCATAAGGAAAGAGTGTCACCGTCTCGAAGTCGTAGAACTCCCCGAAACCTCGGCTCCCGGCGTCCCGGACCACAACAAGGTTCTCGATACGAACCCCGTACTCTCCGTTTCTATAGACTCCGGGCTCGTTGGAGATCACCATCCCCTCCTCCAGAGCGACCTTTAGGGACTTCTGGCTGATCCGCTGAGGCCCCTCGTGGACGTTAAGAAAGTGCCCCACGCCGTGTCCCGTGCCGTGACCGTAGTTGGCCAGCTCCTTCCAGAGAAACTGTCGCGCCAGCGTGTCCAGTTGGTGTCCCGTAGTGCCCTTGGGAAAGGGAGTGGTGGCCACCGCGAGATGTCCCTTGAGGACAAGAGTGTAATCCCGGCGCTGTTGCTCACTGGGTGTCCCGAAGCTTGTTGTTCTCGTGATGTCCGTAGTTCCGTCGAGATACTGCCCGCCGGAGTCCAGAAGAAGGAGGTCGTCATAGCCGATCCGGGCGGAGCCCTCCGCCGGGGGCGCGTAGTGCACAATGGCGCCATTCGGACCATAGCCCGCTATGGTATTAAAGGCCTCCGAGACAAAGAGCTCCCGCGCTGCCCGATGCTCCCGAAGCGCTGCACCCGCTTCTCTCTCCGAGGGCGATCGGCCGGCAGCTATCTCCTCTTCCAACCAGAGGAAAAAGCTTACCAGGGCCGCACCGTCCCGGCGCATCGCCTCACGAATCCCCTGCAGTTGAACGTCGTTCTTTTTCGCCTTCATAAGAGTTATGGGGGCAGGGGCGTCGACCTTCTCCAGGCCGTCCGGCAGGGCGCTATAGAGGGCTGTGTTGAGGCGCCTTCCGTCGTAGAGGAGGGTGCGCTCCTTGGGGAGCTGACGGAGAGCTTCGCTCACCTCCTCGTAGGGTGCACATGCTACATCGAGAGCATCCAAGTGGCTTTGTACCTCCGGGGCGAGCTTCGACTCGTCAACGAAGATGTGGACCGCCACGCTATTCACGAGCAGGTAGGCGAGAGCGATCGGATTGTAGTTCACGTCACTCCCTCGGATATTGAGGAGCCAGGCAATTTCGTCCAGGGCGGTGACCAGGGTGGTGTCCGCTCCCTCTTTGGCCATTTCGCCTCGGAGCCGTTCGATTTTGCTCGTCGCCGACTCCCCGGCGTACCGTTCCTCGTGGAGATATACCGGCGACGCCGGCAGAGGAGGACGATCCTCCCAGATCTCCTCGAGGAGATCTGGCCCCGGGCGAACCTCCACGCCCTGATCTTCCAGTTGTTCCGCCAGGGCGTCGAAGGTGGCCATGCTCACGAGACGAGCATCGAAGGAAAGCACCTCTCCGGTCTTTAGGGTCTCACCGAGCCAACTGGCGTAGTCCGGAACCCCGGGGGTATCCATCTTGAAGAGCCTGACGGGCGTGCCTTCGAGGCGCGCCTCCGCTTCCAGAAAGTAGCGAGAGTCGGTCCAGAGCCCCGCCTCTTCCCGGGTGACCACCACGGTTCCCGCGGAGCCATGAAAGCCTGAGAGCCAGTGGCGACAGTGAAAGTGCTCCGGGGGGTACTCACTCTGGTGCGGATCCGTCCCGGGGACCAGGTAGGCGTCGATGCCGTTTTCTTCCATTTTCTGCCGGAGCTCAGTGATGCGTGTTGCAATGTCGGACTGCGATGTTGCCATGATGATGATGAGTCTACTCCGAGGGCTTGCGGAAATAAAGTGGGGCATTCGAAGGGCCCTGACGGGGGTCCCTCAGAGGCCTCTTGGAAGCCGGCGCACCGTGAGTTTTCGGTTAGAAAGAACACGATTACATGTTGACAGTTCTAGGGCAAAACTGGTAGTTTCCATCTCGCGCCGCGGGGCAGGAGCGACAAGCTCTTGAGAGTTCCTGCGGGGCGGCCGAAAAGCTTAGGCGGAGCGGTTGACAGAGTTAGCCGAAATCGTGTAGGTTTCAGGTCTACCTTGACGTCCACTTGTGGCGCCGGCGAAAAGCTGGCAGCGCATGTGGAACGGTGGTTATCAGTGCAGCACGAGGGGTACCCGGGTAACATACTCGAATAAAGAGTGTGGCCGAAGGTATCGGCTGTGGGGTAACGGACCGAGGATCTTTGAAAAAGAAGAGAGAAGGAAGCAAGCCGATGAATAAGCTTCTTGTAAGCTGTTGAGGCGTAAGCGGATACGGTGAAGCAAGAGGTAAGGTGTTTGTGGGTCAAATAACGTCGACTTGAAATGATACAAGAGAGCTGCCTCTTCGGAGGCAGTACTATATCATGGAGAGTTTGATCCTGGCTCAGAACGAACGCTGGCGGCGCGTTTTAAGCATGCAAGTCGAGGGGTAGAGTGTCTTCGGACACTTGAGACCGGCGAACGGGTGAGTAACACGTAGGTGATCTACCACCGGGGTTGGGGATAGCCCATGGAAACATGGGGTAATACCGAATATGTTCCACGGACTGTGGTCTGTGGAAGAAAGGCGCTTCGGCGTCGCCCTGTGATGAGCCTGCGGCTCATTAGTTAGTTGGTGGGGTAACGGCCTACCAAGGCAACGATGAGTAGCCGACCTGAGAGGGTGACCGGCCACACTGGGACTGAGATACGGCCCAGACTCCTACGGGAGGCAGCAGCTAAGAATCTTCCGCAATGGGCGAAAGCCTGACGGAGCGACGCCGCGTGGGTGAAGAAGGCCTAACGGTTGTAAAACCCTTTTCTGCGTGAGGAATAAGGACAGAAGGGAATGTCTGTCTGATGACGGTAGCGCAGGAATAAGCCCCGGCTAATTACGTGCCAGCAGCCGCGGTAACACGTATGGGGCGAGCGTTGTTCGGAATCA
>CAYZHV010000143.1:6129-9589 GCA_964478055.1 uncultured Spirochaetaceae bacterium | reverse complement strand
AGGCAGGGGCGTGAAACCAGGCCGCCCCGTGGAACAATCCCGCCCGGGGCAGAAACCGGCCCGTGGAACGAAGCCGTGCCGTGGAACCAAGCCACCCCGGGGACGGAGGTGTGGCCCGCGGAACCGAGCTGTCCCGGGACCGCAGGTGCAGCCTGTGGATCCAGCCCTCCGAGGCGGAACGGCCCGATTGCGACGACCCGGCCCGGGCGTTGTATACTTCGCCCATATGCGAGTGCTCCTTGTCGAGGACGACGAAAAGATAGCGGACTTTGTCACCAAGGGTCTGGCGCAGTCGGGCTTTGCGGTGGATCGTGTGGCCTCCGCGGAAGAAGCGTTTCCCCTGGCCACGGCGGAAGAGTATGACGCGGCGGTGGTGGACATTATGCTTCCCGGGGAGGATGGGCTCTCTTTTATCGAGCGCATTCGCTCCAAGGGCGTGCTCACCCCGATCCTCATTCTGAGCGCACGACGGAGCGTGGATGACCGGGTGAAGGGATTGCAGACTGGGGGTGACGACTACCTGGTAAAGCCCTTCTCCTTCACTGAGCTCCTGGCGAGGCTCCAGGCGCTGATTCGCCGTTCCACCAGGGCGGGGGTGGGGAGCAAGCTCCAGGTTGGAGAAGTAACTCTGGACATGCGGACCCACACGGTGACCCGGCAGGGAGAGGAGATCGAGCTCCAGCCCCGGGAGTTCACCCTCCTGGAGTACCTGATGCGAAACGAGGGAACGGTGCTCTCGAGAACGATGATTCTCGAGCACGTCTGGAACTACGAGTTCGATCCGCAGACCAACGTTGTGGACGTTCTCGTCTCCCGGCTGCGCTCCAAGGTGGACAAGGGGTTCGGGAAGCCGCTGATTCACACGATCCGCGGGATAGGGTATGTCTTTAAGGCTTAACTTCCGCCTCGCCTTCCTCTTCAGCGGGATAGCAATCCTCGGCTCCCTCATCATCTTCGGGGTTACCTTCTACTCCCTCTACTACTCCCTTGCCCGGGAGGACTACCGGGAGCTCCAGAGTCGTCTCTTGAGTTACTGGGCGCAGTACCAGACCGGGGGGTTCGAGCTTCTGCAGGAGGAGATAAGCGTGAACAACCTCCTGGTGGGAGAACGCCCCTTCTTTGTGCGGATCACGAATCAGGAGAACGAGACCCTCTTTGTCTCGGTTCCGACGATCTGGGAGGAGTTCGACGTCCGGCGGCTCGAGGAGAAGGAGCTCCAAGAAGGAGGAGAGCTCATCGTTCTCGAGTCCCCGGAGCACAATTACGAGCTCGAAGTGGCCGGCATCGAGCTAGGGCCGGAGTACTACCTCCAACTCGGCCTGGGAACGCAGAATCGAGTGCGCCTCCTCGGCCTCTTTCGCCGCAATTTCCTGCTCATATCCCTGGTGGTCGTGGCCGGTGGCTTTGTGGTTGGCACGGTGACCGCCGCCCGTTCCCTGAGTCCCATCGCCCGGGTAAACGAGGCTGCTCGAAATATCATCCGTACTGGCCGGATCGAGGAGCGCATTCCCGAAGAGGACGCCCGGGGGGAGATGCGAGAGCTGGTGGTCTATTTTAACCGGATGCTCTCCCGGGTGGAACGGTTGGTGCAAGGTATCAAGGAGACTGTTGAAACCGTGGCTCACGATCTGCGCACCCCCCTGACCCGGATTCGGGGCACCGCTGAGCTCGCCCTGCAGCAGGCGAACGCCGGAAACCACTCCTCGGTCCGGGAGGCCCTGGCCTCCACGGTGGAAGAGACCGACGACGTCCTTAGGATGCTCAACACCCTCATGGACATCACCGAGGCGGAGTCCGGGGTCCTGCGTCTGCAGGAAGAGGAGGTCGTCCTACCGGAGCTCCTGGAAGAGGTGCGGGATCTCTACGATTTCGTCGCCGAGGACGCGGGGGTGGAACTCTCGGTGGAGGCGGCGGAAGCGATCACCATTACCGCCGACTCGGTCCGCCTGCGGCAGGTGGTGGCAAACCTGGTGGACAACGGCATCAAGTACACTCCTCCGAGGGGAACCGTCTCCCTCTCGGCTCGGCACCGAGACGGCGGGGTAGAGATCCGGGTTAGCGACACCGGCGTGGGGATAGAGGAGAGTGAGCAGGAGCAGGTCTGGGATCGCCTCTACCGCGGCTCTCCGGGGCGGGAGAATCGCGGCATGGGCCTGGGCTTGAGTCTGGTGAAGGCGGTGGTCGAGGCGCACAAAGGGACGGTCACCCTGAGCAGCGAGCCTGGAAAGGGAAGCACCTTCTCCATCCATTTGCCGGTTACAAAAGTGTAATGTCGACGTAATGGGAGTGTAAGGTTCATTTTATACATATCTCCCCAGTGACAAGGAGAGGTATGTGATTATGAGCTATAGAACCAAACACAGTTTCAAGGGCGCGAAGGCGCTTGTTATTCTCCTCATTCTCGCGGTATCCACCGGTGGAGCACTCTGGGCCCAAAGCTCTCGAGCTCTCGAGGTCGTAGAGTCCTACCAGGAGGTTATCCGCGGAGCTTCCCGGAAGGTACTGCCCACGGTAGTGGAAGTAGTCACCGTCGAGAATGTGACCCAGCAGTTTCGCTCCCCCTTTGAGTTCTTCTTCGGGACGCCCCCGCAGGGCGAGCAGGAGCGAGAGCGGGAGTTCCAGCGACGCGGTCTCGGTTCGGGGATTATTATCCGCAAGGATGGTAACACCTACTACGTAGCCACGAACAACCACGTGGTGGCGGAGGCCGACCGAATCACGATCAACCTCCATGACGATCGCAGCTACGACGGGGAGCTCGTCGGCAGGGACCCGAACAAGGACCTCGCTCTGATCCGAATAGAAACCCGGGACTCCCTCCCGGTGGCGACCCTGGGCGACTCCGACGACCTGGAGGTGGGTGACCTGGTTTTGGCGATCGGCAACCCCCTCGGCTTTGAGTCCACGGTCACTTCGGGTATCGTAAGCGCTCTCGGCCGGCAAGCGCAGCGTGGAGTTGCACCCCTGACCGACTACATTCAGACCGACGCGGCGATCAACCGGGGTAACTCCGGGGGCGCCCTGGCGAACATCCGGGGCGAGGTGATCGGCATTAACACCTGGATCGCCTCCCAGAGTGGCGGCAGCATCGGTATCGGCTTCGCGATCCCGATTAACAACGTCAAGCAGTCCATCGATCAGCTGATCGAAACCGGGAGTGTCCAGTATGGCTGGCTCGGGGTCAACATGGGAGACACTCCGCGCACCTCGAACAACTCTCTCGGCGAGCGCGCCGGCGGCGCCTTTGTCTACGGCGTCTTCCAGGATAGTCCGGCGGATGAGGCGGGAATTCAGCCTGGAGACATTATCTACCGGATAGACGGCAACACCATTACTGATGGGCAGGATCTCTTGCGCACGGTGGCGAACCTCTCGCCGGGAGAGACGTCCAGCTTCACGATTCGCCGGTACGGAAGCTCCCGCAGGATCCAGGTCGACCTGGGCACCCGCGCCGTAGGGG
>CAYZHV010000143.1:0-6107 GCA_964478055.1 uncultured Spirochaetaceae bacterium | reverse complement strand
CGGCAATCTCTGGCCGGGAATGTCCGTGGTGGAGATAACGGAAGAGGTGCGAGAGCGCCTAAATGTCTCACCGCGAAGCGGCAACCTGATTATCTCCCAGGTAGTCCAGGGATCTCCCGCGGCGAACGCCGGACTGCGGAGTGGCGATATCGTGCAGCAGGTCAATGGAGATGAGGTGGATAACCTCAGAGAGTTCTACAGAAGATTGAACGAGACCAGCCGAGACGAGGTGATCTTCCGGATCCTCCGGGGCGACAACTCCCTCATTATCGGTCTCGTAAAAGAGTAGCCAGGCTTCCTCCTCCCTACTCCTCGTGCCCGTCGGCCAGTTTGGTCGGCGGGCACGTTTCTTTGTGAGGAATGAGCTACTGATCTCTTGCGGCTTCGGTCTCTTCTTCCAGCCGCTCTTGCTGAAGGAGCGTCAACCGGACGACAATATCGGTGTATCCTTCGTTGGAAGCGACCCGAGTGGGTGTGAGTCCCTCCTCGGTACGAGGTGAGATGTCCGCACCCGCTTGAATGAGTAGATTGAGGATGTCGATCTCGCCATACCTGGCGGCGGTGTGCATGGGAGTCCAGCCGTGCTCATTCTTCTGATTGACCTCGGCACCGTGTTCGATGAGGTATTCCGCCATGAGGTAGTTACCCTCCATAATAGCGTAACGGAGGGGAGTAAGGCCGCCAACCTTGGTCTGAGCGTTTACGTCGGCCCCTTCCTCGACGAGGAGCTGCACCAGGTCGAAGTTGTTCTGCTTGGCCGCGGACATGAGAGGCGTGAGATCCTCATGGTTCCGTTCTTCCAGGGCGCCTTCTTCCTCGGCGAGGATACGGCGAATCTTCTCCGGTTCGTCTCGATTGACTGCACTATGGATCTGCGAAACGCAGGAGCTGAGAAAGAGAAGAGATGCTACCGTGAGAAGAACAATAGAAATGATTCGATTCATATCGGGGAGTATAGATAGGCCGCCGGCGGTTCGCAAGGCTCGGCTCATTCTCGTAACGCTCTTCCTGCTCGTTCCCCTGTTCCTTTCGGCGCAGGATAGTGGACTCCGGGAGGACGGGGCTCCCGGAGACAACGGCGTCCTGGAAGAAGGCTCCACAGATGAATACCTGCCGGAGCCTCCGGCCCCGGCCGATGAGGTTAGCGATGGCGCCGACCGTAGCGCTGAGCAGAGTGACCAGGCGGTGGCCCCCTACTTTTTCGTGGTCGAGGAGATCACCTTCGAGGTCAAGGGCTGGACGAGGCCGGACGACGTGCTTGCGTTCCTCCGTTTCGACAAGGGAGATCGCTTTCAGAGTGTGGAGGAGCTTACCACGACCCTCGAACGGTATGAGCGCGACCTCTACAACCAGCGTGTTTTCGACGAGGTGGACGTAAGTTACGAGCTCGTTCCGGGGGAGGAGCTCCCACGGAAGGTGATCGTCCACTTCTACATCGACGACGGCTGGACGGTTCTGCCGGTGGTCTTTTACCGGTACAACTCAAACTCCGGACACAACCCTTTCGTAGTCCTCTACTGGGACAACTTTCTCGGTACCCTTACGGACTTTGGCTTTTCCGCGGGCTACTACTCCCGAAACTGGGTTGACCCCTTCGGTTGGGATATCCGTGTGGACTTTGACAACATCCGTATGCTCGACCGTAAGTGGGACTTCGGCTTTGACCAGGAGTTTACGACAATCGAGAAATCCTCCCCCGAGGGAGACCTTCTTCTCCAGTACACCTATTACTCCTCAGATTTCGGCATAAGTACCGGGTTTCGCCTGAATGATCGATGGGGCTACAGCATCGCTCCGGGCATCGGAGCAACCTACGGCTACGAGACAAAGAAGAACCTCCTGGACGACCCGATCCCGGCAGACGAGGTTGCCCTCACCTTTTCCCACGGGGTCGGTACGGGCAGGCAGGACTGGTACCGCAACTTCCGAGAAGGTTGGAACTTCGGTCTCTCGAACTCCCTGGCATACTCCCTAAACGATCCCGACGTGAACGCGAGCCTCGCCGCCTCCACGGAGTTTTTCAAGATCTTCAGTATATTCAACCCGGCGGTTCGCTTCGAGGGAGAACACTACTTTGACGGGGACGCCCTTTCTCAGGGACGGGACGTCCGGGGAGTAAGCGACAGCCGGGTCTACGGAACGACACTGTTCAAGACGAACATGAACGTGGCGATCCGAGTCCTGGACATTGCAAAGTTCAGTGAGTTCAATTTGGTTCCCTTTCTCGATACCGCGCTCACCTTTCAGGAAGACGACAGCCTCGGGGAGGACAATTTCTTCATGGGAGCGGGCATGGATCTGGTGGTATTTCCTCATTTTCTGCGCGGCTTTCAGGGGCGCATAAGCTTCGGGGTGGATCTTCGGGATCTCCCGTCCTCGATTTCCGATTTTGGTTCCTATGAGCTTGCGATTACCGAGACCCTTGCGTTCTAAGCGGCCCCCGGTACTTCTGCTTCTTGCCGTTTTTCTGCTCCTGAGTGGTTGCGCGGGAGACGCGGAGGAACAGGCGCGAAGCGGGAGTCCGAGCCTATTGGAACGAATGCAGAATGAGCTGCCTCCCTTTCTTCAGGCCGCGCCGGGAAAGACTCCCCTGATCTCCTCCTACTACCGAGAGTGTTACGGCTCCGTTGAGGGCGCGAGCCACCAGGCGGGCTACATCGACGCCGCAGGCTACCGGGTAGCGCTGCACCTCTTTTCGCCTCCCGGGGAGAGTAGGGGCTCCCTGGTCGCGATCCACGGCTACCTTGCCCACACCTTGCAGCTCTCTTCCCTCATCGAAGGAGCACTCGAGCGGGGGTACACGGTGCTCGCTCTGGAGCTTCCCGGGCACGCTCTCTCCGGTGGCCAGCGGGGCGGGATCGGCTCCTTCCGGGACTATGGGACAATTCTCTCGGCGGCCCTGGATGCCGCGGCACCCGACCTCCCCAGGCCGTGGCACGCCGCGGGCCACAGCACCGGGGCTTCGACAATCCTCATTCACCTCGCGGAGCACGGAGATCCCTTCGCCGGCGTCGTCTTCCTGGCACCCCTTGTAAAGAGCAAGTTCTACGGCCTCAGTCGCTTCGGCCGCTTCATCTCCCGCCCCTTTCTTTCCGACGTCTCTACCGGGTATGACGAGGTTCTCGGCGTGGAGCGCATGCCCCTCTCCTGGTTTGACGCCCAGGTGCGTTGGAACCGGAGGAACGACGAGTATCCGGTCTTCGACCGCCCCCTTCTCGTCCTGCAGGGGGATGAGGACACCGTAGTGGCCTGGCGCAGGAATCGGCGATACCTGGAGCGCCACTTTTCCCGAATGGAGTATCACGTTTTGGAAGGGGCGAGCCACGTCATCCTCAGGGAGCGGGAGCCGATTCTCGAAGAGGCCCTGAACCGCATTTTTCGGTTCCTGAGAGCTCGGGAGCCGTGATGCCCGCGGTTTCCGTTATCATCCCGACACATAACCGTCGGGAGCTTCTCCGTCGAGCGGTGACCTCGGTTCTCGAACAGCAGTTCACCGACCTGGAGCTGGTTGTGGTGGATGACGCCTCCACCGATGGGACCGGAGCCTGTCTTCTGAGCCTCGCGGAGGAGGACACCCGGCTGCGACCGCTTCTGCTCGAGACGCATCTCGGGACCCCCGGGGCGGTGCGAAATCGGGGGGTCGAGGTTGCCAGGGCGCCTTTGATTGCCTTTCTCGACTCCGACGACCGATGGCCCCCGGAAAAGCTAAAGCTTCAGGTGCCGTTTCACCGCGCAGCGGGTGTTAGAGTTACACACACCAGGGAGGTGTGGATTCGGGACGGTCGGACTGTCTCTCAGAAAGGGCAGAAGCATCAGCGAGAAGGGGATATCTTTGCGGACGCTTTGAAAAAGTGCATTATCGGGCCCTCCACGGTCCTCCTTGATCGGGCCCTCTTCGAAGAGCATGGCGGCTTCGACGAGAGCCTGGAGGTCGCCGAGGATTATGAGTTCTGGCTCCGGATAACCGCCCGGGAGCGGGTGGCGTACCTAAACCGGGAACTCACGGAGAAACACGCGGGTCATGGGGACCAGCTGAGCGAGCGCTACGGCCAGATCGAAGGGTTTCGCATAGCGGCGCTCCGGAGCGTTCTTACCCGGGGGCTCCTTGCCCCGGAGCGCGCAACAGAGGCGCGGAGGGAGCTTGCCCGGAAGCTCCGCATCTTCTCCCTGGGGGCGCGAAAACGGGGTCGCGAGGAGGAAGCCGCGGCCCTGGAGAGGGAAGCCGAGAGATGGGAGAATGAGGAAGAAGAATGAAACGAAGTAAAGCACCCACAGGCACGATATGGCGCGGCGTAGTTAGGGCAGCGGGCATTCTTGTTCTTATTCTGGGCCTCGCCGGCTGCGGCAGCCGGGCGCAACTCAATCTCGATCCAGAGGGGAGCGGCACCGCCGAGATTGTCGTCGATCTGGACCCGGTCCTTGTCGCCTACTTCCGGGATCTTTCCGGAGCGGTCGGAGGGGAGGCGAACATGCCGATCTTCGACCTGACTGCGATTTCCGATCGATTCCGACAGGAAGAGCATCTGACGCTCCAGGGGGCACGCAGCCCCGCCCAGGGGAGGCTCGAGCTCTCGGTTAGTTTCGACAATCTCATCGATCTCGCCGAGGATGCCCGTTTCGGGCGGCTCATCGAGTACAGCAGGGAAGGGAACGACGGCACTACCTTGCGCATCCGCATCACTCCCGAGGACGTCCCCTTTCTTCTATCCCTCTCCGGGATGGCCGAAGGGTCTCCAGTGGAGATGCTCCTACCGCCGCCGAGGGGAGAGATGAGCTCCGAGGAGTACCGGGAGTATCTCATTTGGGCCTTGGAAGAGTATGAGGAGCCGGGGCGACTCCGGCAGATTCTCGACGGCGCCGCGGTAATGGTAACCGTGACGACTCCGACTTCGATCGAATCGGTAGTAAACGGTGCGCAGCTCGGCCCCCGGGAGGCGCGGTTTCGCATCGAGCTTCTCTCTCTCCTTACCGGAGAGCACGAAGGGGTGTACGAGCTCAGGTACTAGTGGATGTCAGGTGGTTAGGCCCGCCCCGGGAGCAATGCGTTTCCCGGGCCCGGAAAAGTCTACTTCCCGGGCCCGCGTCAGGATCTATTTCTCGTAGAATCCCGCCATTGCCCGCATCTCCCGAGCGGGGCCTTCGTCGGAGGGCTTGTCGCTGTGGACGATCGCCTGCACACCGGTGGCCAAGCCGTAGAGCTTGATAAAGCCTGTGGCGTCGTGGTGGTCGTAGGCGCTCTCTCCAAAGGAGGCGAGATCTTCGAGGTAGAGGGAGTAGGGTGACTTGCGCCCGGCAATGACAATGTTGCCCTTGTAGAGCACGATCCGGACCGAGCCGGTGACGTACTTCGCCGCCTCCTTCATGTAGGCGTCCATGGACTCCCGGAAGTGGGTGAACCACTTGCCGGCGTAGACGATGTCCGCGTACTTGAGGGCGAGCTGGTTCTTCATGCCGAGGGTGTCGAAGTCCAGGGTGATCATCTCGAGCTCCCGCAGGGCGCGGTAGAGAATAGTCCCCGCCGGAGTCTCGTAGACGCCGCGGCTCTTCATGCCGACGAGGCGAGTCTCGACGAGGTCTGTCCGACCGATACCGTTCTCCGCCCCGAGCTTGTTGAGCTTCTCCAGGATATCAAGGGGAGACATCTCCTTGCCGTCCAGACCCTTCGGCAGGCCGTGCTCGAAGTCGATAACGAGCTCGGTCTCCTCGTCCGGAGCCTCTTTGGGAGACTTGGTGAGCTGGTACATCTCCTCGTTCGGACGGTTCCAGGTGTTCTCGAGCTCCCCGCCCTCGTGACTCATGTGCCAGATATTCCAGTCCCGGGAGTAGATGTTCTTTTTGGAGATGTTTCCGATGGGGATTTTGTTTTTCTGGGCGTACTCAATCGCGTCTTCCCGGCTGCGGATATTCCATACTCGCCACGGCGCGATGACGTGCAGCTGCGGAGCCAGCGCCTTGTACGTGAGTTCAAACCGGACCTGGTCGTTTCCTTTGCCGGTACAGCCGTGAGCGACAGCGTCAGCCCCTTCCTGGAGAGCAAACTCGACCTGATGCTTCGCCTGCAGCGGCCGGGCGATCGATGTTCCGAGGAGGTACTTGCCCTCGTAGAT
>CAYZHV010000142.1:4715-9592 GCA_964478055.1 uncultured Spirochaetaceae bacterium | reverse complement strand
GATGCCTCACCGCCTCAGGGAGTTCACCTTTGCCCCGGAGAACCTCTATCTCAAAGGAGATCATCAACTCCCCATTTCCGGCTCCATCAAAGCTCGGGGTGGATTCTATGAGGTGCTTAAGCATGCCGAATCTCTGGCCCTCGGCGAAGGGCTCCTGGAGAGCGGAGAGAACTACCGGCGCTTTGACAGCGAGGAGTTTCGCTCCTTCTTTTCTCGGTACAAGATCGCTGTCGGGTCCACCGGAAACCTCGGATTGAGCATCGGGATCATGGGTGCCCGCCTCGGATTCTCCGTGGATGTGCACATGTCTCATGACGCCAAACAGTGGAAAAAGGATCTTCTGCGGAGCAAAGGGGTTCGGGTCGTGGAGCATCGAACGGACTACTCCGCCGCGGTCGCCCAGGGGCGCCGGGAAGCGGAGGATGATCCGATGTGCCACTTTGTGGACGACGAGAACAGCCGCGATCTCTTTCTCGGCTACGCCGTGGCGGCGCTGCGGCTGGAGAAACAGTTCGTGCAGGCGGGTGTGGAAGTCTCCGAGGAGAAGCCGCTCTTCGTCTATCTTCCCTGCGGCATCGGCGGAGGGCCGGGAGGCGTTGCCTACGGACTTCGGCTCGTCTTTGGTGAGAGAGTCCACTCCTTTTTCTGCGAGCCAACCCACGCGCCCTGTATGGTTCTCGGCCTCGCAACGGGCGAGCACGACAATATCTCGGTCTTCGACATCGGCCTCGACTGCATCACCGAGGCGGACGGCCTCGCCGTGGGTCGCCCCTCCGGTTTCGTCGGTAAGGTCGTCGAGCCCTTCCTGGACGGCTGCTACACAGTTGATGACGAGACCATGTTCCGCCTCCTCACGGCGCTGCACGAGAGTGAGGGTATCGATCTCGAGCCCAGTGCCACCCCTGGCTTAGTCGGACCCGGGATGATCATGGAGAGTGAAGAGGGCCGGCGCTATCTCCGGGACTCAGGCCTGGAAGCAGGGTTCGAAAGCGGCACACACATCGTCTGGGCCACCGGCGGCGGAATGGTCCCGAAAGAAGAAATGGAACAGTACATCCGGCGGGGCAGATCCACTACCACCTAGCCCAGAAAACTGAAAAAGCCACCGGCCGCAGACGCGACCGGTGGCAGGAACAGGAGAAACCCACAGACAGGGTGCTACTGTACTTTGGTAAGACCCGTGTTTGCCCCGAAAACGTATTCCACCGGATACTCGGCGTCGAGGAGGGTCTCCGCGTCATTAATCGTTCCATAGGACTCGGTACCGTTCTCCGAGTTATAGAAAGAAGTCCCCCAGATCGTCCCGTTTTGGTTGAGGAATATCCGTTCTTTCCAGTACTCCTCACCGGGGGGGTCGTTGGGATAATAGGTGATTCCCACGATCTCTGAGGAACTCTCACTCAATGTTTTCGCGATAACGGCGGTATCATAGTAGGAGTAGTCCTCCTCGCCGAAGTTTTCCAGGGCTGCGTTGTAGTCCTCTTCGCCGTAGATATTGTACTGCGTAGACGTCGCCACCACGCGAAAGGTGAGGTCCACCCAGTAGTCCGTCTCCGTGGTCGTCTCGTTGCCGTTACTATCTATATATATCCGTGTCTCACCAACCCAGACTCCCTCCCAGAACTTCCGGTCCCCATCGGCAATAGGATCACTCTCCTCGGCTCCGGTGGTGTCAGATATGGGACTGTCCGAGCTCTCACCGTTTCCGACATTTTCACTGCGGAAAACCTGAGTCTCCCCGGTTTCCGTATTGACAACAGAGACCAGGGTCGTGCCGCCGGTTATCGCGCCGGTAGCGGCGTCATAGACACCGGTTACGGTAACCTCGATTCTAAAATTGACCACTACCCCGGAGGCGGTGATGTTGAAGTCCCCGCTGTCCGGATCGTAGGCACCGTCCAGGTTAAAGAGTATGTCCCCAGCTCTGAGCTGTCCGCTCACAGGCACCGTATTGCCGGTATTGGAAGCCGCGAGCCCAGAGGTGGTAAACTGAAAGCTAGCACTGTCAACGGTACTGCCACCGTCACCGGAGTACTCGGTGTTTCCCGTCACGGTAAGCTCCGAGCTACCGCCGCCGCCATCATCACTTCCGGCCCCGGCCGAGGAACAGCCGGCAAGAACCAGAGCAGAAAGAAGAAGAAAACCAACTGTCACGTTCCACGTTGCTTTTGTTTTCATCAGAATCCTCCGGTGGAAGATCTGCAAGGATCGTGCCGACTCCAAATAGCGCAATGACACCAAAAAGTCCCGGAATTTCGGCCAATTTCGCGCTTCCAAGACCGCAGTGCTACACGTTTCGTGACTCGTACCACACGTTTTGTTACACCATCCCCGGGACGGAGCCCTTCCACGCAACTGCCCGACGAGCCCGGGGTTTCCGAAATCCTTTCCTTGACCCGGGTTGCCGGGTGCCCTATGATCGAGGGAAGTCGCCGCTGCGAGGCTCGACGATTAAACCAAAGATGTAATAACCACGCACTGTCTAATGGTCAAAGCTGAACTTGAGACTGTAGCAGACACACCAGAGACCCCCTCGAGCTTTCGCGGATCGAAGAACTCGCTATTCGATGGGCTCCTCAAGGAGTTCATTCGCGAGTGTGACTTCGAAATCAACTCCAATACCGAAGAAGACACGAACCTCCAGATCATTAAGGAGAACACGCCTGACTCTGTAATGGAGCTCGACACGGAAGGGACGATTCTTTCGGTAAACCCTTCATTCGCCACGACCTTTCTTTTTCGTGAGAGCGAGCTAGCAGGTAAGAGCTTCTTCTCCCTGGTGAGCGAGGAGTATCACTCAGGTCTCAAGGAGGGAATGCAACGGGCGTACAAGGAGAGACTTGGGGCCTACCTCGACAGCGTAAACGACATCGCTGTCTTTAGAGCTTGCACCAAGGACGGGCAGAACAAGTCTCTGGAAGGGCTCTTCTACAGCTACCAACGGGACGGCAAACCGCGCCTTCTCCTTCTGATACGTGACCTGACTTACAGCCGGAGCCTCTTCGATGAGCTCAAGGAAGCAAAGAACAACTACGACGCCCTTTCCGAGACCATAGGAGAGACCATTATCCGTCTGGATGAGGACTTCGTTGTCCTCTTTGTAAACAGCGCGGTGAAAAAGACCTTTGGCTACCACCGTGACGAGGTCAAGGGACAGCACTTCAGCCTTCTCTTTCCGCCCGGGGTTTTCGCCCGGAACTCCTCCCACTTCAGAAAGTATTTTTTCGTTGACGATCAGCACCGGGAGAATCTTGGTCTCGCCATGACGATTGAAGTCCTCGGCAAGAGCAAGAACCGGGGAATCTTCCCCATGGAGATGTCCTTTGGCAACTCAAAGGAGTACGAGGGTCGGACAATGACCTGTATTCTCCGGGACATCACCCAGCGGAAGCACAACGAGCGGAAACTTCGTCATCTCGCCTACCACGATAAGCTTACCGGCCTTGGTAACAGGGATCTCTTCAACAACGACATCAGGAACCTCCTGACCACCGGGCACAATGGCTCCAAGAGTGAAGCAGCTCTCATGTTCCTCGACCTGGACGGCTTCAAGAAGGTGAATGACACCCTCGGACACGAGGCTGGGGACAAGCTACTCCTGGAGACAGCACGTCGCCTGCGCAGCAGCCTGCGAGAGACCGACTCGGTCTACCGCTTTGGCGGTGATGAGTTCGTGGTGCTCCTCAACAAGATTCAGAAGAAAGAACACGCCGCAATGATCGCATCCAAGCTTCTCGGGGCGATCAGGCAGCCCTACACGATCGAGCAGGAGGGAAGCTCGAGCACCGTCAGCGTCGGTGTGAGCATCGGTATCGCTGTTGCCCCGGATCACGGGGAAACCAAGGATACCCTCACCAAGAACGCGGACCTTGCGATGTACAACGCCAAGGAGTCCGGCAAGAATCAGTACCACTTCTACAGTGAGGAGATGGACCGGAAGGCGATCGAGAAGTGGCAGTTCGAACAGGGAATCCGAAACGGTCTCGCAAATCGGGAGTTCACCCTTCACTTTCAGCCCCTCGTAAACGGTGAGGGAGCAATTCTCGGCGTGGAGGCCCTGGTGCGCTGGAACCACCCAGAGTGGGGAAGGATCGCTCCGGACCGCTTTATACCGGCGGCGGAAGAGAGCGGCCTCATAATGCCCCTGGGCAAGTGGATTCTGGAGACCGCCTGCCGCAAGATCCACTACCTCAACAGCCGGGGATTCCCGAACCTCTTCGTCTCGGTAAACATCTCACCCCGACAGTTCGAGCACCCCGAGTTTCTCACCATCACCGGCAACATCATCCGCCGCACCGGCATCGATCCGAAAAATCTCAAGTTCGAGCTCACCGAGACCTCCATAATGAATGCCCCGGAGTCCTCCATCGTGAAGATGAACGCCCTCAAGGAGCACCACCCGGGCGTTGCTATCGCAATAGACGACTTCGGTACCGGCTACTCCTCTCTCGGCTACCTCTCCAAACTCCCGGCGGACATCATCAAAATCGATCTCTCCTTTGTCTCCCGCCTCTTCTCTCTAAACAACGAGAAGATCGTCAACGCCATCATTAACCTCGCCAAGAGCCTCGACCTGGAGGTAATCGCAGAGGGAGTCGAGACTCAGGAACAGCTCGACTACTTTGTCGAACGCGGGTGCAACCTCCTTCAGGGTCGCTACTTCCACATGGGCCTCGAGCTGAAGGAGCTCGTGTCAGCACTGCGGAAGCGGCGAAAGGCCTCCCGAGACCGGCTTTCTAAGGTGAGTTGAGCTGGGGAAGCCGCACATCTCGGCAACTCAAGCCTTTCCGGGCCATTCCGGTGGCACGTTAGATTCAAATCCACTACTCTAGAAAGCAGCGACACATTAAGGAGGAGCATATGAGAAGTGCTATACC
>CAYZHV010000142.1:0-4705 GCA_964478055.1 uncultured Spirochaetaceae bacterium | reverse complement strand
TCGTACCCCTACTCAGTGTCGCCCTCGTACTCACCGGTTGTCCCGAGGCCGGCACCGAAACGGCGCCGAACGCCAGGGACGATGACACACCGAACTCCGAAGAGCCGAGCTCACCCGCCGAAATCACCGATGTTTCCCTGGGCGACATTGACGTAACAGTGGAGATCGATCCCGAGGGAAAAGCGATCACTGTTGCTGCGCCACCGATTGATCTCAGCAGTCTGAATGCGTCAGTGACCTGTTCAAACGGCGCCACAGTCACAACCGTCCCGAGTCTGTCAGACGGTCAGATAGTCACCTTAGCAGTTACAGACGCCGACGGAGCGGTGGAAGAGTGGACCCTCACTGTCAATCTCGAGCGAGGCATATCATTCAAGTTTAACGGGGAGAGAGTCTTTCTCCTGAACGGATTTACAAACAGTCTCGATCATGTTGACGCTGCGGATTGGGGCAATGGTGTGCCAGGGGCCAGTTATGCCCCCTTGATACCGTGCATCGACATCATAGTCGTGGCTTCGCTCTACGACTGGGGCACGACAACGGAGCAACCTCCGGAATACGCGAATATCACCATTCCTGGAGCAGTCGTTGGCCAATACGATCACGACGTCGGATTCACATTCTACTACTGGAATGAGGACCAAACCATCGACTTCGATCCAGTATCGGGCATGGTTGACCTGAGTGAGGGCGCAGCGACAGCGGGCGAACATGTGGTAGGGACCTTTACCGCCGAGGGTGATGACAGCGGTGGCCAGATGCTCGTCGCGCAAGACGCGGCAAGCGTAACTGAGGGTTTTTTCAAGGTCAAACGGATCGCCGATAACATGTGGAGTGGCGGAGGAGAAGCGGACTAGCTCTCGACCAACGGTATTGTTAGGACAGCGGCAGATGCCCTTCTCTCATAGAAAAGCGACAAATTTGCGTGATCCGGCCCGTGCGGATGGCGTTACTCCCTACTTTCCTCAGAACAAGGCTACGTGGCTGTGCAGTAGCGTGACTCGCCGGTGACCCCCCGCGTCGACAGAACAATACGACTCGTGCGAAACTGAGAAAAGCTATCTTTGTAGATTTGTCAGATACCCCGACGTCTGGCTAGTTGCAGGAGCTTCAACATTGTGAAGGAAACCGGCCCGACCGTTCTTCTCGTCGAAGACCAAGCAATCATAGCCCTCAACGAAAAACGGCTTCTGGAAGAAGGCGGGTACGGAGTTATCACCGTCCACACCGGAGAGAAGGCTGTCGAAGCCGTGCGAGAGAATCCTTCGATCGCGCTGATACTGATGGACATCGATCTCGGCAAAGGAATGGACGGCACCGAAGCCGCCCGGCAGATTCTCGGACTAAGAAACCTCCCAATCGTCTTTCTGTCGAATCATTCCGAACGCGAGTACGTCGAGCGGGTTAAACAAATTACTCGATACGGATACGTCCTCAAGAATGCCGGAGAATTTGTGCTGCGAGAGGCGATTACTACGGCCTTTGAGCTCCACAAGGCCAATACTGCCCTGCGAGAGCGGGAAATGCGACTTCAGACCGCCGAACGGTTGGCGCAAGTCGGCGGCTGGGAGCTCGACTTGGCAACAGGCCAGGCCTTTTGGTCAGACCAGTTCTTTAGGATCTGCGGCTACGAGCCCGGTTCGGTGGAACCGACCGCAGAGCTAGGCTTCAGCCTTATTCATCCAGATGATCGAGAGAGGGCACGTGCCGCGGTGGACCGGGCTATTGAGACCGGACAAGAGTACAATATAGAGAAACGGATAGTCCGGACCGACGGGACGGTTAGGGAGGTTCACTCAGTTGGGGAGGTAATCACTGACGACCGCGGTGTTCCGAGCCGGTTGATGGGATCATTCCTGGACATGACAGAACGAAAAGAAGCCGAACGGGAGCGAGAAGAATACCAGGCAATGTTCGAGGAGTTTATGGATCACCTTCCCGGTGCTGCATTCCTCAAGAACGGTAAGAATGAGCTTCTCTACTGCAATCCAACCTATGCGGCCTTACTCGGAACCGTCCCGGAAAAACTAATAAACACCGGGTGCGCTGATGACCTACCACCGGAGCTGATCGAACAGTACGCGCGAGAGAACAAAGCTGTTATTGACGAAAGCCAAGTACTCGAAGCTGAGAGCGTATTCCCCGGTGAGCACGGTAATTCCTACTGGCTTACCTACAAGTTTCCGGTACGGGCAAATCAAGGACGCGAGACGCTGCTCGGGGGCATAAGTATAGACATAACCGGCCGAAAGGAGGCGGAACAAGCTTGGAAAGAGAGCGAAGCCCGGTTTCAGTCGGTCTTTGAGAACTCTCCGGTCTCCCTTTGGGTCGAGGATTTCTCCGAGGTCAAACGGCGGGTTGACGAGCTCGGCTGTTCCACGCCGGGGGAACTCACGGCGCGGCTACAAAACGAGCCGAATTTGATAGAAGAGCTTGCCTCAAACGTCCGAATTCTTGACGTCAATACCGCCACCGTGGCGCTCTTTGAAGCTGCCACCAAAGATGAGCTTCTCGGCCGCCTAGATCAGCTATTTGTAGAAGAGTCCCTCCCGACGTTTCAGGAGGAGATCGTGGCACTCTTCACCCAGGGAGCGTTCTCGGGCAGGATTGTTGCCCTCTCGTTAGGGGGACGAACCTTCGACTCCATAGTGGAAGTCACCATCGCGCCGGCATGCCGAAATGACTGGTCACGAGTTCTCGTCTCGGTTCTTTCGGTCGACATGCTTTCCCGTCTCACCAATGCGTTCACGTGAGCGGGTAAGATATGCTGATACACTGGTATTCGCAAAGCCGGTGTCAAAGGCTAGGGCCGCCTTCTCATCCATCCTTGGAGGAAAACTAACCTCGAGCAAGACCCCCATGTCCGAGTTTCCGATCTTTTTCCAGATACTATCACCGTCTCCGACAGAGACGAGAATCCTGGTTGTTGCGCCCCGCGACTGACAATACAACCAAGGATACCTCAAACCTCCACTCTCACTCCCACGGAAGGAATAAGTCCCCATAATACAAAACCTTAGTATTGACGTCAGCTATAGCTAAGCTTACTCTTTCGCTAACGAATATCGATGGGGGTGGGTGATGGGACGACGAATCAGTTCGGCTGCCTCAGTGCTGGCAGTGTTGGGTTTTTCTCTGCTGGTGCTGGGATGCCCGAACGCCGGTGGGGGCGGTGGAGGCGGTGGCAGCGACACGACACCTCCAACATTCGGCGGTTTGACTTCAGTTACACCAGAAGGTCTCACCCAGATGATACTCACCTGGGACGCCGCTTCGGACAACGATACCGCTGCCGAGGACATAACGTACGAGATCTGGCAAGCTGATATCGACAACCTCAACACCAATACTCCACCAACGCTGACAACCACCTCCGGTACGACGACGGCCGAAGTCAGTGTCCCGGGATTCAAGGAGCAGTACTTTCTCGTCCAGGCCACGGACTCCTCCGGCAACCGGGACGGCAACGCAACGGTCCTGAGCGCAACTACTACTCAGGCAATCTGGGACTATCTGGACGGTGGTGGGGCAACGGACGGGGTGGATTCGAGTAACGGAGCAATACCGGCCACAGCTTTGGCAGAAATTGACGGAGATCTATACATTGCGTGGGTCGATCTCTCACAGTATCCAGGGGCACTTAGGGTTAGCCGGTATACTTCTGGATCGTCGTGGACTTCGATTGATGGCGGCGGACTACTGAGTGATCCCGCGAATAATACTCTTGAACCTGTTCAGGTTGGACAGCACATCTCGCTCACGAATTTCAATGGACGCCTCTACGTTGCCTATGTCGAAGACGAGATCAGCGGAACCGACCAAATCAAGGTAGCATCCTATGATCCCTTGTCACCGTCGGATGGATGGATTTATGTGCATGGCGATAGCGGAGCCCTCAACGATAACGTGACTCAGGACGCCGGCCATCCGGACTTGGAAGTGGTCGATGACACGCTTTATGCGGTGTGGGTAGAGTCTGTGGCTGGAAATCAGATCTATGCAGCCGAATACAACGGCAATGACTCATCTCCAGTCTGGACGAGTTTAGGCTCTATCAACTACGACACCGGCGACAGTGCGGCCAGGCCAAACGCAGAAGATTTCAACGGAAGCCTTGTGGTGGCCTGGGAAGAGCCTTCTTCTGTGGATATTCGATCAAAAGTCTACGATCCCACGACCGCGGGCTGGAGTTCCTTTGACAGCGGCAGCCTGAACCATATCTCAGGCGAGGCCATAGCCGATCATCCTCGCCTCGTCGAAGAATCTGGTACGTTGTATCTCTTCTGGCGAGAATTATCGAGTGGTGACTACAACCAGCTCCGTGCGCGGGCTCGAAGCGGTGCATCCTGGACCTTTATCGACGGAGGTTCTACCTCGGGTCTAAATTTCGACGCGAATCAGGCGGTCTTGGGGAGTTCTGCTCCATTCGTACTCAACGGGCAAGTATACGTCGCATTCACGGAAGACAACAGCAGCTTCGTCCCGCAAGCCAGGGTACTTCTCTTCAACGGCGACATAGATTCGCCAGCCTGGCAGTTTGTCGATGGAAACTCTTCAAACGGGCTCAATGTGTCTCCCGGGGAGTATGGCGCGGCGTCAATTTCCGCCTCATCCTTCGGTACCACGTTGGTGGTTGGCTGGACTGAACAGTCGGGGATTGCAATCGATCAGAACGTGAGAGTAATCCAAGGCCGTTGAGACAACG
>CAYZHV010000141.1:0-9792 GCA_964478055.1 uncultured Spirochaetaceae bacterium | reverse complement strand
GAGGCTTCGGAAGAGGAAGAGCTCGAGGAAGAGAAATCCGAGGAGCGGTACTACCGGAAAGAGAAGAAGGCGACCGCCAGAGCTGAGGCGCCGGAAGGAGAGGCGGCGAAGGGCGGGGAGCCCACCACCGAGGAACCAACTGCCGACGACTACGCCGGCGACGACGAGACGTCCGGGGCTGCCGAGAGCGAATCGGCCACCGAGGTGGAGGAAGAGTCGGCAACTACCGAGGAGCCGAATGAGCGACCGGTCATAGACGGCAGCTGGATCGAGAAGGTGGTCAGTAAGATCGCCAAGATTCCCGAACGCACCGTCTCCTACGACGAGAAGGCGAATCTTCAGAATCTCGAAGGTCGGCTCAAGACGGTCATTTTTGGTCAGGATGACGCCATCGAAAAGGTAACCGCCGCAGTGAAGCGTTCCCGCGCCGGATTCAGGCGCCCGGACAAACCGGTGGCATCTTTCCTCTTCGTTGGTCCCACGGGAGTCGGTAAGACTGAGCTCGCCCGACAGCTATCGGACTCCCTGGGTGTGCCGATGCACCGCTTCGACATGAGTGAGTATCAGGAGAAGCACACGGTGAGCCGCCTCATCGGCTCGCCTCCGGGCTATGTTGGCTATGAGGAGGGGGGACTCCTCACCGACGCGATTCGAAAGACTCCCCATGCGGTTCTACTCCTTGATGAGATCGAGAAGGCGCATCAGGACATTTTCAACATTCTCCTGCAGATCATGGATTACGCCACCCTCACGGACAACACCGGCCGGAAGGCGGATTTCCGAAACGTCGTGATAATCATGACCTCCAACGCCGGGGCTCGGGAGATCGGTCGGCCGATGATCGGCTTCGGTGAACGAAACGTTACCGAGCAGGCAGTAAGCGACGCCGTGGAGCGCACCTTCTCCCCGGAGTTCCGCAACCGCCTGGACAAGGTAGTTCTCTTCGGTCGGCTCCAGCAGGAGGTGATCAAGGACATCGTCCGCAAGGAGATCGAAGAGTTCCGCACCCAGCTCGCCGAAAAGAATGTTACCCTCGAGGTGACCGACGAGTGTGTCACCTGGCTTGCAAACCAGGGTTACTCCGAGGAGTTTGGAGCTCGAAACATTGGTCGCCTGGTGGAGGAGAAAATCAAGGAGTACTTCGTGGACGCCGTTCTCTTCGGGGAGTTCCAGGAAGGTGGGCACGCGGTAGCGGATATCAAAGACGACGAGGTGCAGATCTATCGCGCGGACGATACCTCATCTTAGTGAGTTCGAGCGACTGCAATTTCCTGATCCCCGCAAGAGTGACCGCTGGGGGATAGTGGCCGCCGGGGGAAATCTCTCCCCTGGCATGCTCCTCTCGGCCTATGAGCAGGGCATCTTTCCCTGGTATTCCGATGGAGAGCCGATTCTCTGGCACTCTCCGGAGCCGCGGTTTGTCCTCGAACCGGCTGATTTTCGCATACCAAAGAGCCTAAGAAAGATCATCAATCGCGGGATCTACTCGGTCACCTTTGACCGGGAGTTCCCGGCGGTTATCGCCGCATGTAAAAGCGTCGAGCGTACCGGCCAGTCCGGTACCTGGATTACGGATGAAATGGAGTCCGCCTATACCGAGCTCCACCGCCTCGGCTACGCTCACTCCGCGGAAGTCTGGCTTCCGGCGGAGTTGGCGGACTCACTCCCCAGACCTCCCTCGGCGGAGCTCCCGGAGGAGGGGGAGGAGCTGTTTCGACGGGAGAGGGGAGTGCTTGTGGGGGGGCTCTACGGAGTTTCCCTGGGGAGTATCTACTTCGGAGAATCGATGTTCAGCCTCCGGAGCGACGCCTCAAAGGTGGGCTTTGTGACCCTGGCTCGGCGGGTTTTCGAACTCGGCTTCGATCTCGTGGACTCTCAGGTCTACACCGAGCATCTCGCCCGCTTCGGCGCAAAGGAGATCTCCCGGGAGGAGTATTTGGCGCGTCTGAAGGCGGCCCTCCAGAAACCAGCCTTACGGGGCTCCTGGACCGCCTACGAGCCTCAGTAGTGCAAACAGCTCAGTAGTGAAACCCGCTGTCCCCGATAAACTCCCGCAGGATCGAATCCGAGGGGACGTGCTTTTCCGGAATCGTGGTGAAAAAGTTCAAAAAGGTCATCAGCCTCGCCGCCTCGTGATAGACCGAGTGGTATGGCTTGATCTGCAGGAGCAACGGCTGGGCGTAGTTCTTGAGGATGCTCAGCTCGTAGTCCAAAGCGGAGTTGAAGGCTGCATCAGCGCTGTCCTGATAGGGAAAGATGTTTCTATTCTCGCCGCGCCGGACGGAGGGCCACATTTCGAAGGTGTCCTTGGCGCTATGCCCTCGAAACTGGTGGTCCCGGACGAGTCGGCGGATAAGTCGATTGTCGGTGGTTGAGATTCGGTTGTGGTCGTCGAGGTTTAGCTGCGTCAGGGCGGAGACGTAGACCTTGTACTTCTCCTCCCGGGCAATCTCTCTGGTGAGCTCGTCGTTGAGATTGTGGATTCCTTCCATGAGGAGAACGCCACGGTCAGGCAAACTAATTCGATGCCCCTTATACTCGCGCTTCCCATCCTTAAAATTGAAACTCGGAAGCTCCACTGTCTCTTTTCGAAGCAGGGCAGCGACGTCACGGTTGAGAAGATCGATATCCAGGGCGTGGATGTTCTCGAAGTCGTAGTTACCCTCCTCATCCAGGGGGGTCTCCTCTCGGGGAACGAAGTAGTCATCCACGGAGATCATAACCGGCTCGAGGCCGAGGACCGTGAGTTGTACAGCCAGCTTTTTGGTAAAGGTGGTCTTTCCCGACGATGAGGGGCCGGCAATGAGAATGAGGCGTTTCTCGTCGTTCTCGACGATCGCGTCGGCGATTTCCGCGATGCGCTTGTTCTGCAGCGCCTCGTTAACCCGAATAAACTCCTTGATGTCGCCTTTTTCCACCCGCTGGTTGAGCTGACCCACGGAGGAGACATTGAGAATCTCCCCCCACTGCTTGTACTCCCGGTAGATTCCGAAGAGCATGGCGCTTCTTTCTTCGGAGACAACCCGAGTCGGATCGCTCCGGTGCGGAAACTCCAAGAGAAAGCCATGCCCGTACGGCTGGAGCCGAAAGTAGGCGAGCATGCCGGTTCGGTCCACCAGGGGCCCGTGAGAGATATCCATGGTTGCGCCGCACCGGTAGACCGGCACCTCCGAGTCATTTCGCCCTTCTAGGAGACGGGCGGACTCCAGCATTCCGTGGCTTTCGAAGTACTGCAGTGCATCTTCGTAGCTGCTCACATCCCGCTGGATAATCTGGTCCTGCTCCACCAGGGAACGGAAGCTCTTACTGAGCTTTTCAACATCCTCGGCGGTGGTCTCGTCCTCGTTGAAGTGGTAGAAGTAGGAGTTTCCCAGGGAGTGTCCGATAACGAGCCGTCGCTCGGGAAAGGCCTGGGAGACCGCCACGGTAAGGAGAAAACAGAGGCTTCGCCGATAGACTCGCTGCCCCTCTACGGTGTCAAGATAGATTGGCGTTACCGTGGCGCGGATTCGCAGCTCGTAGGAGAGTGAGCGGACTTCGTTGTTCACCATTCCCGCCACGAGGGCTCGATCGCTGTTCTTTGGGCCGAGACTCAGGGCCTCGCCGACGGTTATCCCCTTCGGCGCTTCGGTCTTGCTGCCATCCTCCAAGGTGATGCTAATAGTCGGTTCGGCGTACATAGTTTCTCGCTCTACTGACTGCTCTTGATCGCCTGCACCTCTTCGTGCGGGAGAGGTCCGGCGACCTGGTAGTCGTCTTCGGTAGTTGGAATCGTGGGGCGCTCCTTGAGGACCGTTCCGGTGGCATCGGTCAGAAGCTTGACCGTTGGAAACCGCGGCTGCTCGGGGTCGATATCCACCACCATGCCGGCGCTCCCGTTTTTGAGCTGTACGTAGGTCCCGTAGGGATAGAGGGAGAGGGTCATGACGAGGCCGCGAATCGCCTGCTGGTCGTACCGGTTTCCTTTCCCCTTAAGGATCTCCATCATCGCCGTGCTCCCGTCCGTGTGAGGCCGAAAGGGGCGCTGGGAGATCATGGCGGCGTAGCTGGAGGTCACTGCCAGGATCCTCGCGTAGGGGGAGATCTTTTCTCCCGGAATGCTCCTCGGGTAGCCGGTGCCGTCCATGTGTTCCCGGCATTCGAGAACGGCCAGACAGATCGGTGCGGGAAAGTCAAACTGCTTGAGGATTTTGTATCCGAGGACGGTGTGTGCGGTGATCGCCTTTTTTTCCTGATCGTTCAGGGGCTTGTCGGTCATATAGATATTCGCGGGAAGCCTGATCATGCCGATCTCGTGAAGGAGCGCGGCGGTACCGAGCTCGATCAGCTTGTGGGGCGGGCGCTTCATGGTCATGCCGACGGCGATGGAGAGGAGGGCGGTCTTGGCGCTGTGGTCGACAATGTAGTTCTTGGTGCCTGTATCAAGCTCCGTGAGACGGAGAATGTACTTCCGGTTCTCCCGGATGAGATCGATGGTCTCTTTCATCCTGTCGCCGATGGCACGTTGGGGAAGCTCCCCGGCGGTGACGTAGCGGGTAAAGGTCTTTTCCGTGAAGTCTACAAAGGAGCGGTACTGCTTGTTCGCCTCCTCCATCGCCTCCCGGTCTTTGATATCCTGGTCTATTAGGGTCAGGGGCGCTTCGTTCGCTCCGGCGGTCTGGGCTGCGGTAGAGGGCTTTTCAGCCTGGGTTCCCCCGGTCTTTACGTAGTCGAATCCCCAACGGCCAAGCCGCTCGAGGAGCTCTTCGGAGATTGGTGTCTCCGGGGAGAGGAGGATATACTTCTCATCCAGGAACACTTCCTGGGTGAAGTACTTGCCCGGTTGGACCTGTGAGACTAAGACGTCTTGCATTGCGCTACCGTTGACCCCACTTTTTCAGTGTACTACACTCCGATAATTCGATAAGTATAGAGGATTCATCCGTGAAATTTAAGGCAGTATTTTTCCTTTTCAATGCCGTCGTACTGCTCTCCTTCCTCTTCATTTTTCTCATGCCTCTCTTTTTTCTTGGCTGGCAGTACACACAGCTCTTCTGGGCGGATAACTGGTACCTTGCTTTGATTTTCGTCGCCATTCTGGCAGGGCTAAACGGCTACTTCATTTCCAACTGGAAGCTCTTCAGCTATCTCGAGCGGGAGGACTGGAGCGCCCTGGCGGCCTATCTGGAGGATCGGATCTTTGAGAAGAAGATCTTTCGTGCCCAGGAAGTGCGGCTTCTTATCCACTCCTACATTGCCCTCAACCGAGCGGAGGACGTAAAGAAGATCGAGGCGAAGCTCCGAGAGGAGAAGCCGGCTCTGCGTAGCCGCTTTGCCCTCGCCTTCGGTGTTCCGCATCTGCTGTCGAACAACGGCGAGGAGATGGTGGAGTATTTCGGGGAAATGCGGGAGCAGGCGCCGCCTTCCAAGCGCCCCTGGGTGCGCTGGGCATACGGATTCGGCCTCATGCTCTCCGGTCGCACCAACGAGGCGAAGCCGGTGCTCCGGGAGGTCGCCGAGGACCCACGGGATCCGTTGCTGCAGCTCCTAGCGCTCTATCTACTCGACGCTTTTCGCGAGCACGATGAGGAGATTCGGGACCTCATTCAACAACGGTGCGAAGCGTTTCGAAAGCGCAACAGTCGGGTGAAAGTCGAGCGTCTCCTCGATCGAAACAGAGGCGAACTCCATATTCTCGTTGTTTCCAAGCTCGTCCAGAGCGCCCTGGACTGGTGCTTCAGGGAGGAATAATTGACCCCCTTTACCGAATTCTACAAGTCTCAGAAGCTCTCCGATGTCTGCTATGACATTCGCGGCCCTGTCCTGGAGGAGGCCAAACGGCTGGAGGAGGAGGGATTCAAGGTTGTAAAGCTCAACATCGGCAATCCCGCGCCCTTCGGTTTCGATGCGCCGGATGAGCTCTTTCACGACGTCATACTCAACCTCCGGAACGCTCAAGGGTACTGCGACAGCAAGGGGCTCTTTTCCGCTCGAAAGGCGGTGATGCAGTACTACCAGCAGAAGGGTATCCACGGCGTCGGGGTGGAGGACATCTACATTGGCAATGGGGTGAGCGAGCTCATAACCATGTCCATGCAGGCGCTCCTGAACAACGGCGACGAGGTTCTTGTTCCCGCCCCGGATTATCCGCTCTGGACCGCGGCGGTAACCCTCTCCGGGGGTAGAGCGGTCCACTACACCTGTGACGAGTCCTCGGAGTGGCAGCCCGACCTCGAGGACATACGGGGCAAGATCACCTCTCGCACCCGGGCGCTGGTAGTGATAAATCCGAACAATCCCACCGGGGCGGTCTATCCCAGGGAGATGATCGAGGCGCTCCACGACATCGCCGCTGAGCACGGCCTTCTGGTGCTGGCGGACGAGATTTACGACAAGATCCTCTACGACGATGTGGAGCACGTATCCATGGGAGTGTTCTGCCGGGATATACCGTGCCTCACCTTTAACGGACTCTCGAAAGCGTACCGCGCCGCCGGGTTCCGGGCGGGTTGGCTCGTCCTGAGCGGAAAGCAGCAGCTAATCAAGGACTACCGAGAGGGGCTCGATATTCTCGCCAATATGCGCCTCTGCTCCAACGTACCGGCGCAGTTCGCCATTCAGACCGCCCTGGGAGGTTATCAGAGCATCTACGACCTGGTGCTTCCGGGAGGCCGGCTACGGGAGCAGCGGGACGTCGCCTACGAAAAGGTGAGCGGCATTCCCGGCCTGAGTGTGGTCAAGCCGAAGGGGGCTCTCTACCTCTTCCCGAAAATCGAGACCCAGCGCTTCGGTATCGTAGATGACCAGCAGTTCATTTTCGACCTCCTCCGGGAGAAGAAGCTCCTTCTCGTCCAGGGAACGGGATTCAACTGGAAGCAGCCGGACCACTTTAGAATCGTTTTTCTTCCGGATCGAGAGACCCTGGGCTGGGCGATCGACCAGATCGCGGACTTCCTCGAATACTATCGGCAGACCTGATCCGGAAGTAGGGCCCTATATGCTTGTACCGCAAGAGCTTACCTTGACCCTCCCGAACGTGACGTCTATACTTCCCGACCTATGAGTGTACGTGTACGTTACGCACCTTCGCCAACGGGCCTGCAGCACATTGGAGGGGTGAGAACCGCCCTGTTCAACTACTTTTTCGCCCGGGCCGAAGGAGGCTCCTTCATCCTTCGGATCGAGGATACCGACCAGAAGCGCTACGATGAGCGAGCCTTGCGGGATATTTTCGAAACTTTCTCCTGGCTCGGGCTCACCTGGGATGAGGGTCCCGAGGTCGGCGGGCCCCAGGAGCCCTATTTTCAGTCCCAACGTACCGAGCTCTACCGGAAGTACGCGCAAAGCTTGCTCGATTCCGGAAACGCCTACTACTGCTACACCTCCGACAAACAGCAGGAAGAAGAGGCCGGTACGGAGGAGCAGAAGAAGAAGGGTGGCTACGATCGCAGCTCTCGGGATCTCACACCGGAACAGCGTGCCGAGTACGAGGCGCAGGGTATTACCCCCGTGGTCCGGCTCAGGGTACCCTTGGAGGGGAGCACGGAGGTCGAGGACCTCGTCCTCGGGCGCATCAAGAAGAAAAACAAGGACCTCCCTCCAGATCCGATTCTCCTCAAGTCCGATGGATTTCCTACCTACCACCTGGCCAATGTCGTGGACGACCACCTGATGGAGATAACCCACGTGATGCGTGCCCAGGAGTGGGTTCCGTCAACGCCTATCCACGTGCTCATCTATCACGCCCTTGGGTGGGAGCCTCCGACCTTTTGCCATCTTCCCATGGTGATGGGCAAGGACGGGCAGAAGCTCTCCAAGCGGCACGGATCCACCAGTCTCGTGGACTTTCGGAAAGAGGGCTACCTCCCGGAAGCGATTATTAACTACATCTCCCTCCTCGGCTGGGCCTATGACGACCATCGGGAGTTCTTTACCCGGGAGGAGCTGGAGAAGCTTTTCGACGTGAACAAGCTCAACAAGGCGCCGGCGGTCTTCGACTACAAGAAGCTCGGCTGGTTTAACGGCCAGTACATTCGAAAGCGCACCACCGAAGAGCTCGCGGAGCTGCTGCTGCCTTACATGCAGGAGGCGGGGCTCATCAGCGACGATCCATCCGCGGAGGAGCGCAGCCGCTTCGAGGGCATGATGCCTCTCATTCAGGAGCGTCTCACTCTTCTCTCGGAGGTCCCACAGCTCTTGCGCTTCCTCTACGAGGACGTCTCGGGGTATGCTCCGGAGGAGCTCATTCCGAAGAAGCTCGACGCCGAACAAACCCTGCGCTATCTGAAACGGTCGAGAGAGATCCTCGAAGAGATGCAGGGCAGCGAAGAGGAAGCGCTGGAGGACCGTTTTCGAGAGGAGGCGGAGGCTCTGGAGGCGAAGCTGGGCAATCTGCTCATGCCGCTCCGGGTCGCCCTCACAGGTTCCCGAGTTTCCCCGCCGTTGTTTGGCTCCATGGCGTTTCTGGGCTGGGAAGAGAGTCTCAAACGAATAGATCGTGCGATAGCACTACTGGAAGAGAGGAGTTAAGAAGGTGAGTGAAGTAACCCTGGACAAGATTGTTTCCCTCTGCAAGCGGCGAGGATTTGTATTTCCCTCCTCGGAGATATACGGCGGGTTGACCTCTGCCTGGGACTACGGCCCCATGGGAGTCGAGCTCAAAAAACGGCTCCAGGACTTCTGGTGGAAGGAAATGACCCAGCTCCACGACAACATCGTCGGTTTGGACGCCTCCATTCTCATGCATCCCCGGGTCTGGGAGGCCTCAGGCCACGTCGAAAACTTTGCGGACACCATGGTGGAGGACACCGTTACCAACGAGCGGTACCGCTGGGACCATCTAACCGAGGAGCAGAGGGAGAGTATGACGAGCCCCAACGGCAATCCTCTCTCCGAGCCTCGGGAGTTCAATTTGATGTTCAAGACCCATCTCGGCCCTGTGGCTGACGACAAGGGGCTGGTCTACCTGCGACCGGAGACAGCCCAGGGTATTTACGTTAACTACAAGAACGTGCTGCAGACGAGCCGGGTCAAGCTCCCCTTCGGTATCGCCCAGGTTGGAAAGGCGTTCCGGAACGAGATCGTCACCAAGAACTTTATTTTCCGAACCTGTGAGTTCGAGCAGATGGAGATGCAGTACTTCGTCAAGCCCGGAGAGGACATGGAGTGGTTCGAGTACTGGAAGGCCGAGCGTCTCAAGTACTACGAGAAGCTCGGTATCCGCACCGACCGCCTCCGGTTCAAGGAGCACGGCCCGGATGAGCTCGCCCACTACGCCAAGGCGGCCTTCGATATCGAGTACCTCTTCCCCTTTGGCTGGCAGGAGCTCGAGGGTATTCACAACCGCACCGACTACGACCTGAGCCGCCACAGCGAGTTCTCCGGCAAGGACCTCACCTATCTCGAGGAGCAGAGCCGGGAGCGCTACGTGCCCTATATTATCGAGACCTCCGCCGGCCTCACCCGGAGCGTTCTCATGGCTATCTCCGACGCCTACGACGAGGAGGAGGTAGCCGAGGGGGACACCCGGACGGTCTTGCGCTTTCATCCAAAGATCGCGCCGATTACGGTGGGGGTATTCCCGCTGGTCAAGAAGGACGGTCTCGCCGAGCTCGCTCGAGAGATCGAGGCGGATCTCCGGGAGGATTTTGCAACCTTCTACGATCAGAGCGGCGCCATCGGCCGACGCTATCGTCGGCAGGACGAGGCGGGGACGCCGTTCTGCGTAACCATCGACTACGAGACCAAGGAAGAGAATACGGTCACTCTGCGATTCCGAGACTCCATGGAGCAGGTGCGGGTGCCCGTGAGCGG
>CAYZHV010000140.1:0-9795 GCA_964478055.1 uncultured Spirochaetaceae bacterium | reverse complement strand
AAGAGAAGTACGGCATGGAGTACACCCGGGCGTACAAACAGGAGACCCCGGATCTCGCCCTGGAGGCGCGGCACAATCGGGAAATCTTTCCCCTCCTGCACAAGCGGTACGTCTTTGCGGACTCCGAGAACTTCCGACTCTATGACCTCTTTGCCGAGTCCGGTGAGGTCAACGAGAACGTCTTTGCCTACACCAACGGCGCGGGAAACGAGCGCGCCTTTGTCCTCTATAACAATTTCTGGGAAGAAACCTGGGGCTGGATCAAAGGTTCCGCGGGCTACATCGTCAAGGAAGACGGGGCGAAGGTACGAAGAAGCACCACCCTCGCGGAGGCTCTCGGACTCCACCGGGACTATCACCACTACTGCATCATGCGGGAGCAGCGCACGGGGCTCTGGTTCATCAGAAACTCCGGAGAGCTCCACGAGCAGGGAATGTTTGTCCACCTCGGAGGATACCAGACGCAGGTCTTTACCGACATCTACGAGGCCGCGGACAACGAATACGCCCACTACGCCCAGCTCGCCGACTCCCTCGGCGGTGCCGGCACCCCGGACATCAACCGCGCCCTCATCGAGGTGAGCCTCAAGCCCCTCCACGACGCCTTCGCGCGCCCCCTCAACAGCGGGACCGCCAGGATAATCGTCCACGAGTTTCTCCGCCGCGGAGAGGCAATGGATTTCCGTCTCCTCGCCGAGGAGTACCGGAGCTTTCTCGCTATCGCTCAGGAGTTCACCGACCGCACCACTGACGTTGAGCGCGGCTTAACCGAGTTCACCAGCCTCACCAACGGCCTCGCCCGAATGCGGCAGCTCGCCACGCTTTACGAGCGGCAGAGCGCAGAAAAGGCCGGTTCCAAAGGCGCCCGGAAGAAGGGGGCCGCCGTCCGCAGCGACCGACTCTCGGCGAAGGAAAACAAGGAGCTCGAGGAGGCTATCGCCGTGATGGCGAGCCACCTTACGGAGCGCTCGGGTATCGGGGATATCTCGGTTCTCGGGGCGGTGCTCTTCCTTCTGCCCGTAAACAGCCTTGTAGAGGAGACCATGCAGACCGCCAAAGGCACGAAGCGACCGCCCGTGGAGAAAGGGTATGAAGGTCTCGAGCTCGTCCGGCAGTGGCTCCTCACGGATCGAGCGGCGGAGATCTTTCGTCACATCAATCAGGAGCAATCCCTTCCCGGGGTGTGGCGTCCCCTGGTGGAGTTGCTGCTCGTTCACTTCAACTGGCAGGAGTACGCGCCGAAATCTCGACTCCCCGAGGCCCTCACATCCCTCTTCGACGATGAGACGGCCCTCCACTTTCTCGGAGTCAACCTCCACGAAGGGGTGCGCTGGTTCAACAAGGAGATGTTCGAGGAGCTCATAGAGTGGTTTTTCCTGGTCGGCACCTGGCACGCGTGTACGAACCACCGGGAGCCGGAGGAGAAGATCCTCGAGGTCTACCGGGCCTACAAGGAGTGGAAAACCGCTGAGCCCTTGAGCAACTATCAGGTGGAACGTCTACTCACCGAACTGGAGAACAAGGTTGAGTAGCGCCTCCCCCGAGGCGGGCTGGTTCACAAAGGACTCGAAGGAGATACCCTTTTGCCGGCACGCCTCGCTCAGGAAGGAGAGATAGTAGAGCCCCAGGCTCGTCTCACTGGCGCCATCGGAACGGGCAGCGTCATGGTAGAAATCTTGAAGAGTCCGTTCCGCCGAGAGAGTTGAGCGGTCCTTGAACTCACCGTGTATGCGCTCGTACCGAGTGGTTAGACTGCTCAGTACAATGTGCATTCGCCCTCGATCGCCTTGTCGGTTTCGCCGTTTTCGGATCTTCCAAAGAATCGACAACCCCTCTAACTCTTCGGTGACCTCTTCATTCGCGGTAGTTGAATGGCGCAAATGCATGAGGAGCTCAATGAGAAGCAGAGCGAGGTACTCCGAGATCGAGGTGCGATCCAAGTAGGCAACCAGACGGTCTCCGGCCTCGGTGAGAAGCTCCTCGGCATCTTCGCTCCGTTCGTTCGCGATTAGCATGAACCAGAAGAGAGGATCTAAGGCGGCAACAAACTTTTCCGCGGTCCAGCGGCTGATCTGGCGCTCCGAATCGTCCATATTGGTTCTGCCCTGAAGGTGCCGCTCCACCCTGCGAAGCAGTCGATTCTCCAGGCTCCTGAGGCTCTCCTGCCGTCGCTCCAGCAAGGGCAGAAGCCGCCTCGCCTCTATCCGCGTTCCGTGGTCGATTGAGTACTTGGCGTTCTTTCGGTTCCACTGCGTCACGAGAGGCGAGCGGACCAGGGACTGGTAGACCTCGTGGTCATACTGCATGTAGAGCATGCCGTAGGTGACCAACTTGCTGAAGTCCATGATGTCCCGCCGATATCGAACGATGTCATTCACCGGCATGTCCATGGAACGGACAAACCCGAGGCGCATTAGTTTCTGCACCGTGGCCGGAGAAAAATCGACGAGGCGAATGCCGTACTCTTCCCGATCATCGGAGGTGGTGAAGCGGGTCAGGCGGCGATTGCTTCTAATGAAGTAGGTCACCCCCTGCTCCGTAAAGACCAGACGCACCGGTATAGCTAGAAGTCCTCGCTCTGCAGTTGACAACACGGCTACCCTCCTCCAGGGCAACTAGTAACCCTAGGCGACTCCTGTTAGCCGATCATGAGGAGAGTGTGAGAACCTGTTGACACCCTGCCCCGTAGTGGATATCTATAACGGCAGTATGCAATCGATGGGCGGCCCAACGTTCTTCGAGCCAGGCAGTGTTGTCTGGGATGTGGCGAGCAGCGACAAGTACGAGGCGATCGCCGAAATCATCCATCGTTCGAGCGCATTTAAGAAGGTTCCGGGCCTCGATCTCACCGAGTTTACCAATCGAGTTATCGAACGCGAGCTCGAGCAGAGTACCGGTTTCGGCCACGGGATCGGCGTGGCTCACGGCCGTATGGCCTGCGTAAAGCATTCGACGATTGCCCTCGGCGTCTCACATGACGGAATAGAATACGGCTCCATTGACGGAAGACCGGTTCATCTCCTCTTTATCGTGGCAAACCATCCGGAAAAGCACGTGGACTACCTCAAGATACTCTCCTGCCTGGTGACGCTGGTCAGGGACGACGCTTTCCGGAGGCAACTCCTCGGCTGCGCTCACAGGGAAGAGGCTGAGAAGAAGATGCATACCGCCTTTAACAGGGCTCTCCGGCTGCGGCAGGAGTTCAGCTACGACAGGCGCACCGCAATGTAAGTATCAACGAGCTTGTTGATACCCTCAGTCCCAGACGATCGTCGCGAAGAGATCCTCCGGCCGCTCCTTCCGGCGGATTAGCTTTGTGGAGCCATCCGGGCGCATCAGGAGCTCGGCGCTCCTGAGCTTTCCGTTGTAGTTAAACCCCATGGAATGGCCGTGAGCGCCAGTGTCGTGGATAACGAGGATGTCCCCGATTTCGACCTCCGGCAACTCCCGGTCGATGGCGAACTTGTCGTTGTTCTCGCAGAGGCTTCCGGTCACATCATAGGTAACCGAGGGCGACTCGTTTTCCTTGCCGAGTACCGTGATGTGGTGATAGGCGCCGTACATTCCCGGGCGCATGAGGTTGGCCATGTTGCCGTCGAGGCCGATGTAGTTCTTGTAGGTCTCTTTCTTGTGTATTACCCGAGAAACGAGGTAGCCGTAGGGACCGGTTATGACCCGGCCGTTCTCCATGACGATACGCAAGGGGTCGAGGCCTGCGGGAACGATGGTGTGCTCGTAGGCGCGCTTTACTCCCTCCGAGACGTACTGGTAATCCACCGGCTCCTGCTCCGGCCGATAGGGGATACCGATACCACCGCCGAGATTAACGAACTCGATGCGAATGTCGAGCTCCTCCTGGATCTCCACAACAAGATCGAAGAGAAGTTGGGCGGTCTCGATAAAGTAGTCCGGGTCGAGCTCGTTCGATGCCACCATGGTGTGCAGGCCGAAGCGCTTGGCGCCGAGGTCCCGCATCGCGCGATACCCATCCAGGATCTGTTCCCGGGTAAAGCCGTACTTCGCCTCCTCGGGCTTGCCTATGATCACGTTGCCACCCTTCAGGGAGCCGGGATTATAGCGCATGCAGACGAGCTCCGGGATTTCGAGATGCTTCTGAAGGAAGGGAATGTGGCTGATGTCGTCTAGATTGACGATTGCTCCGAGCTCCATCGCCTTGCGGTAGTCTTCCACCGGCGTGTCATTGGAAGTGAACATCACCTCCTCCCCTCGGATGCCTACTTTCTCGGCGAGCATGAGCTCCGTGAGGCTCGAGCAATCCATGCCCATGCCCTCCTCCCGGAGGATGCTCATAATGTGCGGGTTCGGCAGCGCCTTGACCGCAAAGTAGTTCTTGAAGCCTCCGGGGCTGCCGTCGCTCTGTTTGACCCAACTAAAGGCGCTGTTGAGAGCCCGGGCATTCTCTCGTATGGCGGACTCGTCATATATGTGAAAGGGAGTCGGGTGCTCCTGGGCCACTGATTCTACAAACTCTCGTGAGAAAGGCACACTTTTCATGGTGTGCCAAACATAACGGCCCCGGTTCGGGCAGTCAATCTTTCAGTCACTGGTATCAGTTGGCCTGGAGCGCTATAATTCTAGCTTGTCATGGAGCTTCGTGCGTTTGCCCCTGAGGATCAGAGTACCAAAGAAGCGAAACCCGAGCCGCAGGGTTTCATTGTCATACCCGAGCAAGAAGATTCGGCGGCGAAGCAGACCTGCCGCCTGGCTAGCTGGCTACTCCGACTCGCCGGAGCCGCAGGCTTCGCGCTCTTTCTGAGCGGTCTCGGGGCCGCGGCTTATATCATTCTGAGTATTTCCTAGGTTCGGAAGTAGGCTCGAAGCCTCAGCGCAAAGGCTCTAGTTGCTCGGTGTAGAACCAGTCGAAGAGCGCGGAAGTCCGGGCAGCGAAGGGCGTCTCGATCCTGTCGCCCAGAATACCGAAAAGCGTAAATACCCTCGCGCCACCAACGCCGTAAGCAAGAACGTAGTCGGAGCCACGGATCACCAGGACGTGGGTAATCATGTTCTCCGGTGCGAGGACCGGAACGTCGCGATAGTAGAACCGGTCGAGATTGGTACTGGAAAAGAGAAACGCTTCCCCTTCTGATTCGAAGGAGTACTCACTCACTATGTAGCCGAAGGGAGGAATCTCCTGACCAACATAGAAACTGTCTTCCCGGGGAATCGAGGTGACGATCGGATCCGGCAGGGCTCGATTGGTCTGCGGGTCCGGTATGTGATAGCTCTCATAGAAGAGCTCGTTCCAGCCTTCTTTCTCCGGGTTGTAATACTCCATGTAACTGAGCTCGCTGACGCTTCGAAAAGCGTTGTAGAGCTCTCGGAACTCCGCGTCGCTAACGCCCCGATCGAGGTACATGAGGGCCTCGCTCAGAACCTTCGGGCGAACGCTCCCCACGGAGTCTTCGATCTGCTCAGAAAGGGGATGGTCGGGCACGTAGCGAAGGTCCCGGTGATTGTCGAAGTTGCGGCTCACCTTTCCTGAGGCCGTTAGCTCCTGCAGGGTGTCCCGGGAGAGCTCATCAAGGGCGGCCTGAGCGGCCGTAGAGATCTGTGCCTGAACAGGAGCGGCAAAACTGCCGATAACCAAAAGGAATACCAGGCCTAACGTGCGATTACCCATAGGGTGTAAGAGATACCACAGAGACCGGTCAGGTTCAATCGAGTGGCAAATTCCTGTAGTATGCGGGTTATACAAGGGCAGATATGCGACGCAATACGATAAAGATAATCATGTTCCTCGGAGACATCCTGCTACTCTACGTCTCCCTGGGTATAGTCCTACTCATTCGCTACGGGGCGCCATACCTGACCGAGGCGTACGGGGAGCACCTCCTTCCGCTGACGATCGTCTTTGTCGTATGGGTAACGGTCTTTTACGTCATGGACCTCTACAATATCAGTGCCCCTTTCAATCATCGCTACTATCTCTACGCGATGATGGTCAACGTAGGTTTGGCCGTCCTCTTCTTCTACACCTTTCCGGGCCTCGAGGTCTCTCCGAAGACGAACCTCGCCCTTATTGCCTTCATTTTTACCGTTCTCTTCTATGGCTGGCGGTTCCTGGTAAACCGAGCGCTGGACAATCTCGGAATCAAACGACCTGTGGTGATCATTGGTTCGGATCCGCAGTCGGTGGAGCTCGCAGAAAAGATCCGGAGCCAGAGCCGACTCGGCTACGAAATCGTCGGCCTGGTCTATAATGAACGGGATCTCGAGAGAATACCGGATTGGATGAAGAAGGACGGCATAGCGCTTATGTCCTCGGTGGGGGAACTGACGGATCTTGCCGGTACGGAGAAAGTCCACACGATCGTGGTAAGCGACCGCGAGCTTCAGACTGTCTACGGCGAGCTCTATGATCTCATTCCTCTGCGGATCAACTTCTTCCTGCTCACCTCCTTCTGGGAGGCTCTGGAGGAGACAATTCCGATCTACGCCACCCAGGAAACCTGGTTCTTGGAGAATTTCAATCGGGGACCGAATAAGGCGTATCACATCATCAAGCGGGGCTTCGATATTCTCGGTGTCTTTCTCCTGCTTCCCGTGGTCCTCCCACTCATTCTGCTCACGGCTGTCTTCGTTCGGCTGACGAGCCGGGGCCCAGTCATTTACAAGCAGGTGCGGGTTGGAAAGAACGAGCGGGAGTTCACTATCTACAAGTTTCGTTCCATGGTGGTAGACGCCGAGAAGAACGGCGCCCAGTGGGCCGGAGAGAACGATCCGAGAATCACGACCTTTGGACGCTTTATGCGGAAGACGCGCCTCGACGAGCTTCCCCAGCTTATCAATGTGCTCTGGGGACAAATGAGCTTCATCGGCCCCAGACCGGAGCGTCCCGAGTTTGTTCAGGATCTGTCGAGCAGCATACCCCACTATCACCTGCGACACCTCGTCACCCCGGGCCTGACCGGCTGGGCCCAGGTGAAGTATCGATACGCCTCCAGCGAAGAAGACGCCGCAAAGAAGCTCATGTACGACCTCTACTACGTTAAGAACGTCTCCTTTGTCCTCGACTTCAAGATCGCCCTCAAGACCATTCTCATAGTGGTCGCCCGGGGAGGAAGGTAGAAGAACGTGCGAGTTCTTCATCTATTTGACGCCGACCTCCTTGGGGAGCCTGAAAGGCTGCAACTCTCAGCACTCCTAAACGGAGAGTCTCCGCTCACGCATCACGCCCTTCCCTGGCAAGAAGGGAGTGCACGGGACATCGAGAGAACTCTCGAACCCCCGGGGATTGTGCATCTCTGGTCGGTGCCGGACTCCAGTACCCTGCGAAGGGTTGCAAAGCTCGCGCAAGTCGTTGTGAGAGACAGGCGCGCAGCTCCCCCGGGGGCCCGGGGCGAAGGGAAGTCGCTCGCCGTTGTGGAGGCGGTGATCGCCCCTTCCGAAACCCTGAGTGTTGTAGAGTCAGTTCCCGGGCGGTTCGAGGCGGGGGTGCCTTATGGTGTTCCCGAGAACGAGCCGCACTCTCGGGAGAATGCTCGGGCTCGTTTGGGGGTTTCCAGAGGTGCCACCATTGTCGGTATCGTTCTTTCCGGCTCACGAGGGCCAGGCTCTGCGCTCACCGTCGCTCTCGAGCTCTGTCAGAATTGCTCGCCCCAGCAGGACACGCTCTTTCTGCCCCTCGGTTCTCCGGCGGCAAAGAGGCGCTTCCGCGCAGCCGCGAAAGAAGCGAAGATAGAGAGTCGGGTGCTCCCAACCGAGGAGATCGGCGACAGCGAGCTTCTCGGGACGACTGATATTCTCTGGGTCTCCGGAGGGGACGGGGTCTCTCGAGCATACGCAAACTGGGCCGCAGCAGAGGCGATACCGGTGGTGGGCCCGGAGGAAGAGCGGCCGGCTCGCGCTATAGACACCCTCGTGGCGGACCCGAGAAGGCGGAAGGAGCTCGCTCTCCAGGAGCAGACCACCCGGTCCGCGACTTCCCGGATAGCCGCGGCGACGGAGATGCTCGAGGCCCTCTACGCTCGACTTCTCGCCGAGGCGGGCCTGCCCGCCCCGGTTGCTCCGAATGGCCCCACTGCCACCAGACTCGGCTCCACGGATAGCCCTGAGCCCGGAGTAGCCGATCGCGAATCCCCCCTGCGCATCGCCATGGTGACTCAGGAAGATCCGTTCTACATACCCCTCTTTTTCCGGGAGTTCCTTCGAATCGCCGGAGTGCGGCGGGAGCTCCCGGCGGTCCGTGGCTCTGGCGCCCCGGCCGGCCCCCAGGCCCCGGCCGCCGAGATTCCGACTAGCGGCCGGCCGGTGGAAGTGAGGGGGCTCATGATTCAGCGCCCCCTGGGCAACAAGACCTCCAAGGGGCTCGCAAAGCGGATCTGGCGGCTCTACGGCACCCTTGGTTTTCTCAGGATGGGATTTCGCTACCTCGGGGCAAAGGTTGCCGGCCGGCTCCTTCCGGGGCGTAGCGTCGCCGGGGCCGCGGAAGCCGCCGGGGTTCCACTCCTCCCTATGACCGACGCCAACGGTGAGGCATTTCTTTCCTTTGTGCGAGACAACCAGATCGATCTCGTCGTCTCGGTCTCGGCCTCCCAGATCTTCAAAGGAGAGATTCTCTCAGCGCCGACCTATGGCTGCATAAACCTTCACAATGCACCCCTTCCCCACTACCGCGGGATGCTCCCCAACTTCTGGCAGATCTACCACGGAGAGAAGGAGTCGGTCCTTACGATCCACCAGATGGTGGAGGATCTCGACAAGGGCGACATTCTTCTTCAGCGCGCGACGCCGATAAGCGACGGGATGTCTCTGGAGGAGCTCATCCGGCTCACGAAGATCAGGTCTGCCCGGGCACTCTGGCACCTCCTCGACCGCTTCGCGACGGGGAACGTAGAGGTCACGCCTCTGCCGGAGGAAAAAGGAAGCTACTTCACCTGGCCCTCCCGGGAGGAGGCCAGGGAGTTTCGCCGGCGGGGGAGGAAGCTGCTGTGACCCGGGAATCATCGCCGCCCATGGCAATCTCCATCGACGTGGAGGACTGGTTTCAGGTCGAGAATCTGAAAAGCGCAATTCCACGGGACACCTGGGAGGAGTATCCCCTGCGGGTAGGGGAGAATACGCGGCTCATTCTCGACATTTTCGATGAGACCGGAACGAAGGGCACCTTCTTCTGCCTCGGCTGGATCGCCGAGCGGCAGCCGGACCTCATTGCCGAAATCGCCTCGAGAGGCCACGAGGTCGCCTCCCACGGGTACGGCCACGAGCTCCTCTACGACATCGGCCCGGAGCGATTCCGGGAGGACCTGCGCCGGGCGCAGCAGCTCCTGGAGGACGCCTCGGGACAGAAGGTCGTCGGCTACCGCGCCCCGAGCTTTTCCATTACCGACTGGGCCCTGGAGATCCTCGGAGAAGAGGGGTACCTCTACGACTCCAGCTACTTTCCCGCCTCCGGCCACGACCGGTATGCCAAACTGCCCACCGGCTACTTCGGCTACGCAACCGAGCTCGCCCCACCCTTTCGCAGCGAAGTCCCCGAAGGGATCACGGAACTCTCCATCCCGGTGCTCGAGCTCTTCGGCAAGGCGGTACCCTGGGGCGGGGGCGGCTATTTTCGCCTCTATCCTCCGGCGCTCTTTCGCGCGGGCTTCGCCGCCGCAGCCAGGCGCCACGGCGGAGCGGTCTTCTACCTCCACCCTTGGGAAGTGGACCCCGGCCAGCCCCGGGTGGACTCAATCAAGCGGAGCTACGCCTTTCGGCACTACGTTAACCTCTCACGAACCGCCGGAAGGCTCCGGCGGTTGTGTGAGAGCTTGGCGTTCACCAGCTGCTCGT
>CAYZHV010000139.1:5866-9804 GCA_964478055.1 uncultured Spirochaetaceae bacterium | reverse complement strand
AGGAAAGGGGGCGATACACATTATGAAACTAATAATTGCCTACGTTCAGCCGCACAAGCTGAACGACGTAAAGGAAGAGCTCTACAAGTCCGAGGTCTTCAAGATGTCGGTCACCAACGCCCTCGGTTGTGGCCAACAGCGCGGATACACCGAGACCTACCGGGGTGTGGAGATCGAGGTAAACCTTCTCAAGAAGGTGCGCCTCGAAATAGCGGTAAACGCCGACTTCGTGCAGCCCACGATCGACGCGATCATCCGTGGAGCTCGGACCGGGGAAATCGGAGACGGAAAGATCTTCGTAATGCCCCTGGACGACGTGATTCGCATTAGAACTGGTGAGAAAGGGACCGAAGCCATCGGTTAGCCTCCTCAATAACCTCCTGTCGGGCGCCCCGGGTGGGGCGCCCATTTTTTGTCCAGAGGGTCTTACTCTTCGAACCGGGAGATTATCTCGGGGAACTCATAGACCACCACGCCGCTTTCGCGGATCTCCATACGAACCCGGGTGTTATCCACCATTCCCTGGATCACCTCCTCAGCCTCATCGCCGCTCAAGCCTGTTTCGGCGATAATATCGGAGACGGTTATCCTCCCCTTCTGTCGATAGGCGAGCTTGAATATCTGGATCCGCAGCTCTCGCTCTCGGCTTCCGTTGCCACCGAGATCCTCGAGATGGCGCTCGTAATCCTGCCAGGGAAAGAAGCCGCGGCTACCACGGCCCATGGAGATTACACCTCGAACGAGAAGAATAATGAAGATGAGTGGAAGCAGCCCGAAAATGGGACCGAAAAAGAACATCACACCCAGAATATACACCCCTCCGCGGAGGCGAAGAAAGTACTAGTCGCGCCGGGCGGCGGAAAGAGCGCCTCTGAACCGGTCGTAGGCGCCCTGATACTCCTGATACGCCTCTTCGTACCGCTCGTGTTCGGTCGTCCGAGGCTCGTACCGCCGGGAAAAGTGGACCAGCTCCTCACTAGCCTCGGCCAGGGACCCGTACTCACCCAGGGCCATAAATGCGGCGCAGGCGTTCCCGACCAGCTCGGCGTCCTCTACCTCCGGCACTAGAATCGGCAGACCCACAATATCCGCCTTCATCTGGTTCCAGGGGGCGTTCTTCGCTTGTCCTCCGCAGGCTCGGAGCTCCACCGGCTCGATCCCGTTCTCTCCCATGATCTCGATCGCCTCGCGAACCGCAAATCCAATGGAAAGCACCACAGCCAGGCCCATCTCTCCCCGGCCGTGCCGGGCGCCGAGCTCGATAAACATTCCTCGCCGGAACTCCCAAGCCGCCCCCTGGTGGAGAGAGGGAAAGAACCACGGGATGTCTTTCGCATGGGCCATAGCCTGGATCTCCCGTATCATTTCCACGTAGTCCCGCCCCTCCTGTCCGCTGATTCCGCGAAACCACTCGAAGAGCATCCCCGTGGAGGAGAGAATTCCTGCAACGTTGTAGAGCCCCGGTACCGCGTGGGGCAGGGACCGAAGCCGGCTGTCCTTGGCGGGCTTTTTGGCACAGTGATTGATACCCTCGCTCGTTCCTGCTCGGTCGCAGGTACGTCCGGGACGGACCGCTCCGGTGCCGATGAGGCTCATGAGAAAGTCCGAGCCCCCGGCGGCGACGGGGGTCCCTTCGCCGATTCCGAAACGCTCGAAGCCCTGCCTGTTGACCCGGCCCACGAGCTCTCCGGGCCGCCTGTAGGGAGGAAAGAGCGACTGCTCCAGGCCGTACCGATCGATCTCCTCCGGGGCCCAGATGTAGGGCGAAAATTCCTCGCTGGGACTGATTGTCACGAGCTCACCGGTGAGGCGGTAGTAGAGGTACTCGGGAAAGCTCACCACCGAGCCGAGGCGGGAGAACTGCTCCGGGGCCTCCTCCTTGAGCCAGTTGATCCGGGGTAGGAAGAGTGACTTGTTCCCTTCAATGGGGCGCTCTCGTCCGTCGAGCCAGAGGAGTACCGGCTCCATCGGAGCGCCCCCCTTGGTGAGCCCTACAACCGTGGGCCCGTTTCCGGAGATAACCACGCATTCCGGCTTGGAATAGTCCGAGAGCTCCTGCATCAGGAGCGTAAGCGCCTCGTCCCACGCCTCCGCCCGCCACTGTGTGAGCTCCTGTTCTCGCCGAATGAGCCGTTTCCGGGCGAAGGCGAGAAGATGACCGGAGGCGGAAATGGCGCCGGCCTTCATGGAGGAGGTACCTACATCGATGCTCAGTACATAGGGAGACACCCTTTTCTTGTATCACACTCCCGGGACTCTGTCACATACGGTTTTCCTGCGGCGCCCATACGTGTACTATTTAGACATGATGCGTAGAACCGAAGTAAAGCGTCGAAGGGTAATCGGCGCGCTGACAATCATAGTTGCTTTCATTCTGCTGGCAACCCCTGCACTCTTCGGCGAAGGGCAGCAGGAGGCGGCTCAAACTGCCGGCTACTCCATCGCAGTTTTCGTGCCGGGCGTGGTCGAGGGAAGCCCAACCTACGAAATGCTTGTGGACGGTGTGGAAAGAGCGGCGGAAGAGGAAGAAAATGTCACCGTTAGAGTTGTGGAGGGAGGCTTCAACCAGGCCGCCTGGGAACAGGGAGTCACCCAGCTCGCCTCCTCGGGACGATACGACCTCATCGTCACCTCCAACCCATCCATGCCGGAGATCTGCGCCTCCGTGGCGGAGTCCTTTCCGGAACAGCGGTTTCTCGTCATGGACGGCTACATGGATGGCAACGACGCCATGCACACGGTACTTTTCAACCAGCGGGAGCAGGCGTACATAATCGGTTACTTCGCGGGCCTGGTAACGTCGAGCTCCATGGAGCAGGTCAACGAAGCCAAGCGGATAGGTCTCCTGGCGGGACAGGAATACCCGATCATGAACGATGTGATCCTTCCGGGAGTGCAGCTCGGAGTCGAGACCGTCGTCGGTGACGCGGAGGTAGATTTCCGGGTCCTCGGCAACTGGCACGACGCCGGTAAGGCCGCGGAGCTCGCCGCGGACATGTACGACCGCGATGCGGACGTCATCCTCACCATCGCAGGAGGAGGAAACCAGGGCGTCATCGCCGCCGCCCGGGAAAAGTCAGGGTACGTCCTCTGGTACGACGCCTCGGGATACGAGCAGGCGCCGGGGATCGTAATAGGGAGCTCCCTGGTCAAGCAGGATATCGCAACCTATGAGCGCACCCGTCAGGCGATCCGCGGAGATCTCACCTTCGGTCAAGCGGAAATTCTCGGTGCAGGTGACGGCTATGTGGGCTTTGTCACCGACTCCCCGCACTACGTTGAACACGTCCCCGAGTCGATCCGGGAGGAAATGGCGAACATGCTTCAGCGCTTCGAGGATGGTGAGATTTCCCTGGAGATGCCGAATCTCTGACCATGGCCATGGAGCTCACGGTCGAGGCGGTTTCTAAAAAATACGAAACCAACCAAGTTCAAGCTCTCTCTGAGGCCTCTCTCATCCTCCGCTCCGAAGCGGTCCACGCCCTGGTGGGAGAAAATGGGGCGGGCAAATCCACCCTTGCCCGAATCCTCGTCGGACTCGAGCCGCCGGATTCCGGAAGGCTTCTGCTCGATGGAGAGGAGCTCAAAGGGTACAGCGCTGCCACCGCCCGTCGTCTGGGGATACGGTACGTCCCGCAGTATCCACAGTTCGTGCCGAGCCTTACAGTCTGGCAGAACCTGATCCTCGGGGAAGAACCTCGAAAGGGCATTTTCCTCGATGAAGCAAGGGCCAAGCGAAAGCTCTCCGAATGCGGAGCGCGGCACGGTATCGAGCTCGATCTCGCCCGAAGCGCCCGTACCCTCACCAGCGGGGAGCGTCACTTTGCGGCCCTCCTCGCCGCGCTGCAGGATGACCCGGCCCTTCTCGTCCTCGACGAGCCCACGGCGGTACTTACCGACGAAGAGTCCCGGCGCCTCTACGCCGTCATTGAGGCCCT
>CAYZHV010000139.1:0-5856 GCA_964478055.1 uncultured Spirochaetaceae bacterium | reverse complement strand
GGATGGTACGGCGATTCTCCTCATTACCCACAAGCTCCAGGAGCTCCGTCGGGTTGCCTCGGAGATGACCGTCCTCCGCCGAGGGGCCGTGGTACGCCACCTACCTGCTCCCTTTCCGCCGGACAACGAGCTCGCGGCGATCATATTCGGCGACGAGTGTCAGCTCCTCGACGAAGACCGACGGCTGGCGGAACAGATAGCCGCATCAGGTCCCGAAGCATCCCATCAGACGACTCAGGCGGCGGCCCCTGGAGGGACGGAGGAAGCACCGGCGCCGACTATTCTGGAGTTCGACAACTTCAGCAGTGAGAGCTTTCGCGGCGTGGCCATGCAGGGGCTCTCCTTCTCGGTGCGGCAGGGAGAGTTCCTGGCGGTGACCGGTATTCGGGAGAACGGGATCGAGAGCTTCGAAGCGCTCCTCATGGGGATTGTCCGAGGCACCTCAGGGGTGGTACGCCTCTTCGGCAAGGAGCACGACCGCTTGGGACCGCGAATACTGCGAAAAGCGGGTATCGCCTACGTCCCCACGGACCGCCTCGGAAGCGGGGCGAGCGTCCTATCCACCGTGGCGGAGAACCTTCTCATTCGAGAGCGACGCCGATTTCACCGGTTCGGCGTCCTTAGGACCCGGTCCATCGAGTCCCTCGCCGAAAGTGCCGCGGACCAGTTCGGAATCGAAGGCGCCCCGCACGAGCAGCTCAATCGCCTCTCCGGGGGAAACATTCAAAAAGTCATCCTCTCCCGGGAGATGCGCGGTACCCCGCCCCTGCTCTTCGTGGCGGAGCCGAGCTGGGGCCTGGACCTTCGTAGTCGCCACCTCCTCTACCGGCAGCTTCTGGAGCTCCGGGAGAAGGGCTCGGCGGTAGTCCTCATAACCACGGACCTGGACGAGGTACAGGCTCTTGCGGACAGAGTGGTCGTTCTCTACCGGGGCCGTAATGTGGCTGAGTACACCCATGAGGAGATGGATCGGGAGAAACTCGGACAGGCGATGATCGGCCAGGGAGGAGCGGGTTGAGCGGTCTCGGCCTCAGCATTAACTGGAAGGCGACAACCATCGCTCTGGTGACGGCGCTCGTTCTCGCCATAGCCATGCTCGCCCTGGCGAGTCCCGAGCCCGCCGCGGCCCTCCGGGCATTCTTCATATCGCCCCTATCCCAGACCTACGCCCTGGGCAACATGCTCAACGTCGCCTCACTGCTCATTCTCACCGCCCTGGGCGTTACCTTTGCCTTCCAGGGCGGGACTTTCAACCTCGGTGGGGAGGGACAGCTCTACGCCTCGGCCCTGGTAACGACAGTAGTGCTCCTGAGGGCCCCGGAACTCGCCGGCGGCCCCGGGGTTCTCCTCGCCTGCCTCGTCGGCGCTGCAACCGGCGGCCTCATCGCCGGAGTGAGTGGGGTCCTGAAGGCGATCTGGGACACCGACGAGCTCATTACCTCTTTTCTGCTCTCTTCCGGGCTTATTCCGATCGTGGACTATCTCATTGTCGGTCCCTTGCGGGATCAGGGAAGCAATCTCCTCGCCACTCCGGAGATCGCAGAGCAGTTTCACCTTCCAAGGCTTCTTCCGCCCTCACACCTGAACGTGACGGCGATTATCGCGCTCCTGGCCGCGGCGATTCTCTTCGCCGTACTCTATCGCACTCTGGCCGGATACGAGCTCCGGATGAACGGCCTCAACCGCCACTTTGCGCGATACGGAGGGGTGCATGTCGGGGCGTACACCACCTCCGCCATGGCGATCTCCGGCGCCCTTCACGGCCTCGCCGGAGCTCTACTCGTTATCGGGACCTACCACATGAGCATCTCCGGATTCTCCGGAGGCCTCGGCTGGAACGGCATCGCCGTCGCCCTGATTGGTCGGACTCACCCCCTCGGGGTGATCCCAGGGGCCCTCATTTTCGCCTATCTCGACGCCGGAGCACGGTCGGCCATGTACGAGACCGCCTTTACCTTCGAACTCGGTATGGTGGTACAGGCGGTGATCTTCTTTCTCATTACCGCCCAATTATCCCGGCGAGCCTTTAGGCTCAGGGGAGGGTCCCCGTGATAGGTCAGGCCCTGGACGTACTCACCCCGGTCCTTCTCGCCGGCCTCGGAGGGCTCTTCACCGAAATCGCCGGGATTCTAAACATCGGCCTGGAAGGAATGATCCTCTTCGGCGCTTTCGCCAGCGTCGTCGTTCTCCACCTCTCCGAGAGCTTCTTCCTCGCCATGGCCGCCGCCGCGGTGGCGGGGCTCCTCCTGGGAGTCGTTTTTACCACCTGCGCCATCCGCCTGAGGGCGAACATCTTTATCACTGGCCTGGGGGTCAATCTCCTTGCCGCCGGGGTTATCCCCTTCGCCTCATCGGCTCTCTTCAACGTCAAAGGGGTTCTGCGGTTCGACAACGTGGAACCCCTGCCCCGGGTTCTCCCAGCTCTCTTCGGTGGACAGACGGTGCTCTTCTACTTCGGATTGCTCATGGTCGGCGTGGTGCACGTCGTTCTCTATCACACGCCCTTCGGGCTCAGGCTGCGGACAACCGGCGCCTCCCCGCAGCTCCTCGCGGAGCGTGGCGTCTCCGCAAACCGGTACAAGAGGTACGCCATCTGGATTTCGGGAATCGCCGCTGGACTCGCCGGGGGAGCCCTGGCGCTGCGCCTGGGGGTCTATTTACCAAACATCTCCGCCGGCCGGGGATGGATCGCCCTGGTCACCATCTTTCTCGGCTATCGAGCTCCCCTGGGCGTTCTCTTAGCGGCGCTCTTGATCTCCCTCACCGAGAGCCTCGCGAACAGTGCCCAGGCGGTGGTGGACATCCCGAACACCCTCCTCCTCGCCCTCCCCTACCTGCTTACGCTTTTTGCGATGATTCTCTACTCAGCAATGCGGCGTCTTCGTCGGTAGTTGGATAGAGCGGCAGCGCCTCCGGCAACAGCGCCTCAGCGGCGCCGTGGAGCCGGGAGACCCGCTCCGCCAGTCGCGTCCTCGCCGCACGTAGTCGCTCCCGGGGACTTTCGAGATTGAGGTTACCCGGGGCTCCGGTGGAGCTTCGCGCCTCCAGGGCGTCGGCGAAAGGCGGCACCGTGAGCTTCTCTATCGCCCCGGCCACGGTGCGGTAGGCGTCACGAAAGCTATCACCCTTACGCACGAGCTCGTAGGCCGCGTCGGTGGCAAAGAGCTCCCCGGTCAGCGCCGACCGAAGGCGCTTTTCATGCACCTCGAGCTTCTCCACGGTAAGAGACATCACCAGGACCATATCGATCGTCTCCCGCAAGCCCCGCATCAGAGGCTCCTTTGCCTCCTGAAGATCCCGGTTATACCCCGTTGGTAGGGCGTGGAGGAGGCCGCGAACCCCCTGGGCTCGGCCGCTCAAGGTCGCCGCCTTGCCCCTGAGGAGCTCGAGACCGTCGGGATTGCGTTTCTGGGGCATAATCGAGGAACCCGAGCAGAGCTCCTGAGGGAGGGAGAAGTAGCCGACCTCCGGCAGAGAGAAGAGAATCAGGTCCGAGGCGTATCGGGACAGGGTAAAGCCGGTCTGCTCACAGGCGCCGAGAATTACCGACTCCAGTTTGCCCCGGCCGTGCTGAGTGGCGAGGACGTTATTGTGCACCTCGGAGAAGCCGAGAAGCTCCCCGGTCATCTCCCGATCAAGAGGAAGGGGTGTGCCGTAACTCGCCGCCGAGCCCAGAGGGTTTCTATCAGCCTGTCGGTACGCCCCTTCCAGGAGATCTAGGTTGTCCAGGGTTTCCTCCGCCAGGGCGGCAAACCAGAGCCCCACAGTGGAGGGCATGGCGATTTGCAGGTGGGTCCGACCCGGCATGGGGGTCGCCTCGTGCTCCTCGGCGCGCTCCAATAGCGTCGTCGCCAGCCGTTGGAGCGACGCCTGCAGGAGGTGCATACCGCTCTTGGAGTAGAGGCGAACCGCCGCGAGGACCTGGTCGTTCCGGCTCCGGCCGGTGTGGATCTTCTTACCCGCCTCGCCGAGCTCCCGAGTAAGGGCCGCTTCTATGGCGGTGTGGCAGTCCTCATCCCCCGGCAGCACGGTGAACTCACCCGTCCGGGCGGCTGAGGCGATGCTGCCGAGACCGCCTAGGAGGCGGTCCGCCTCCTCAGGGGTGATCAGGGCTGCCGAGGCGAGCATCTTGGCGTGGGCCGCGCTCGCCAGGCAGTCGGCGTATACGAGCTCACGGTCGAGCAGATAGTCCTGCCCGACGGTGAACCGTTCTATGAGGCTGTTAAGCTGATACCCCTTCTCCCACAGTTTCGCCACCTTCTACCTCCGAAAACGTCAGGTCCGTACCGTCGAAATCGACGCCTACGGTGGTCCCTTCGCCAAAGTCGCCCCGGAGGAGAAGCTTCGCCAGCGGGTTCTGCAGGTGCGTCTGAATCGCCCGCTTCAGTGGGCGGGCACCAAAGGCGGGATCGTATCCCACGTCGGCGAGGTGCTTTTTCGCCTTCTCGCTCACCTTCAGACTGATTCTGCTCTCTGAGAGCCGCGCCTCGACGCGCTTGAGCTCGAGGTCGACAATCCGCTTCAGCTCTTCCTTTCCGAGCCGCTCGTACATAATGATCTCGTCGAGACGGTTGAGGAACTCAGGCTTGAATGTCCTGTGGAGGAGCTCCTGAATCTGGTCCTCGATCTGCGAGACCTCCTCGGCGTTGAGTATGAGGTCGCTGCCGAGGTTACTCGTCAGGATAATGATTGTGTTGCGAAAATCAACCTGTCGCCCCTGACCGTCGGTAAGGCGCCCCTCATCGAGGAGCTGCAGAAGCACGTTGAACACATCCGGGTGCGCCTTCTCGATCTCGTCGAAGAGTATTACCGAGTAGGGACGCCGCCGTACCGTCTCGGTGAGTTGCCCCCCCTGCTCGTATCCCACGTAGCCCGGAGGCGCTCCGATCAAGCGACTCACCGTGTGCTTCTCCATGTACTCGCTCATGTCAATGCGTCGCAGGGCGTGCTCATCATCAAAGAGAAACTCCGCGATCGTCTTGGCGGTCTCAGTCTTTCCAACCCCCGTGGGACCGATGAAGAGGAAGGTCCCCGTGGGTCGGTTAATGTCGGAAATGCCGCTCTTGTTTCGCCGAATCGCATCACTCACCGCCTCGATGGCCCGGCGCTGGCCGATAACGCGATTGCCCAGGATTTCCTCGAGCTCCAGGAGCTTGCTCCGCTCGCTGGCGAGCATCTTGGAGACAGGGATGCCGGTCCAGGTGCTCACCACCTTGGCGATATCCTCTTCGGAGACCTCCTCCCGCAAGAGCCGGGAGTCTTCCTGGATCTCCGAGAGCTTTTTCGAGAGCTCACCGAGCTTCGCCTCCGCCTCAGGTAGTCTTCCGTGCTTGATCTCCGCGGCCTTGGAGTAGTTGCCCTCCCGCTCGTGCTGCTTTTCCTCAATGGAGAGGTTCTCGATCTCCTGCTGAAGGGAGCGCATCTGCTCGATGAACTCCTTCTCCCGCTGCCAGCGCGCCTGCATGGCGTCCCGTTCGCTCTCCAGGTCCGCGAGCTCTTTCTTTATCGTCTCCAGGCGCTCCCTGGACGCTTCGTCTTTCTCTTTCTCTACCGCCTGGCGCTCGATCGTGAGTTGCAGGATCCGCCGCTGAAGCTGGTCGAGCTCCGTGGGCTGGCTCTCGATTTCCATCTTGAGCCGACTCGCCGCCTCGTCCACCAGGTCTATCGCCTTGTCTGGGAGAAAGCGACTGGTAATGTAACGGTCCGATAGGGTCGCCGCGGCAATGAGCGCCTCGTCTTTGATGCGGACGCCGTGATGCACCTCGTAGCGCTCCTGCAATCCCCGCAAGATCGCCACGGTGTTCTCAACCGAGGGCTCCTCAGTAAAGACTGTCTGAAACCGGCGTTCTAGGGCCG
>CAYZHV010000138.1:0-9870 GCA_964478055.1 uncultured Spirochaetaceae bacterium | reverse complement strand
ACCGCCGACCGCAGGTGTACGATCGTCAAGAGGGATGGATCGGTTTTTCAGCGTGACAACTTCCAGAAAATCTTCGACGTACCGGGCAAGCCGCTCGCTGTAGTACATCATGGGGAGAACATCTTCTTGGACGAGGCGGGGAACGAGAACCCGCTCGACCAGTTTATTACCGCGTTTATCCGCGATGACCCTGACGTTTTCGAACAGCCATCAGTCACGTCGATCACCGAGGCTCTCGCAGAGGCACTTGAATCAGCCGTTAGACGCACGCTTTCGGAGCGTGGCAAGAAGCTCATCGGCTTCTGGGTGGCCGGATTTGCGAAAGGGAGCGTGAATCCGGAACTCTGGGAAGTGTGTTGGTTCAAGGATGGACGGAAAGCGTTCAAGTGTGGGAATACCCTTTTCGTTGGTGGTGACGGAGGCGAGCACCTGCCACCGAGGGTGCGAGACCGACTCGACAGTACCTGCAACCTCGACAGTATCCCGAAGGCATCGGTAGAGAGGATGAGAAGATATCACGACAAGCTGTTCACCATTGCACTGAAGGCTGAGCCAGAACCTCTCCGTTTCAGCGACGAAAAGCAGCAACTTGTAATTGAGAAGATGGGCTGCCGGTGGGCGATGCCGCCTGTTGGGCACTCAAGTGCACCATTAGGACCACGCAACCGAAACACCCATGCGTGAGAACCATCTATGAGCAATAGAGCGAGACTTATCGGTGGCCCGGGTGACGGCGACTTCACCTCCACAGAAACGAAATTGGTCGAGCTGCTGGGCCGGGAGTGTTACTTGTGATCTGTGGGACTTGGGACTCTGCTGATTTACGCCTGCATTCAAGAGAAGTGTCGCATCACCGAAGCCCAGCCCATACCTGCGATTAAGTATGAGAAACCGAAAGACAGTCCCAGTTAGCCAGAGTAGCCACATGCCAGCTGGGCACTGCCGGGAGTGTGAGGAGACTTTGGGAGGCCGGATGGACCGAGCCGCTTTTCGGAGGGGCTACCTAAAGCCGCATCAGTTCACGGCGCACCGAATAGTCCCGGTTAGCGAATGAGCCGGTTCAACAGCGAATCGAGCGATACCATGGCAATGCGGGTCACCATGTCGGACGTGGCGAATGGCAGGTAGAGGCGCCCATTGTGTATCGTTGCTCCACAAGAGTAAGCGACGTTCGGCACGTAGCCGTCGCGCTCCTTTTCCGCGGGCGCGATGAGCGGCTCGGTGAGCTGCCCGATGACCTTCAACGGGTCGTCAAGGTCCAGCAGCATGGCGCCAATGCAGTAGGTGCGCATGGGTCCCACGCCGTGGGTCAGCAGCAGCCAGCCCTCCGGGGTCTCCAAGGGGGAGCCGCAGTTGCCAATCTGAACGAATTCCCAGGGATGGCGAGGCGTTTGCAGCAACTCGGCCGTTTCCCAAAAGTGAACGATGTCGGAGAACATGATGTAAAGATTCTCGCCGTCCACTCGGGAGCACATCACGTAGTGCCCACCGATCCGCCGCGGGAAAAGGGCCATGCCCTTGTTCTTCGCACAAGCGCCGTTGATCGTATGCACGCCGACCGTGAGAAAGTCGCGCGTCTCGATCAGTTGCGGGAGTACGTGGTAGCCGTCGAAGGCCGTACAGGTGCCGTAGTAGGTAACCGTGCCGTCGTCATCGACGAACCGGACCATGCGCAGGTCCTCGATGCCGCGGCTTTCATTGCTGGACTGGGGGAAAACAACCACCTCCGACGCCTCCGCGTCTGGTGGAAGTTCCAAATGGTAATTGGAGTGGGCCAGCCAACGGATGTCGTCGAGCGATGCTTCAACTTCGAGCGGTTCCGTTGCCGCGTCCCTTGTCGCGGCAATCGCACGTTCGAGTTCGGCGACGGAAAAAGAGCCGGCAAGCCGTCCCAGCACGAGATCCGCCGCTCCGTCGCGGACGCCGATTTCCTTGAGTTTGCGCCGAAACAGGGGCTTGTCGTATTGCTTATCGGGAACGACGCGGACGGGGCGGGCAAAGCGTCCGCCCGGGTCGATCTGAATCCGGTCTTCGGAATTGACGACGCCGGTACGAAAGACGATCGACGAGACGTGCCCCTCGCCTGTCGCTCGGAAACTCATGATGAACCGCACGTCGCCGGCGGGTAGGTTGCGCTGGTTCGGATGCGGCACGATCGACGGGTTGAACAGCGCCGCCGACTCGATCGAGTACTCGGCGGTCAAATAGGACCCGATCAGCAGGCGGCGATGGGGCGAGAAGTCGTCGGATCCGCCGATCATCGCCATGGCCCTGCGGTAATTCTCATCGAACACCGTGGCGATGTTGCCGTGGCGGGCACGAAACTTCCGCGACACCTCGTCCAGCAGCCGGTCGACCTGCTCGTCGCTCAGACCGACGACGCGCTCGACGACGTTGCGGATCCGCGGCTCGCCGCCGGGATCGAAGAACCGGGTAATCACGCGGCGAATATCGCTGGTGAAGGTGACCGGCAGACGCCGGACCTTCAAGGCCCCTTGGCCGCCTTTGCGGATGGTTGATTTCATGGCGGTTGCCCGTTACCTTGGATTCGCCGAAGGGGACAGTCCCCCGTGAACGGTTACGCTACCTCTTCCGCGGTCGCGGCGCCGGGCATGCACGCAGGTGGTCGAGCACGTCGGACAGTTCGGCGGTAGCCAAGGCCAGGCATGTGTCGGCGCCGCCATAATAGAGACGGATTCTACCGGTGGGCTCGTCCAGAATCCAGCCGCAGGGAAATACGACGGCGCCCACGTCGCCCTGATGCTCGTAGGCGGTTTCGGGCGCAAACATCCACTGGTCGGATCGTCGCAGCACGCGGCAAGGGTCCTCCAGGTCGAGCAACGCGAGGCCGAGCCGGTACAGACACCCACCGGCCGTCACTCGTACTCCGTGGTAGAGGATCAACCATCCCTCAGCCGTTTCCAAAGGAGGCGGGCCCAGGCCGATCTTGTTGGCATCCCACCATGCGCCGCGACGCGCGTGAATGAGGACGTGGTGGTCGCCCCAATGCCTCAGGTCGGGGGAGAACGACAGCCAGATATGCGCGCCGGATGTGCCCGGCGACACCGGCCGATGGAGCATCGCATATCGATTCCCGAACCGGCGGGGGAAGACGGCCGCGTCCTTGTCCTCGGGCGGCATAACCGGCCCAAGCCGGGAGAATGAGGTGAAGTCGGTCGTCGTGGCCAACGACACCAACGGTCCGCTGGGCGAGTAGGCCGTGTAGGCTATGATCCACTGGTTGCGATCGTCGACCCAGGTGAGCCGGGCGTCTTCGACCCCCCACGCTTCCTCTGCGTAACGTGCGGGTTCCGCCGTGAAACTCGGCCTGGCGTCGATGCGCCAATTCGACACGCCGTCGCTACTGCGTGCGACCGTCAAGTGCGAATGCCCGCGCCGGTCCTCGACGCGCACCAGCAGAACCGTTTCCTCGCCTACCTGACATGCGCCGGCGTTGAAAACCGTGTGGGCCGGGTAGGGCCAGTCGCGTGCCGTGAGGATCGGGTTGGCCGCATGGCGGTGGAACAATTCGGGGTACAGGTTGGGGGGCTTCGCTGCGTGCTGCATGATCGCTTTGTTCGTGGTAAGTGTAAGCGGTTACACGTCGACCGCCGCACTTTCGCGACGGGTCTCGTGCGACCGCTGGACCTCAAGGTTGCGCAACTCCGTCCACAAGTAGGCCAGCGTCGATTCCGCCCCCTGGTTCCGGTTCACGCCGGACGCTTGCAGGCCGTCGCAGCACGCGCCCCGCGGCCCATCGGCAAGCGGCTGTCCCAGGCTGTTCCTGCCGTCGAACCAACCGCGGGCGCGGCGGAAGGCGGCCAGGTACTTTTCGTCGCCGAGCAGATCAAACGCGGCCAGCGCGGCATCGGCCATGGTGACCGCCTCGACAGGCTGTTGATCGTAGGGTGCCTTCACTTCTCCGAGGGCATACCAACCTTCGTTCCCGACCGGCCAGAAGACGCCCTCGACGGTGGTTTGACTGTCGAGGAAGGCGAACGACGCGGTTGCCTTGTTAAGGAAGCCGTCCTCCGGCCAGCATTCGGCGGCCACCAGCAGGGCATGCGACAACACCGCATTCGCGTAGGTGACGCGCGACTCGAACCATTGCCAGTCCGGGCGCAGGGCCCGGTCGTAGCATTCAGCCAGGCGCCGCGCCGCCGACCAGGCCACCGTTTCCAGCGGCTCCATGCCGCCGACCTCGGCGCGGCGCAAATGCCCCCAGGCCAGCACCAAGTATGCTTGTGCTCGCAGGCTCCTTAAGTCGGCGAGGGTTGGAAGAACTGCTTCGATCAACTCCCGAGCCAACATGCGGTAACCGCCGGGCAAGCTGCTGCCGAGCACCTCGGCGAGCGCGCGAACCGCCTGGCCCTGGCAGTCGCCGCAGCCTTCCGCGTCGAGCCAGTGGCGCTCGTAACTGAGGAAATTGTGGAATCCACGGCCGATACCGCGCGCGTATTCGAGGAAGCTGAGATACGTGGTCACCCGCTTCAACATGGGCTCGGCGCGGTGCCGGCCCCATAGCCGAACACAAAGACGCAGCGCCCGGGCGTTGTCGTCGGTCGTGTAGCCACTCTCGCGCCGCGGCACGCTGTAGATGGCATGCTGAATGAGCCCGGTCGAGTCGGTCATGCGATCCAGGTGATTCAATGCGATTCGGGCATGCACGTGCATTACCTACCTCCGTGTACGAGTTCCGCCGTCTGCCGGGCCCCAGCGGGCGCCCCGTAGGATTCGCGGTAAACGGGAGCGGGCGTTGCATCACAAGCGGAAACAACCTGGCTAAAGAACTCCAAGTACCGCAGGCCCACATTCGGCCAGAACATGGGCTTTGCGTAGCGGTACGCACGCCGGCGCGTTTCCATGCGGAACTCGGGGTCCGTCAGGAGGTGGATTGCCGCATCGGCCATGGCGTCGCTTCCACCAAAGGGCACGAGCACGCCGCGCCCGTCGGCCAGGACTTCCTTGGCGTAGAGGTAGGGCGTGCTGATCACCGCGCCGCCCGCGGCCAGGGCATAGGCCAACGTGCCGCTGGAAATCTGGTCCTTTCCCGGATACGGAGTCACGTACACGTCGCAAGCCCCTAAGTGGGCCAGTAGGTCGTTCATGCCAAGGTACTGGTTCACAAAACGCACCTGCGCTCCGACACCGAGCGATTGGGCCATCTCGGTCAGACTCTCGCGGTAGGCCTCTCCCTCGCATTGCTTCACCTGGGGGTGGGTGGCGCCGACGATCAGGTAGATTGCATCCGGGCAAGCGGCAACGATCCGAGGCATCGCCCGAATCATGTACTCCAGTCCTTTCCCCCGATTGATGAGCCCGAAGGTGCAAATCACCCGGCGCCCCGCCAGTCCCAGCCGCGCCTTCTGAGCATCGTCGCGCTGGAAGGAAACCACCGGCACGCCGTGGGGAATCACCTGAACGCGGGAGCCCGACACGCCATAAACGTCCGCCAACAGCCGCGCGGCCACTTCGGTCATCACCACGATGCCCTCGCTGTGGGCCGCCAGGTTCCGGATCAATCGCCTCGGGAGCGGATCGGGGTGGGTCAGGAGTGTGTGGAACGTGGTGACGAGGGGTTTGCGGCATTCCTGGACGAAGTCCAGCACGCTCCTGCCCCAAGTGCGCGGATAGAGACCGAACTCGTGCTGCAAACTGACCACGTCGCATGGGCCGTCGTTGGCTGCCCGCGCTGCCCGGCGATACGCATCCGGGCGGCTGTTGTCGATGATGTGGACTACCCGGGGATCCTCGTAGCGGAGCGGTGCCCCCTTTCGGATGGCCGCCGCGGTTGAAACCGGCCCGCCCGCCGCCATGTCCACAGCGTCGGCCGAGTCGCGGGTGAAGGTTGCCAGGCCGCACGCTTCCGGCGGATAGGTGGATACGAAAAGGGGTCGTACGCTATACATGCATTTCCTCTTGAAGTTAGGCGCGCCGCACTGCCGACTTTGGGATCACCCGCAGTTGATCCACCACGCGCTGGACCCCGGCGATCCCCTTGGCAACGTGCAAGGCGCCTTGCCTTTGGTGCTCGTACTGAATGGTTCCCGAGAGGGTGACAATGCCTTTGTTGCTGACAACGGTAACGCGGCAGGGCGGCCGCACCCCGAGGCTTGAGAGCTTCTGGCTGACCTTCTGTGAAATCACAGGGTCCTTGACTGGACTGTCCATGGTCGCAACTCCTTACTTTGGGAATGGGAAAGAACAAACGCTTGCTTACTTCGCCGGCTCTCGCTTCACGCTCGACACAAGGTGCCCTGCGGTCAGTACGCCGATTGCAAAACCGATGACCAGCGTTCCGAACAAGAGGGCCGCGTTCGGCATGGTTACCGTCAGAAACAACAGCTTTGTTTCCACCGGTTGTGTATTCTGTAAGACCACGATTACAACGATCAGAACCACGGCGGCAATGCCTACGATCTTGAGCTTCTTCATGGGAGTCCCCCCCGCGTTTCGGCGAGCGTTTTTCGCTGCCAAGAACAAAAAAAGCCGACGTGGCGGAACACCCTAAGGTACTCCACCACGTCGGCTTACTCGTCACCGAACCCCCCCGCACGCTGCGGGGCTGCTCATTATCTAGTCGTCCGACAGTTTCCTGGCACGGGGCCGATCCATTTCACCGGACCCTTCCAATACATGCATTGTACGCCGCGGAGCGGGAAAGGCAATGGGCTCTTTCCCACGCTTCCCATTTCGAGTCCGATTCCTGCTGCTGGTCGCTCGGCGCCCGCTCCCGAGGCGTCGCCAATTGGGGGCTTTCCTTTGGGGCAACCGTTCGCGGGTTGCCGGCGCGGGCAGTGTTCTCCCTGCCACGCGAGTTGTCCGCGATTCACAGGGACTGTGCTACGCGCCGAAAGTGATGACCGATGATTGCCAGGCCGACGGCCTGGGGAAACTGGCGGGGCCGCCGGAGCAACGTCGAGAGGCAGAATTGCCAGTAAGCCCGCCGCCCGCGGCACCAGACCCCGAGCATCCACCAGGACTTGACAAAGGCCTGGACGTCCGACCACGCGATCCGGAGGCGCGGGCCGCTGGGCCTGTTGTGTTCCAGGAACGTGCGGATTCGCCGGTAGTAGTTCCGCGGCTCATAGAGTTCCTTCATGAGCTCGCGATAACCATTGACGAGGAAGTCGCGGTCCAGTTTCGGGCGGAAATTGAGGGTGGCCTGGGTGTTGTTTCCGGTGCTATCCGCCAGGAGTCGCCCCTCCTTCATCAACCGCTGGTAAAGCCGCGTCTCCGGCAGAGCGGTCAGGAGCCCCACCATGGCCGTCGCCACGCCTGAGCGCTGAATGAACTCGAACTGGCGTTTGAAGATATCTGCCGGGTCATGGTCGAACCCCACGATGAACCCGCCCATGACCTCCATGCCCACTCCCTGCAAGGTCCTCACCGTCTCCACGAGATCCCGGCCGCAGTTCTGCATTTTGCGACACTCTTCCAGGCTCTCGGCCGAGGGCGTCTCGAATCCGACGAAAATCTTCTTGAAACCGGCTCGCACCATGAGGTCGCAGAGTTCCGGGTCGTCTGCTACGTTGACTGAGGCCTCGGTCATGAAACTCATCTTCGTGCGAGTGCGCTGTCGCCAATGAATGAGTTCTCGGAGCAGCGCCTTGGCGTGCTTCTTGTTGCCGATAAAGTTGTCGTCGACCACAAAAACCATATCTTGCCACCCGCGCAGGCGCAACTGTTCAAGCTCGGCGATCAACTGGGCCGGCGATTTGGTGCGGGGAACGCGGCCATTCATGACGACAATGTCGCAGAACTCGCAGTCGAAAGGGCAGCCCCGCGAGAATTGCACCGACATCGTAACATACTTGCGCATGTCGACGAGGTCCCAACGGGGCGACGGCACGCGAGCGATGTCGGGGCGGCTCGACGAGGCATAGGTACGGCGGAGAGACCCGCACTGCATGTCTTCGACTAGCTGTGGCATGATCTCTTCGGCTTCACCCAACACGAAATGGTCGATGTCCGGAAAGGCCGCATGGCCGGTCGTGAAAAGCGGCCCCCCGGCAATCACGGGTGTCGAGAGGCGGCGGCAACGGCCAACGACCTCCGGCACCGCATCGTTGTGCACGATCATGGCGCCCAGCATGACATAATCCGCCCAGCGCAAGTCATCGTCCGTCAGCCGATCGACGTTCATATCGACGAGCTTGAGTTGCCAGTCGGCGGGCAACATGGCGGCCACCGTCAGTAGGCCCAGCGGCGGGAAAGCGGCGCGTTTCGAGACGAAACGCAACACATGCTTGAAACTCCAGAACGTGTCCGGCGTCGGCGGGTATACCAAAAGAATGTTCATGACGAAGCAAGTCTCAGCATAATGTGACAGGGTCTTTTCAAACGCCTCGAACGACTCTTTCGTGTAGAAGCGATGCGTTCATCCCTGATGACGGTGGGAAGGATCCCCATATGATAACCGATGATCGCGTTTGGGATGCCCGCGCCAATCGTAACCGTTCACTAGGGACTGTCCCCCTCGCATACAGCGGAGAAAACAGCCCACGCCGCCGACCCGGGAACAATTACCCTGGCGGCCTTCCATCGGCGAGAACCACGGCAGCCGGGTTCCAATATCCTGAAGCGCTGCGGACTTCAGTTGTCACGCAACCGGTTTGCCGTGGTCGCCGATCAGGCGGCTTGCATAGCCGTTTCCATTCCCGTTTCCGTTTCCATTCCCATTCCCGTTTCCGTTCATGCGTTCCCACACTTCCAAACGGTGGACAGGAACGTCCGAGTCGACCTCGAAACCCAGTTTCACGTGCGTGCCTCGAATGTCGAGCACCGTGACTTTCAACAGACGATGAAAATCATCGCTCCCCCCGACGACGACCGATTCCTGAGTTCTCCTCGATAGGACCAACATGGCAAACCCTCCTTGTTAATTGTCGGCGTTCTTGTAGCTGTTTGCTAGCGGACCGACCACTTCGCCTGCTGTAAAGGGTCGCATGTCACTGCCAAAAATGCCGCCTTCGGAGCCCGTGCCCAAAAAAAGACAGCACCGCGAGAATAATGAAGACGACGAACAGCACCTTGGCTCCCTGCCAGGAGAGGGCCGCCACGCCTCCGAAGCCGAGGAAGGCAGCAATCAAAGCGATGACAAGGAACACGATAGCAAGCCGTAACATGACCAGAGTCTCCTTGAAAAAGGCGGGCGTCGCCGGCCAGAAGCCGGCAAGATGCCCGGTTAACATTTGAACAACACGCTTTCGTTTGAGCAGCCTGGCCCCATCTACCATTCCGGGTGGGAGGGAAAGTCCTCCCGCGACCGGCTGCGCAGGCCGTGCCGGGCCCAGCGCCCCGCGAGTGCCTCGATGGCACTCGCGGGGCTGCCGGAGTCAGGGTTCGACCTCTTCGGCCGGGGTGTCCGTTTCCTCGGTCTCGTCTGACCCGAACACCTTTTCCCTGACCGAGGCCTCGTCCTCACGGATCTTGTCTTTGTCCACGGAAATCGTGGCACTGGGCTGTTGCTCCGTACCCTCGGTCGATACACGGAACCACCCCTGGTAGAAACCAAAGCCGGCGATTCCGACCAGGACCACGAAGGCGATAACCAGTAGTGTTTTCATGGGAGTTTTCCTTTCACGCGTGAGATCTGAATGATTTGGAGGTCTACATGAGCGCCTTCTTACGTTTGGGCGTCACAGAACTTCCATTACCTTTTCCGCGATTCCTTGTGGCGGACACGTGTGTTCCCTCACAAGGCGCGTCCGACGCTCAGTTTCTGCCTCTGCCTCTGCCCCTGCCTCCGGGGCTGTCCTGCCTCGAGTCTGTGGGCGCATCCTCGCGAGCCTTGGGCCTCGGTCGCTCGGTCCTGGGTTGCGGGGTCGGTCGCTCAGCCTCGAGTTGCGGGGTCGGTCGTTCGGCCTC
>CAYZHV010000137.1:3473-9880 GCA_964478055.1 uncultured Spirochaetaceae bacterium | reverse complement strand
GCGAACAACCACCACCGGTATTTCGTTGACTCTAGCCACCAGGGCAACCGAGGCTCCCTCCATCTCTACCGCGTCCCCTTCGAGCTCGGAACGGAGGTAACCCATCTCCTGGTACGCGCGCCGATTTACAAAGCGGTCTCCCGTGAGAATACGTCCGGTGTGGATGGTCCCCTCCGGAAGCTCCGTGGCCGCGGCCCGCCGTACGAGCTCCGGATCACACTGAATGATACGGTGGTCGGTATAGGGAATCTCCCCGAGCTTGAAGCCGAGGGCCCGAACATCCATGTCATACTGCAGCGTCTCCTCGGCGACTATCATGTCCCCAATCTGGAAGATTGGATTTATCGCTCCGGCGAGGCCCGTAAAGACGATACTACCCGGCTCGTACCGGTCAATAAGCCGCTGAGCTACCATGGCGGAGAGGCTCTTTCCGACGCCGCTTCGGGCCACGACTACCGAGCGCCCCGCAAACTGCCCCAGGTAAACCGGATACCCCCTCCAGGACTCTTCCCGGGTGGAATCTAGGCGTTCTAGGAATGCGGAGATCTCCCCGTCCATGGCGCCGAGAAGCAGAACCGGTTGGGAGGAGCTCTGCGAACTCTCCTGCTCGGTGCTCATATTCAGCGCCACCTCCGGGTAAACTGCTCGATGCGGTCGAGCCCCTCCTCCAGCCGTTTTCGGGGCGTGGCGATATTGATCCGCATAAAGCCGTTGCCCTCCTCGCCGAAAACGTGTCCCGGGGAGAGCCACACTTTGCCCTCTTTCCGCATCGCCGTGGCGAACTGCTTAGGTCCCAGGCCGGACCGGGAGAGAACGGTTCTGAAGTCGAGCCAGGTGATGTAGGTGCCTTCCTGTTCCACCGTCCGGACCGTCTCGAGTTTTTCATCCAGGTAGGAGCAGAGGAACTCATAGTTATCCCGAAGATAGGGAATGAGCTCGTCGAGCCACGGCTCCCCCTCCTCGTAGGCGGCGATGGTTGCCTCCATGCTGAAGAGGTTGGGCATGTGCGCCCCGATCCGCTCAAAGGCGTCCCTTACCCGCTCTCGCAGGATTTTGTGGGGCACCACGGCGTAGGCCGTTAGAAGTCCCGGAATGTTGAAGGTCTTGGAGGGGGCCAGGGTCGCCCAGGAGCGCCGTTCCACGCTGGCTCCCAGGCTCAAATAGGGAACGAACTGGTAACCGGGGAAAATGATGTCTCCGTGGATCTCATCGGAGAGGACGACAACATCATAACGCTCAGCGAGGCGCGCAACCTCTTCGAGCTCCTCTCGCCTCCAAACCCGACCCACCGGGTTGTGGGGGGAACAGAGTATGAAGAGGCTCGTCCCCCGGGCAAAAGCGTCTTCGAGAGCGTCGAAGTCCATTTCAAAGTAGAGTTTGTTCCCCTGTTCGACTTCCCGGAGCGGAGCGGTTGATACGACCCGGTCGTGCGTCTGAATTGCCTTAAAAAACGGAAAGTAGACCGGGGACTGAATAACCACCTCGTCCCCGGGATCCGTGTGAATCTCGATCGCCCGGTGTACCGCCGGCATGACCCCCGGCGCGTAGAGAAGCTCTTCTCGGTCAATATCCCAGCCGTGGCGGCGGGACATCCAGGAAATGAAAGGATCGAAAAAACTATCATCCAGGAGGGGGTAGCCGTAGATCGGGTGTTCCACCCGCTGGGCGAGCCTATTCTGAACGCCCTGGGCTACGGGAAAATCCATGTCCGCTACCCAGAGGGGCAGCTCGTCACTGTGAGCCAGATCCCACTTGAGACTACGAGTTTCCCGCCTCTCGTGGAGTTCATCAAAAGAGAAGCTCATATTAGCTGTACTTTACCTGATTACTACTCGTTCTGGCCACCGCTGGGCCGGATCATCACGTAGGCGGTTTGGTCCTGCACCTCGGCTATGCCTTGCTCACGCTCTTCTCTTTTCTTTTCGCGAATCATCGCTTGGAGACGAGTGACGTCCGCGGAGTAGCGCCACTGGGTACGCTTGGCGACCCGGACCTTCCCGACCCGGTCGTCCACAACCACACCACTTTCGGAGAGGGCAGCAACCACCTGCGGCTGGAGCTCCTTTAGCTCCGCCTGGATCTCCTTGAGGCGACTCTTGAGGTCCACGTAGCGATCAATCAGACTGTCCTGCTCCATCGACTGGTGCTGAGAGGCATCGCTCGGGGCAAACTCCTCGCTATCATGGTCGTAGTCGTTGTAGTCTTCCTCTTCGTCGAAGTAGTCCTTCTCTATTCGCTCCAGGTCGAGATCATCTACCTCGTCATCTCCGAAGTCCTCGGCGTCCTCCACCTCTTCGAGCTCTATATTGCTTCGTCCGAACTGCTCGCTCCAGTCGTCACTCTCCATATCATCAATAGAGTCACTCCAGTCGGAGTCCTCATCCTGAAGATCCTCGTCTTCCTGCTCTCGATATTCTTCCAGGCTTTCGAAAGCGTCGTCGTCGCCGTTCTCGTAGTCGGACATACCTTTAGGCTCCTCCCGTTCCTTTGCAGTGGCCTAGATCGAATGATAGTCTTCGATCGTGGAACTTTCAATAATTCGTGCTAGGGCCGCGGTCACACGGGCAATCCGTCACCACCTGACCCGTACAGGGTATCTCGAGGTAGAAACCCCCCGGCTCGCGGCAACGCCGATACCAGAAAGCCATATCGAGCTCTTCAAAACCACTCTCCGGCGGCCCGGAGCCGAAGAACGTGAGCTCTACCTCCTCCCCTCCCCGGAGTACTGGCTCAAGCGGCTCATCGCCGCGGGCTCCGGCAACATCTTCGAGATCGCCCGGGCCTTTCGAAACCTCGAGGAGAGCGGCCCCTATCACCGTCCGGAGTTCACGATGCTCGAGTTCTACACCATGGAGGCGGACAGCGCCGATTCCATTCCAATTACCGAGGAGCTCCTGCGTTCAGTGGCCGCGGAGACCGAGGAAGGATTAATCGATCCGGAGATTCGCGGGAGCCTCAGGGAGAGCGACCCGTACCCCGTTTTGACCATGGCCGAGGCGTTCCACCGCTACGCCGAGGTCGACCTGGAGGCAAACCTCACCCTGGATGCGATTTCCCGAGCCGCCCGGCGCCTGGGCCTGCGAGTCTCCGAGGAGGAGGGCTGGGAAGATCTCTTTCAGCGTCTCTTTCTCACCTTTGTGGAACCTGAGCTTCCCACGGAGCGGCCGCTCTTTCTCACGGAGTATCCCGCGGCCATTCCCACCCTGGCCCGGGGAATACCGGGAACCCCTTGGGCCGATCGATGGGAGCTTTACTTCCGAGGGCAAGAGGTGGCAAACTGCTATGGTGAAGAGACCGATCCCGAACGGATCGCCACCTTCATGGCCGACGAGGCCGCCAAAAAGCAGGCGCACAGTCTGGCACCCCACCCGGTGGACCCTGAGTACCTTCAGAAGCCCGGAGAACGTCTCCCGAGATGTTCCGGCGTGGCCCTCGGGGTGGATCGCTTCATTATGGCCTTGGCAAATGAATCGTCCCTCGATGGGGTGATTTATTTCCCAATATCTGATATAGTGGGTAAGTAATCACATAACAGAACAGATCTTGTAAGGAACACGAATGGTAAAAGCAGGTCAGATCGAGAAGGGCATGGTCATCATGTTCAAGGACCAGCCCTATCTCGTGGCGGAGCGGGAATTCGTAAATCCCGGCAAAGGCGCAGCCTTTACCCGCTGCAAACTGAAGAATCTCGTCTCGGGACAGGTCCTGAGAGAAACGATCAAGACAAACGAGTCCGTAGCGGAAGCAAACGTATTCCATAAGCAGGGGCAGTTTCTCTACTCCGACGGTGCCACCTACCACTTCATGGACAGTGAGACCTACGATCAGTTCGAGGTCCCCGTGGAAGGGCTGGAGGAGAAGGGACGGTTCATGCTCGAGGGAGAGAGCTACGAAGTGCTGATGTGGGAGAACAAACCCATCGACATCAACATCCCCCTCAAGATGGTGCTCACCGTCACCGAAGCGGCCGACGCGGTTCGGGGCGACACGGCCACGGGCGTTACCAAGACAGTTACCGTGGAGACCGGCGTGCAGGTCAAGGTGCCGATCTTTATCAAAGAAGGCGACAAAATACTGGTAAACACCGAAAGCGGCGAGTACGTGGAGCGGGTAAACCAGTAAGCGAGGTATAGCAGAATGAGAGTTACAACAAAAGGCCGGTACGCCCTGCGCGCCATGGCAAATTTGGCGGCTTCGGCGAACGGCTCACCAAAACCGATCAAACGCATCGCTGCAGAAGAGGAGCTCTCTCCGGAGTTTCTGGAGCAGATCTTCTTCCGACTCAAAAAGGCTGGGATCATCAACTCCGTCCGCGGTCCCGGCGGGGGCTTTATGCTCAACAAGGAAGCCTCAGAGATCAACGTTAGAGAGATCTTCGAGGCCGTGGACGAGGGTCTGGACATCACACCGTGCTCTAACTGCACAATGCAGGGTGGCGGTGATGTTTGCGATCTCATCGAGACCTGTCTCGTCCACGACATCTGGAAGGAAGCGGCGGCGCACATCATCTCCTTCTTCGAGGGGATGACGCTGCAACGAATCCTGGACAGAAACCAGGATAAGGTGGACATGCTTCTTTCCGGCGAGCGAATCGACGTCGGTTAACCTTCCGACTCTTCTCCCCCGTTCTCCGGCGCCGTATCGGCACCAAGAAATCGTTCCGGCGCCGGTGTTTTGATGTGAAGGTCCCGCTGCGGGAAGGGGATCTCCACACCCGCCTTCTTGAAGGCTCGCCAGATTTCCAGATTGAGCCAGGCGTACGCCTCGTTCTTCCGCTCCGCATTCTCGATCCAGGTCAGGAGTATCATCGTAATCCCGGAGTCGTCGAAAGACCAAACCCAGGAGACCGGGTCCTTGCTTCGAACCCGGAAGGGACAATCGAGCGCGGCACTCTGCATGACCTCCTTCGCAAGATCCAGGTCCGTGGCGTAGCTCACCTGACACTGGTTGCGGATGATGATCCGGGGGTTGTCGTAGGAGTAGTTGTGGACCGAGGCGTAGGCGATCTGCGCGTTCGGTAGGATGATCGTCTCGTTGGTAATCGTGTTGATCACGCTCGAGAGGAGCTTGATCTGCACCACCGTACCCTCGATACCCTGAACCAGTATCCGATCGCCCTCCTTTACCGGCCGGGAGAGAATGATCACCAGTCCGGCAAAGAAATTGCTCACCGCCTCCTGCAGGCCGAAACCGAGGCCGATACCGAGGACACCAAAGATCACCGCCAGGGATGCGAAGTTGATCCCCACCACGGAGAGCCCGATAATCAGCACCAGGACCATAGTGAGATAGCGGAGCAGACTCACGATAGAGAACCGTCGGGATGGGTCCATGCCCACCCGGTACTTCAGCGTCTGATCGGCTACCCCTTTTACCAGCTTGGAGGCCCAGATCGCCACGTAGATCACCGGCAGGATCAGAATGATCGTCACGATGGAGATGGAGGTGCCCCCGGACTCGTAGAACGGCTGGTTGAGTACCCGGAGAATCGTGGCAAAGTAGCTCACCATCCGCGTTCCCAGCAGTCGCGCCACCAGGCTGCCGATAAACACCACCAGAACGAGACGGATCGCAAGCCTCAATATGCGAAGGATTCTGAGTTGCAGCTCCTTGCTCAGGGAGGTACGACGGAGGATCCGCCGGGTAACCCGCCGTATTATCAGGGCAAGCAGAATCAGCCCTAAGCTGGGCAGAATCAGCTCCAGGAAGAGCTGAAGAAGGGTTACCTGCAAATCGACCCCGAGGAGAGAGATCGGTTCTGTGAGAAAGGTCGGGACCGTCATTCTCGTATGAACGCCTCGAGTTCCGTCGCTCGGGCTTCGTCGATCACACCCCGAACCCGGGCCGCGTCAATCAGCGCCACGCCGTGGTAGGCCGCATGTAGCGTAAGCCCCGCCTCGGCCAGCTCCTTCCGCGCGTTTCCACGTTCAATTAGCACAACCAAATCTTCTACCTCGAGACCCGCCTCGCGCAAGATCCCCGCCGCCTCCACTTTGCTCGTCGCCCGCGTCACCAGGTCGTCGAGGAGAAGCACCCGCATCCCGGGAGCAAAGGCTCCCTCCACCTGGTTGCCGGTACCGTGAGGCTTCGGCGGGATCCGGGGGTAAATCAGGGGAACCCCCATGCGCGCCGCCAGGGCCGCCCCGATCGGCAGCCCCGCCGCGGGAATCGCCGCGATCGCCTCAAAGGAGAGCTCCCGGGCTATCGCCTCGTACCGATCCAGGGCACGGCCAAAGAGCTCCGGGAAGGAAGGGATTCGTCGCAGATCTATATAGAAGGGAGACTTCTTTCCGGACTTCAGGGTGAACTCTCCGAGCTTAAAGGACTCGCTCTCCAGGATTCCCTGGAGCACCGGGTCGTTTGGATCCGCTGCGGCGCCGCTACTCTCGGCCCGGGAATCTTCGGCC
>CAYZHV010000137.1:1003-3373 GCA_964478055.1 uncultured Spirochaetaceae bacterium | reverse complement strand
TCGGCCCCAGGGCGTGAAGCCCCGGCCCGCTCCACGCCGCTCCAGCTCGCCGCCCGGAGCTCCTCCGCCGCTGCGGCGGGGTCCTCGGCGTTAGCGATCGCCCGGGCCGCCACCAGCAGGAGCCCCAGGCCATCCCTTCGAGCTCCCGCGGCAACCGCCGGTTCCGCGGCGCCACCCTGGGCGCCAATACCGGGGGCGAGGATCCACGCCTCGGGATGGGCGTCCCGCAGCTCGGCAAGAATTTCGGGGGTGTTTCCGCCGACCACGATGCCAACCCGGTCTGACCAGGAGAGCGCCTCCGCAGCCACCAGTCGATAGAGGGGGCGGCCTTCGACCAGGCGTTCCTGAAAGGTCCGGGCGGAGGGGTTCGACGTGCGGCCGAGCACGAAGACACCCTTGTCCTCGTAAGCGAGAAAAGGTTCCGTCGCGTCTCTTCCCATGTAAGGGGCCAGGGTTACCGCGTCCGCTCGGAGATACTCGAAGGCGTATCGGGCGTAGGCCTCGGCAGTGGACCCGATATCGCCCCGCTTACAGTCCAGGAGCACCGGAATCTCCGGAGGCACGAGACGAATCGTCTCCGCCAGAGCGCGGACTCCTTCCTCTCCGTGCTGCTCGTAGAAGGCGCTATTCGGCTTGTAGCACGCCGCGAGGCTCGAGGTCGCCTCGATAATGCGGCGCGTCTCCGCCACTATCGTCTCGAAGACCGAAGCCCCGGCGGGGATCTCCACCCGGGGGTCGAGCCCCACACAGAGGAGGGAGCGCCGCTCCCGGGCGGCGGCGGTGAGCTTTTCGAAGAAGTTCATTCTGCGACCTCCTGGCCGTTTGGAAGACCGTACTCCCGAGCAAGGAGAGGCAGCGTCTCCTCGGGGGAGCGAAAGAGCACCGCCTCGAGCCCGAGCTCCCGGGCGGCGGCGACATTGTGGGGTAAGTCATCTATGAAGAGCGTCCGTTCCGCGGCGGTCCCGGTAACCGAGAGGAGGTGCTCGTAGATTTCCCGCTGCGGTTTTACGATCCCCAGAAGCCCCGAAATGACACCCGCCTCGAAGGTGGCGTACCAGGGAGACTCCGCAACCACCAGGTGAAAGAAGTCGGAGGGCATATTGGAGAGCAGAAAGGAGCGGTGTCCTTCGGCCTTTAGCCTCTCGAGCCACCGCACCATAGAATCGTTCATGCTGCTCCAGCTCTCCCGATCCAGCGCGGAAAATCGCTCTACTCGATCTTTGGCGGCGTCATAACCGTAAGCTCTTAGCGTCTCGTTCCAGTACGCCTCCAGGTCGAGCTCCCCGGAATCGAGACGATCCCGGTTCTTACCGTAGAGCTCACGAAACTCGTCCCTGCTGCAGCCGAGCTCGTTTCGGATCTTCTCCAGGGGCTCAGTCCGCTGAGGGAGGGTCAGTACGTTTCCATAGTCCAGGACAATAGCGTCTACTTCTTTTCGCATAGTTCTGCCGCCGCTATAATACCGGGGCGTTGGATCCGTGAAAACCGAGGAGAGGTAAGCAATGCGAATTCCAGAAGAACGGTCACTCCTAGTGGTGGTAGATGTGCAGGAACGGCTCCTGCCAGTCATGACACACCCCGAGCAACTGACGGACCGGATCGTTCGGCTCATAGAAGGCGTGGGCATCCTCGGGTTGCCGATGCTCATGACCGAACAGTACCCCCGGGGGCTCGGCCACACCGTAGAGCCCGTGGCGGAGGCGTACGCCAACGCCGGTGATGGAGAGATCATAGAAAAGATGGCCTTTAGCTGCTGTGACGAGAGCGCCTTTATGCGGGCCATCGATGCCGAAGGCAGGCGGTTTGTTATCCTCGCCGGCATCGAGAGCCACGTCTGCATGCTCCAGACCACCATGGATCTTGTCGAAAAAGGGTACCAGCCGGTCATTCCCGCTGACACCACCTCCTCCCGCTTCGCCGAGGACAAGGAGGTCGCTCTCCGGCGAATAGAAAAAGAAGGGGCCATAGTCACCACCTCCGAATCCCTCCTCTTCGAGCTCACCCGGGTTACCGGAACCCCGCGATTCAAGGAGATTTCACGGCTGGTCAAGTGATCAGTACGTTCTTCTTATGAGCAAGGATGAATGGACCAAGGCCGCTGAGCTAATCAGCGGCGCCGACAGTCTCGTAGCCTTTACCGGAGCGGGCATTTCCGTGGAGAGCGGGGTCCCACCCTTTCGCGGGGAGGGTGGGATCTGGGAAAAATGGGATCCTCAGGTGCTGGAGATTTCCTACTTCTACAGCCATCCTGAAGAGTCCTGGCAGGCTATTCGGGAGATCTTCTACGCCACCTTTCGAGCCGCGGAACCGAACGCGGCGCACAAAACCCTGGCATTCTGGGAGGAGCTCGGCATGCTCAAGGCCCTCGTC
>CAYZHV010000137.1:0-993 GCA_964478055.1 uncultured Spirochaetaceae bacterium | reverse complement strand
CACGCAGAACATCGACGGCCTCCACGAGAGAGCGGGGAGCAAACGGGTAATTCGGTATCACGGCAACAGCAACTACCTCGTCTGTACGCAGACGGGGAAGCGCTACCCGGTAACCACGGAGCTCATTGACCAGAAGGTGCCCCTATCCGAGGCAGGAGCGCTCCTGAAGCCGGATTTCATCTTTTTCGGCGAGGGCATACCGGAGGAGGCGGCACGGGACGCGGAACAGGTGTCCCGGGAGGCGGATGTAATGCTGGTTATCGGGACCACCGGCGAAGTCTACCCCGCGGCGCTCATGCCCCGGGTGGCTAAGGAGAACGGAGCAACCCTCATCGAGGTAAACACCGAGAAGAGCGCTTACACCCGAGCCTTGACGGATCTCTACCTGGAGGCTCCCGCCAGCGAGGCGCTACCCAAACTCAACGAGTTACTCCGATAGCGCTTGCATTCTCCTCTCCGGGAGCCTAGAATTCCGGACATCATGAGCAGAAACGTAGGTTTTGTCTCCTTTCGGTTTTCCGGAACCGACGGGGTCTCTCTGGAGACCAAAAAGTGGGCCGAGGTTTTCGAGCGAAACGGCTTTAACACCTTCTATCTTGCCGGAGAGGCCGACACCCCCGTGGATTGTTCCATGGAGGCCGCGGATCTCCACTTTCAGACGGAGGAGGCCCGAACGCTCTACGAGGAGTGTTTTCGCCAGCAGGCTCGGCCACGGACCCTCACCAGGGAGATCCACCGCGTTCGCTCCCGGATCAAAGACGCCCTCTACGAGTTTATCGAGCGCTTCGATATCGATCTTCTTGTTCCGGAAAACGTGATAACCATTCCCCTGAACATCCCCCTGGGCATCGCCATAACCGAGACCATCGCCGAAACCGGTATCAAGACCATCGCCCATCATCACGACTTCTTCTGGGAGCGAAAGCGATTTCTTGTTAACTGCGTCTGGGACTACCTGAACGCCTGCTATCCGCCCCATCTTCCGACGATTCA
>CAYZHV010000136.1:0-10009 GCA_964478055.1 uncultured Spirochaetaceae bacterium | reverse complement strand
AGGTGCCACGGTCGGTCATGAGGGGGATATCCCCCATATATATGTCTTTCTGCCGGATCTCGCCGGTTTCCAGGAATATGAGATTGATTCGCGCCTTGATGGGAACCGCGAAGGTGTGCCCCTTCTGCTTACACTCCTTCTCAGAGAACTTTATGTTCTCCTCGTCGAGAATGTAGTGGTCGTACTCGAGACGCATATCGCCGTTCTGGCTCTCAATCGGGAAGGTCGCCTGAAAGACCTCCTCCAGCCCCTGGACCTGAACCGGCTCGCCCTTTGCAATGAGCTCTCTCTGTAACAGGCGCTCATAGGACGCCAGCTGGATATCAACGAGATTAGGAAGATCCATGACCGGTGCGGACATGGTACCCACCTCGACTCGCTTGATTTCTATGGTTCTATCGAACATGCACTCCTCCCGGGGCCATCTTAGAGATAGTGTATAGACGCAGGTATCCCATCGACACAAATCGCGCCGATGGGATACGAGTTATCGTCCATGAATGCTCAGAAGCGTCTAACTCTTTACTTGAGTTCAATAACAGCGCCGGCTTCCTCGAGCTTCTTCTTGGCCTCTTCCGCCTCTTCCTTGGATACTCCCTCCTTCACCGGCTTGTCACCAGTTTCGACGAGCTCCTTGGCTTCCTTGAGGCCGAGACCGGAGACGACGGTTCGAACCGCCTTGATGACCTGAATCTTGTTCGCCCCATCTCCAAGACTCTTGAAGATAACGTCGAACTCGGTCTGCTCCTCAGCCTCCTCTGCAGCGGCACCACCAGCGGCGGGAGCAGCAGCTCCAGCGACGGCGACCGGCGCAGCGGCGGAAACACCAAACTTGTCTTCCATCGCCTTAACGAGCTCGGATACCTCGAGCACGCTCATGTTGGCGATTGCCTCTAGAATGTCATCCTGCGTAAGTGTTGCCATATTACCTTCTCCTTTTCATGATGTCTTATAGATCTCTTATAGTCCGGCGATAGCATGCAACACCTTCGTACTGAAGACTAACGCCGGCTCTACAACCAAATTTACTCGGACTCTTTTTTCTTGTCCGCCACAGCCTGAAGCACACGCACCAACTTCTGGGGGACGCCGTGCATTGCGTAGACCAGATGCTGCAACGGCGCGTTCATCGTCGCCATCAGCTTGGCAAGGAGCTCGTCCCTGGTCGGAAGCTTGGAAAGTTCCTCCGCCTGGGCCGCGTCGAAGACAGTATCGTCGACAAGGGCACCCTTAACCTGAACCGGGTTCTCCTTGGCAAAATCGATGAGCGCCTTGAGCACCGCGGCCACATCATCCTTTGCCAGGGCGATTGCCGTGGGGCCTACAAGATACTCAGAAACGTCCGGTTTTTCGAGCTGCTTGAAGGCAAGCTTTGCTCGACCGTTCTTGATAACCTTATACTCCGCATGTCGCTCTCGAAGGGTGTTCCGAAGCGTCGTAATCTGTTCAACAGAGAGGCCACGAAAATCGGTGAAGACGTAATCCTTCGCAGTGGAAAACAACTCCTTAACTTCGTCGACATGGGCTATTTTCTGGTCGGTAACTCTCGTTTCGTACGCCATTATTCACTCTCCGTTCGCTGAACCTTCACGCCGGGTCCCATGGTGCTGGAGAGGGCAACGCTCTTGACGAAGGATCCCTTCGTCTCGGCGGGGCGTCGCTTCTCAACCTCGCCTACCACGAGATTGACGTTCTCCCGAATCTGTTCGGATTCCATCGAAACCTTACCTACCGCCAGGTGAACAACGCCGGTCTTGTCGGACCGAAACTCCACTCGACCCTGTCGCAGCTGTTCGAGAGCCCCGGTGATATCCATGGTAACCGTCTGAGTCTTCGGATTCGGCATGAGTCCACGACGACCAAGAATAGGGCCGAGGCGACCAACATCCTTCATCATATCCGGGGTGGCTACGGCGACATCAAAGTCGAGCCATCCATCCTTGATCTTGTTAATGAGATCGTCGTCGCCGACGTAGGTGGCTCCTGCGTTCTTAGCTTCCTCCGCCTTTTCACCCTTGGCAAATACGAGAATCTTCTTCTCCGCGGTGAACTGGTGCGGCAGCACGACTGTATCCCGAACCGTCTGAGACTTCTTGAGATTGAGGTTGAGGGAGAGCTCAACGGTCTCGTCGAACTTGGCAAAGGAGAGCTTCTTGACGAGCTCCACCGCCTCGTTTACCGGATACTCCCGCTCCCGCTCTACCTGGGCAACCGCGTCCTGGTATTTCTTTCCGTGTCGCATTGGCTACTCTCCTACCTTGACACCCATGCTACGAGCGGTACCGGCAATAATGTTCATCGCCGCCTCCACGTCGTTCGCGTTGAGGTCCTTCATCTTGGTCTCCGCAATCTCCCGGATTTGCGCCTTGGAGATTGTTCCGACCTTTTCCCGATGAGGTTCAGGAGAGCCCTTCTCAAGACTGATCGCCCTTTTGATAAGCACCGCCGCCGGAGGGGTTTTGGTGATAAAAGTGAACGATCGGTCCTGGTAAACCGTGATCACAACCGGAATGAGCAGCCCGGGCTCCATGTTCTTCGTGACGTCGTTAAACTGCTGCACGAACTGAGGAGCGCTTACCCCGTGGGGACCGAGAGCCGGTCCAACCGGGGGCGCAGGCGTCGCCTTTCCGGCAGGTACTTGCAGCTTAATTAAAGCTGTTACCTTTTTCTTAGCCATTATTGTCCTCTATACCGTGGTATTAGCGTCTCCGCCTTCCCTTCGGGGCGATCGGAAACTCCCATCTACGCCTCAACGAGACGCATTAGCACGCAAAACCTAAACTTTCTCGACCTGCAAAAAGTCGAGCTCCACCGGAGTGGAGCGGCCGAATATGCCGACGGTGACCTTGAGCTTCGCCCGCTCGTCGTTTACGTCTTCCACCGTACCGGTGAAGGTATTAAAGGGTCCTTCGACAATCCGGACCGTCTCGCCGACCTGGAAGCTCTGCTTCGGCTTGACAACCTTCTCGCCCTTGATCTCCCCGGACTTCTGCAGGATCTCCCGGGCCTCGTCGGCGGAAATCGGCTGAGGCTTACGCCCCGGGGTGGTGCCCACAAAACCGGTAACACCGTTTATGCGGCGAATTTCCGAAAGGGTCTGCTTCCACCCGATATCCGGAAGATCCATCTCCAGGAGTATGTACCCTGGCAGGAACTTCTTGGTGGTGACGCGTTTCTTGCCGTCCTTTACCTCGACTACCTGCTCCGAAGGGACCTTGACGTCGGTAACAACGTCTCCAAGACGGCCCTCGTCCATCATAGTTCGTATGGTTTTCTCTACTTTGTTCTCGTAGCCGGAGTAGGTGTGCAGTACGTACCAGTGCTTAGCCATTATTGAACCTTCATAAGCGGGTGTTTGAGCCCACTGCTAGAAGAGGATGTCTATGCCGGTGAGAAAAACGTAGTCGATTAGCCCGAGAACGATAGCAAAGAGAGCCACCGAGACGAGAACAACCTTCGTCGAGGAGCCGACCTCTTCTCGAGAAGGCCAAACTACCTTCTTGAGCTCGGCATAGCTGTCTTTGAAAAACTGTATAATCTTTCGCACGCTGTGGCTCCTCCCAAAAATAGCAGGCCAGGCAGGATTCGAACCTGCAACATTCGGTTTTGGAGACCGACGCTCTAGCCGTTGGAGCTACTGGCCTGAATAGCGCAATAGCGCTTGAGCCCCCGATCGGACTTGAACCGATGACCCCATCCTTACCATGGATGTGCTCTACCAGCTGAGCTACAGGGGCGTCGTTCGGTCGGCAGAGAGTAGCACACGGCCAAATTTGTGTCAACAGAGCCGGGATAAGTAATTCCCAGCGCTACTTCTTCTGCTGCGGTCAGTTACGAAAGAGCTTCCTTAGGCGAATCGCCCAGGTGTGCAGCCGTTCGTCGGTCTTGTCCGCCTGATTGTCCTCATCGATGATCAGCCCCAGGAATCTGCCCTCTTCTTCCTGAGCACGAGAGCGGCTGAACGCATAACCCTCGGTAGAAGTCTCCCCAACCAGCGTTCCGCCCCGCTCACGAACCTTGTCAGCCAGATGCTTGAGGGCGTCGCAGAAGGAGTCAGGGTAGTTTTCCTGATCCCCCAGCCCCAGAAGAGCAACCCGCTTGCCCGAAAGATCCACCTCGTCGAGCTTCGGGTAGAAAAGCTCCCAGTCATCCTGCAGCGAGCCGCTTCCCCAGGAGGAGGTGGCAAGAATCAGATTCTCGGCGTTCTCCAGGTCTCCGGTGTCGGCCTCGCTCACGTTGAGGAGCTTCGCCTCGTTCTCTCCAAACTCTCGCTGGAGTCGCTTCGAGACAAACTCCGTGTTCATGGTTGATGAGCCGTACACAATTGTCACCATTCGCCGCACCTCTTGAGGGGGTCGTCCTCTGCGAACTGTCCTCTGCTGATTTTGGTGAAGTCAATATACTGGCCGCTTTCTAGGGCCGTCAATAAAGGTTTGCTCCAATGAGCAATCTGTTCAGGTCCGGGAGGGCTCGCTAGTTGGCCTGGAGGCGGGATTCGATCGGGGCAGCAAAATCTGCGCGACCAGGCCGCTCCCCCTCGGTGACCTGAGACGAAAGGTTCCACCGAGTTGCTCCACCTGGTTCTTGACGCTGAAGAGTCCGAGACCGCTTCCATCGGCCTTGGTGGTTTGCCCGATTCGGAAAACCCCGCAGTTGAGACAGTTCTCTTCCTCGCAGTCTCGACAGGAGTCAACACCAGGGCCGGTGTCGGAGACCGAGATCAGCACGCTTCCGTTAATGCCGGTTGCCGCCAGAGTGAGCTGTTTCGGCCCCGGCTGGGGTGTTCCATCCCCGTCCACCATTGCCTCGCAACCGTTTCCGATCAGGTTTTCCAGGATACTCAACAGGGAAGATCGCCGTCCATAGACGTAGAGTGAGTCATCCTCTACGAGCAAACGGAAGCGTATGACACGGCGATATTCCGGCCGAATCTCGAAAATGTACATTGCCGCCCGGCAGACTCGGCGGACGTTGATATGCTCTTTCTCCTGTCCCCCTCCTCCGGAGGCGTAGCGGACGAGGTCGATTCGTCCCTTGATGCGGTCCACGTAGTGGGAAAGACGCTGGGCGTCCTCCTCGGTAAGGGGCTCCTCCTCTTTCGCCTTCATGGAAAGGAGCGTGCTGTAGGCGGTGACCAGGTTCACGTCGTTCTTTAAATCGTGCACGACCCCCGCAGCGTGCTGCCCAAAGGCGACAAAAGGCCTGTTGATTTCCGACTCTTCCTGCAACTTGTCCCGGGCTTTGCGGGCCTTTAGAAAGTCGTCCTCGAAGAGGTAGTAGGTAAGAAAGACCGCAGCCACACCGATGGCGAGTTGGTTTATGGCGAGGGAGATCGTTGCCTCCACGTAGAGAATAGTCGTAACCACGCTCACAAAGAGCGAGAAAACAACGACCAGAGTCAGGCGCCACCAGAGACCGGTCTTGAGCATCCCGTAGCGATACATGAGGCTGACTGCGATCGCAAGGAGAAGGACCCAGCCGATCTCGATGGGAGTGACTACCAGCTTGTAGAGAGCAGCGAGCATAAAAATCACGGTAATCTGCAGCCGGCGGAAGAGCGGTTTGTCCGGCGCCAGGTAGAGCAGAAAGAAGAAGCCGGAGAACAGTGCTACCAAAAGGCTGTCAAAGAGAACGTTCGAGTGGGCAAATCCTTCAATAGGAAAGAGACCGCGAAAAAACGTGGTTATTGCAAAGGTGCCAATAAGACAGCCGAGCACAAGATTTACGCGGTGGTAGCGGGTTAGGCGACTGTAGGAGCGGTGCTGAACTGTCCCCACAACGGGGTCATTCTATGACGAAGGTCTGTTCTCGTCAAACCCATGACGAGACGGTGTCATTCTTGACTAAACTGCTATTCTACTTATACTTACCCCATGTCCGGAGCGATTCCAACGGCAGCGCAGAAATCAAGAGTTCACCACGTCCGGGAGTTGAGCGAGCACACCTACGTCCTGAGAATGGACCGGGGTGATCTCGAGTTCGAGCCCGGGCAGTACATATCCGTGGGGCCGAAAAACGATCTCAACATGCGAGAGTACTCAGTCTATTCCTCCCCGAAAGAGTCGTACCTGGAGATACTAGTCCGGGAAGTACAAGAGGGGTATGTTTCCAAGCTCCTTCGGCAGCAGCGGGAGGGAGACTCGGTCCTCCTGGAAGGGCCCTTCGGCTTCTTTCTGCTCGATGAAGAGACCCGCCAACGACCGCTCTATTTTATCGCCACCGGTACGGGAATCTCCCCTTTTCACAGCTTCCAAAAGAGCTACGAAAACCTCGACTACACCCTCCTTCACGGTATTCGCAACAGCCAGGAGCAGTACGATTACGAGGCATACGAGCGGGAGCGAATCGTTGCCTGCACCTCCCGGGAGGAGAGCGGGGATTACCACGGCAGGGTTACTGAGTATCTTCGTGAGCATCCGGTGAACCCAGAGGCCGCCTGTTTCCTCTGCGGCAACTGTGATATGATCTACGAAGCTTTTGACATCCTGCAGGAGCAGGGCATTCCGCACGATCGCCTCTTTGCTGAGGTCTACTTCTAACCTATACGGGGCCGTTTAGCCTATGAAATATTGTCTTTTACCTTTGGGCTGCCAGATGAATCAGTCCGACGCCGAGCGCATTCGAGCGGTCCTCGAAGCGCTCGGGTATGAGCGTACCGAGCGGGAGGAGGAGGCGCATCTCCTCGGAATCGTAGCGTGCTCGGTGCGTCAAAAAGCGATCGATAAAGTCTACAGCAAAATTCACAAATGGAACGAGTGGAAGAACAGCAAAAACCTGCTCACCTTCGTCTCGGGTTGTATTCTGCCGGCAGATCGGGAGAAGTTTCTCGATCGCTTTGACCTGCTCTTTACCATCAACGAGCTGCCGAAGCTCCCGGAACTGATTCGACAGTACGGCGTACTGACGCCTCTGGGGGCCCGGGCCGCGACGGAGGAGCCGGATGATCTGGGCCCCGAGAGTCTGGAGTTCCAGGCCGAGAGCGCGACGGGAGAGCGGAGCGAAACCGTTACGGGGTACACGCCGAGCCCGGGGAGCTTCGGAGAGATTCCGCTCATGGAGTTTGCACTGCCCAAGGCGCCGTCAGAAACGGCGTCCGCCAGCGCGAGCGCCGGCAGCGGAAGAGGCAAGGGGGAGTCGCCCCTCGAGGATATTCGCAAGGGGTTCTGGCGGATCCAGCCGGCGTACAGTTCCAGCTTCGAGGCGTACGTGCCGATCCAGAACGGCTGCGACAAATTCTGCACCTTCTGTGCCGTGCCCTACACTCGAGGGAGAGAGGTGAGCCGTCCCTCGGAGGAGATACTGGCGGAAGTGACCGGGCTCGTAGAGCAGGGCTATAAGACGATCACCCTCCTGGGACAGAACGTTAACAGTTACGGTCTCGACCGCCGGAGCTCGGAAATGAGCTTTCCTGAGCTCCTCCGAGAGGTGGGAGAGATCGGCCGTCGCTCGGGCAAGGAGTTCTGGGTCTACTTTACCAGCCCTCATCCGAGAGACATGACCGACGAGGTTCTGGAAACCATCGCGGCGTATCCGGTTCTGGCCAATCAGATTCACCTCCCCATTCAATCCGGGGACGACAAAGTCCTCATTCGGATGAATCGCAACTACCGCCTTGCCGGATATCGCCGAGTTGTGGAGAGCATTCGCCGCATTCTGCCAGAAGCGACACTCTTCACGGACATCATCGTGGGCTTCACCGGAGAAACGGAAGAGCAGTTTTACAACACCCGAAGGGCGATGGAGGAGTTTCGATACAACATGGCCTATGTCGCGATCTACTCCCCTCGCCCCGGGGCGGCGAGCTCTCGCTGGGCCGACGACGTCCCGCAGGAGGAGAAGAAGAGGCGCCTCCATGAGCTCTCCGAGCTCCTACAGAAAACCTCAATGGAGTACAACAAGGAGCTTATCGGCAGAGAGCTTCGGGTGCTCGTTCAGGGAAGAGATCGAAAGGGATTCCTTTCGGGACACACCGAAGGGAAACTCCCGATCCGGCTTGCCCGTACGGACCGGGAGGACCTGGTGGGCCAGTTTGTCGACGTGGTCGTGACCGACTGTGCACCCCTCTCCTTGCAGGGAGAGCTCCTAAAGGTCCCCGCCGGGGCGTAGACGAAATTCGAGTACGTGTAAGATGCAACAGAAGAGACGCATAGCCTTCTACACCCTGGGGTGTAAGCTCAATCAGTACGAGACAGACTCCCTGGCATCTCAGTTCCGCCGAGAGGGGTACGAGATCGTGCCCTTTCAGGAAGAGGCAGACTGCTATGTCATCAACAGCTGTACGGTGACAAATAAGGCTGATCGCAAATCCCGAAACGCCATGAATCGTGCCCTGCGACAAGCGGGGTCGCGACTCTATGAGCCGGTTCGCTACCCCCTTGGGTCCGGCGTAGCCACGACCGCCACGGCCGGGGGCACTCGAGGCGCCCTGGCCACAGCCACCCATGCCACCGGGCCTACTACAGCGCCACCAAACGATGCAATCGTGGTGATGACGGGCTGCTTTGTGGACTCCGGAAAGGAGCGCCTGGAGCAGAGCGAAGCGACGTACCTGGTGGACAATAAGCGAAAGAGCCAGATCTTTTCCATCGTGGACGGCCACTTTCGGGGGGAAATCGTGGACCCTGAGAGCCTCGATCCCGCGGTTTTCCGTTTCGATACGCCGGAGCGGCTGTTTCATACAAGGACAACCCTGAAGGTCCAGGACGGATGCGACAACTTCTGCACCTTCTGCATTATCCCCTTTGTTCGAGGACGCGCCGCGAGCCGTCCGGTGGAAGAGATCCTCGCGCAGGCCCGGGAGGCGATTAGGGGAGGCAGCAAGGAGCTCGTTCTGACCGGGGTCAACATGAGCAGGTATCGAGCGGGAGAGGCGGACTTTGCGGATCTCGTCTACCGAATACTCGAGATCCCCGGGGATTTCCGGGTGCGCATCTCCTCCCTGGAGCCGGATTCTCTCGACGACCGTTTCGTGAGACTCTTCGGCCATCCGAAAATGGCGCCGCACCTCCACCTCTGTCTCCAGAGCGGGAGCGATCGTATTCTTCTGCAGATGCGGAGAATGTATACCGTCTCGGGCTACCGGGAGATTGTCGAGCGGATTCGCAATCACTACCCAGATTTCAATCTCACCACAGACATAATCGTCGGTTTCCCCGGGGAGGACGAGGCGGAGTTCGGGCGCACCCTCAGCCTGGCCGAAGAGCTTCAGTTCTCCCACATCCACACCTTTCCCTATTCCAGGCGACACGGTACCCGGGCGGAACGGATGGAGGGTCAGGTTGGCGAGAAAGTAAAACAGCAGCGAAGCGAGATGATCAGAGAGCTTTCCGAGCGGACAAAGCGGCAGTACCGCTCCCGGTTTGTTGGAAAGGAAGAGCGCCTCCTGGTGGAGCGGGTCGAGACAAAGGACGGACGAGTCGTTGCCCGGGGCCTTGGCGAGCACTACCTGCCGATCCGGTTGGAAGCTCCCGTGGCAGAGAAGATGAGTATCTCCCCAAACAGCTTTGTCCAGGTGCGCCTGATAGCTCTGGCTGAAGGGGACGACCCGGAGCTCATCGCCGAACCGATATGATTCTCATCCTCGCCGATGAGGGGAGAGTGGCCAGAGCCCTCGCCTCGGAGCTCCGAGTCGCCCCGGCAACCGGACACCCCTTCTTCCTCGCCTCCGGCGATGAGTTTACCATTGCAGAGGTGGGCCAAGAGATCCCTCGGGCCTGCGGACTCGCCGGCTACCTAGCCGGGAGCGTCGCCGGCAGTATCCTCACCTCTCGGAACGCGGCTGACGGGGCCCGACGGCAGGAGCCCCGAGCCCTGGTCATGATACTCTCCCGAGCCGAGAAAGCCCGTCGACTGAAGCAGGGCTCCACCACGGATCCCCCGGAGCACTCCGGCCCCCTTATCGCCCTCAAAGTGGCAGGTAGCGCCGGGTCCTTCTATCCCGATCCGCTTTGTACCACTCCCCTCTCGCCGGGAGAGATCCGGTCGGACCTTCTCTCCGCCCTTCTCAGCT
>CAYZHV010000135.1:4199-10044 GCA_964478055.1 uncultured Spirochaetaceae bacterium | reverse complement strand
TCCAGAGGGGTGCGATGATCTTCACGTCCAGGGTGAATCCAAGATACCAGCCAAGCTCGCTCCAGGTATCCGCGAATACGTCGTTGTCGTAGAGGTCGCCGTGGACGGTGGTTGAGCCGAGCCCCCCGCGAAAACCGATAAGATAGGGTGAGTCGCCGGGATTGCGCCGCGGCTCCTCCACTTCCGGCGCCGGTTCCGGGGCCGGCTCGGGCTCCGGTTCAGGCTCGGGTTCCGGTTCGGGCTCTTCTTCTGGCTCTTCCTCCGCAGGCTCCTCCGGCTCCGGTTCCTCAGCCTGGGTCACCGTCGAGGCGGGGCGCTCCATGAAGAAGCTAACCATGTTTGTTCTGTTCTCCCGGACAAGGATCGGAGCGCTGAAAATAATCGTTCCCGCGGAAGGGCCGTTGTCCGCTCGAATCTCCAGGTATCGCTCGCCGACGAGCACGTTGCTCGCCGAGGCGATGTTTCTGCCCGCTTCCACGCCATCCACGAAGACGGTGTACTCACCCTCGGTCCATCCCTGTCTCTGGAGGCGTATGGTTCCAAAAACGATCTGCCGACCGGAAAAGGCTGAGAGAAAGGCCACTGTGAGCTCATCGGTCACGTCAAAGGTGTCTAGAACGGACTGGGCTGTCCGGGATTCCTCGAGGCTTACCGTCCGAGTGCGCCTGTTCAACACCCGGGCGACAATCTCGATTCCGCTTCGGGTAGAGCGCACCTCCCCGAAGACCACGTAGTCCAGGTCGTTTTGCTCCGCGAAATCGGCGATTTCCTGTCGATCACCGGAGCGCATCTCCTCGGTAATGCGCTCCCCTTCAACCTCCCGGACGGCGTAGTCTCCCAGGAGCCCCAGGGTAAGCTCGATAGTGTCACCGACGGTCGCCGCCACCCGATCCATGGAGGCGTCGTCGGTTCGGTTGACTGGCGTGATCACGAGAATTTCAGGTGTTTCTGACTGAGCAAAGGAGGGGGTGGCGGCTGAGAGCAGCAGCAGACACAGGACGAAGGCGAGCTGCCATCTCCCTCTTCTTCTGGAAGGAAAACTGCGGTCCATCTTTTCCTCCACGACGGGACTGTTTGTGTGAGACCCTGGGAATCGAGAAGGGTGGCACCAAGTAGTCGGTTCGACTCCCTCTATACACCAGTCTCGGTGGAGAGATGGGCTCTGTCAAGTTTGTCGGAGACCGTGAGAATAGCTGTTTTCTCTTGGCTGCCGCCCCGGACACCAGTCGCCGGGACTGCGAAGGGTTTCCTCTCTGGAGCTTCTTCGACGCCTATTTGACGCGGTGATACCTCTTGATACTATCGCCGGCTTCGTCGAGAGTTAGCGGATGGAGATGCGCAAAGAACTCCGGGATATAACCCTCCGTCGCATGGAAGAGTACGTTTCATCGATCTCCGATGCGGAGAAGAGAGCCGGGGGCTTTCGAGGAACGGACTGGGAGCTCGAGCTAAAAGAACTCCCACCGGTCGCCAAGGGACCGATGACGATGGCGCGGGTCGACTTCGTTCTGACGGGCCCGGAGAGCTCCGTCGAAAGAGTATGGAAGTCCTTGGAGTACAAGCTCCTCCGTGGCGGAGCCTAGACAACGCTCGAGCAGATCCGCCGCTTGCCCCCTATCGCGCATACGCACGCCTTGGACGACAAAGACCTACCTGTTACGAAAACCCGTGCTATACTAGCGCCAAGCTAAATTTTCCGATTCGAAATCTCGTACCTGGAGGAACGCATGGGCACGTCCAAATCAACCTTCGCTCTACTTTTTGGAAATCGCGGCTTCTTTCCCGCGCATTACATGGAATCCGCCCGGAAGGAGCTCACCTCAGTACTCGAGGGCCTGGGGCACAAGGTCCTCACCATGCCCGTGGAGAAGACCCGTCTTGGGGCTGTGGAGACCCCGCAGGAGGGGCGCGCCTTTGGTGAGTTCTTCCACGAGAACAAGAAGAAGATCGACGGCGTCATCCTTTCCCTGCCAAACTTCGGCGATGAGAACGGCGTCCTCGAAGCGCTGAGGGAAGTGGACGTCCCGGTTCTGATCCAGGCGTATCCGGACGAGCTCGACAAGCTCGGACCCGAGGCTCGCCGCGACTCCTTCTGTGGAAAGCTCTCGATCATGGACGTCCTCACCCAGGGAAAAGTGAAGTTCACCAACCTCATCCCCCATACTGTCCACCCGAAGAGTGACGCCTTCGCCGAAAACGTGAGCGAGTTCGACCGAATCTGCCGGGTTACAAAGGGGCTGCGCCGCCTCTCCGTTGGGGCCATCGGTGCAAGGACCACGCCGTTCAAGACAGTGCGAGTGGATGAAGTGGCCCTGCAAAACCACGGAATTACCGTAGAGACCACCGATCTCGCCGATGTTTTCGCCCGGATGGACGCCGTGGATCCCGCCTCGGAGGAGTTCAAGAGGTTCAAGGAGGAGCTCGCAGGTATCGCAAACTGGAAGAACGCCCCGGAGGACGCCCTGGACAACCTCGCCCGTCTCAAAGTAGTCCTCACTGGCCTTGCCGGCGATATGGGCCTCGGCACAATGGCCTTGCGCTGCTGGACCGAGCTGCAGCAACGGTACGGGATATCGCCCTGTCTGGTCACCGGCAACCTCGCCGACCTCGGCACCCCCGTCGCCTGCGAGGTGGACATCTCCAACGCCATAACGATGTACGCCCTCGGCGCCGCCTCAGGGGAGGCAACCTCGATCCTCGACTGGAACAATAACTACGGCGATGACCCGAACAAGTGCATTCTTTTCCACTGCGGCAACGTCCCCCGGAGCCTGATGAGGGAGAAGGGCGAAGTCTCGGACCACGCGATCCTGGCAAACGCCCTCGGCCAGGGAAAGGGGTTCGGCTGCAACCAGGGGCGCATGCGGGAGATGGATTTTACCTACTCGAGCATGATCACCAAGGACGGACGGGTTCAGTTCTACCTCGGCACCGGCCGCATCACCAACGACGAGATCAAGGGCCCCTTCTTCGGTTGCGCCGGAGTCGCCGAGATCCAGGGACTCCAGGAGGTGCTCCAGTGGCTCGGGCGAAACGGCCACCGCCATCACGTCAGCATCACCCCGGGAAATCATGTCTCCGCCATGCGAGAGGCTTTCGAAAACTACCTCGGCTACGAGGTGAAGGTGTTTCCTTAGGGCAGAGGCCGGCGCGCCAGACGGCGCGGTATCGCCGTCTGGGGATCGTGCCTGACTCCACTAACTTGCCTAGAGCCGCTCAAATTGACGACGTTCTACTCGGAGGAACCGTTAATGCCTCAAGAGTCAAAGTTTTGCATATACAACACCGCCAACAATCGCAAGGAACAGCTCGTCCCCCGGGAGCCGGGACGAGTAAAAATGTTCACCTGCGGTCCCTCGGTCTACCGGTGGCAGCACCTCGGCAACTACCGCACCTTTCTCTTTGAAGATGTGCTCCAGCGATACATGGAGTATCGCGGTTTCGAGGTAGAGCGCTCCATTAACATGACCGACGTCGAGGACAAGGCGATCGACGAGGCGAAGGAGAAGGGAATTACCCTTCAGGAGCTTACGCAGCCGGTTATCGACGAGTTCCTCGACTCCTGTAAGATCCTCGACATCAAGCTTCCACCATTCGAGCTCCCTCGTGCCACAACCTCCGTTGAGGAGGCAGTCCACATCATTCTAAAGCTCCTGGAACGGGGGCACGCTTACTGGCATGGCGGGAATGTCTACTTCGACCCCCTCTCTTTCCCGGGGTTCGGAGAGGTCTTTGGCTTGGACATGAGCAACTGGCCAAAAAAGCGGTACCGCTTCTCAAAGGATACCTACGAGGGGCTGCGCTGGAACCTGGGGGACTTCATTCTCTGGCACGGCCATGAGAAGGATGAGGGGTTCTCCTGGAACACCGAGATCGGCCTCGGTCGACCTGCCTGGAACGTCCAGGATCCGGCGATGATCTCAAAGACTCTTGGCTACGAGATCGACGTCCACTGCGGCGGCATCGACAACGTCTACCGGCACCACGACTACAACCGAGCGGTAATGGAAGGGGTCTCGGGCAAGGAGTTCTGCCACTACTGGGTCCACGGAGAGCACCTCATCGTGGACGGCCGAAAGATGTCCAAGTCCCGGGGTAACGTCCTCTACCCGAAGCACCTCCTGGAAAAGGGGGCCACGAAAGCGGCGATTCGTTTCTCCCTGATCTACGGCTACTACCGTAGAAAGCTCAACATGACCGACGAGCACCTAACGGAGACTACCGAGCTCCTGGAAAAGTTTCGCAGAACTGTAGGCCGCATTACCAAGAGCCGAGAAGCGAAAGAAGAGCCCCCGCGACCGGAGTCCGAGGCGTATCGGACGGACCGGATGATCGCTGAGATTCCGCGCCTCTTTCGCCTCGACATGGACAACGACCTCCACGTGAAGCAGGCGGTGAACGATGTGATCCGGGTCTGCGAGCACCTCGATCGAAGGGCCGAAGCGTACGGCCTCACAGAGCGGCAGGCAAAGCAGGTGGAACAGGAGCTTCGTGAGATCGATGAGGTGCTGCGCGTCATTTTTGCTCGGGACTAGACGGGAAAAACCACACAGAAGCCGGCTCCTCCCAACCGGGTGAGAGTAACCTCCCCAGGCTTACTCCTCCCTTCCGGGCTCGAAAAACCTCCGAACCGCCGGGACCTCGCTCTCCTCCGCCTCCTGCAGGCTTCCCTGAAATGCGATCTTTCCGGAGGCGAGGAAGATGATCTCGTCGGCGATAGTACGGATGCTTCTGAGCTCGTGGGTGACCACTACCATGGTGGTCCCGAGGGCGTCCCGGAGAGAGCTCAGAAGTCGGTCGAGCTCCGCGCTGGTCACAGGGTCCAGGCCGGCAGAGGGCTCATCAAGAAAGAGCATCTCCGGCTCGAGCATGAGAGCCCGGGCGAGGGCGACGCGCTTCTTCATACCGCCGGAGAGTTCCGCCGGGAGCTGGAAGGCGGCGTGGGCCACGCCGAGCATGGCGAGGCGCGCCCGGACCATCTCCTCAACCAGCGGCGCCGGTAGCGCTGTGTGCTGCTCCACCGGCATAGCGACGTTCTCGAAGACGTTGAGAGAGTTGAGAAGGGCCCCATTCTGAAAGAGCACACCCACCCGCAACCGTAGCTGCCGGAACTGCTTCTCCCCCAACTCCGCGGGATTTTCTCCAAAGAGGGTTACTCGGCCCCGGGAGAAGCGGACCAGACCGAGGATCGACTTGAGGAGCGTGGTCTTGCCGCAACCGCTCTCCCCGACGAGGCAGGTGATGGTGCCGGGTTTAACGGAGCAGGAGGCGTCATCGAGGATCGTTTTTCCGCCGAAGCGAACGGAGAGATTCTCGACCTGCAGGAGGGCACTTTCACTGCTCATAGGATGTAGAGAAAACTGAAGAGCACATCAATGACGATGACCGCGAAGATCGAGGCCACCACGGAGCTCGTTGTAACCTTACCAACACCCTCCGCTCCACCGGTTGCCCGGAGGCCGTAGAAGCCGGCGATCATTACGATCTGCCAGGCGAAAACGACGCTCTTGACGAGGGCAACGACCAGGTCGTCAAGGCCCGCGGCCCGGGAAAGCTGGGTGACAAAGATCGCCGGAGAGAGACGAAGATAGAGCACCGAGACGAGACCTCCTCCGACCAGGGCGGTGACAATAGCGATCACCGTCAGAATTGGGACAGTGGTCATGCCGGCGAGGATCCGTGGCACGACGGTGTAGCGGACCGGGTTGATTCCCATCACCTCCAGGGCGTCCAGCTCCTCGGTGACTCGCATGGTGGCGATTTCCGAGGCGATGGAGGAGCCGCTCCGACCGGCCACGATCACGGCGGCCATCATCGGCCCCATCTCCCGGATCACCGAGATCGC
>CAYZHV010000135.1:0-4189 GCA_964478055.1 uncultured Spirochaetaceae bacterium | reverse complement strand
CGCAAACCAGGCTTCGATGTCGTACTTTTTGTATCCCGGAGCACCGAGATCGCCAAAAGGTCCGCCACGAAAATTCCCGCACCAAACTGCACCAGTTGCACCGAGGACTGCAGGGCGAGGATAAGGCCTATGATGAAGCTGAGGATCGCCACGATCGGTGTGGACTCCGAACCGAGGCGAATGCACTGCTCCGTAAAGGAGCCGCGACGCTGATGCCGGGAGCGAAAGACCCCGGGCAGGAGCCAGTGGGTCGTATCCGCCGCGAGCTGCAGATACTCAACCCCGCTCCTCCCGGCGGAGATCGCAGCGGACCCCGCCCGGGCGAAAAGGTTCTGCTCTCTCGGTGGTCGCTCCAGAGGCCCGGACTCGGCGCCATAGAGCTCCCGGGCTCGGGCGACTTGCTTCGACTCACCCTGAAACGGCGCTTGATCGAATCGTCGGGCCATCCAGTCCAGGAGAGCCACCCCGGCGCTATCCGACTTCTCCACCCCCGAGAGATCGACAAGTCTGGGAGTCTCCGCGGATATCGCCGACGCCTGCCGGTAGAGCTTCGGCACGCTCTCGCGAAGCAGCGCTCCCCGGAGGAGCAGAACCCGGTCCTCTCCGAGCTCGAGCTGCGCCTCCCCTGCTACTCCTCGCTCCACCGGTCGATCTCCTCAATGAGGGCGTCGATCTCTTGCCCGAGTATTTCGTTCACCGCCACCACGAACTGGTAGGTAGTAGCTTCCGAGAGCTCCCGTGCGATTTCCTCCTCGGTACGGGCGATGGTTTCCCCGGTCCCGGCATCGAGAAAGGAGAGGGTTATGGATACCCGGGCGGCTGCGCGCTCTTCACGGTTGTCATACTCGAGAGTTTCCAGTCGAGCGGCCAACAGGTATCGGGGCTCCAGATCGCGGCGCTCGGGCTCGATAGTCTCGAAAATCCCCGAATCCCGGAGCCGCTCGAGGAGCAGGCTCTGAATGCCGGCGGAGGGCGTCACCGCCCAGAGATCGTTGCTGAGAAAGCTGAGTTGGGGACCCTGCGTGCGTCGTACAATCTGACGTCGCTCGAAGACCGGGGACACCTCGGGCTCGAGGACGCCAAGGGTTCCTAGGACCTTAGGCTCCTGGTAGCTCACCGGTACCGGCTCGGTGTACTCGAAGAGGTAATAGAACGTCTCGCTGCTTTGAAAAAGAAGGCATCCCCCGAGAAGTAGTGTCTGGAGGACCATCAGCGCCAGGATTTGAATACGAAGCTTCAATAGAACCTCCTATCGTATGAGTTGCGAGGGGTTCTCACTTATCTTCGCCGCGAAGATGTTGAGGTACTCCAGGGTGTCCGTGAGTAGATCGAGGTTCTCCTGGAGGTCTTCCTCAGCGGTGAGCACCGCTCCCTCCACGGTTCCGATGCTGCCGTTCGCCTTGTCCAGGGTCTCGCTTATCCGTACCATGAGCTCCGGGAGTGTAGCGCCTGCGGACTGCCCCTCGGTCCCGGTAAAGGCGGTCTCCAAAGCCTCCGCCGAGGCGGAGAGGCGGCGAGCAGTATCGTTGAGGCGATCGAGGGTGTCCGAGATCGAGTCGGTCTCCTCCGAAACGAGGGTGTCCACGTTGCTCAGGATCCGATTGAAGGGCTCCCGGTTTTCCTCGAGAATACCCGAGACGTGGTCCAGGGTCGCGGCGATGTCCGCCCGCCCCTCATCGTCAAAGACCGAGGAAACCCTGTTCAGGAGTACCAACAGCTCGTTCGCGACATTGGTGACCGGCTCGGTTATGAGGTCCAGGGTGGAGCTCGTGGCAGGGATGTGGGACCCCGGTGGTAGGATCTCCGCTTCGTCCGTGGCGCCGTAGAGCTCGATTTGCATGTTGCCGGTGATGCCAACAGGAAAGAGCCGCGCCCTGACGTTGGCCTTGATCGGCACATCGTCCTCCAGAAGCAAGGTGGCCACGACGTGCTCCACGCTATCCTCGGCGAATCGGGTATCCGAGACGGTGCCTACTTCAATGCCGTTGTAGAGTACGCTGCTGCCCACCCGGAGCCCGTTGACCGATACTCCTTCGAAATCGACGTAATAGGTGTAGCGTTGCTGCAATAGTCGCTCCCCGAGGACGAGGGCGACAAGCGCGATGAGAAGACCTAAGCCAAGTACGAGGAACGCCCCGAGGCGCATCCTACGAGCCCTGCTCTTGGACACGTATATGAAGGTACAACCAACTCAGGGAGTTGTCACGCCCTCAGGTAAGGACGAGAAGGTCGAAAAGCGCCTCGTATTCCGTTGTCTTGTCGAGAAAGCTCGCCGCCCCGAGAGAAAGCGCCTTCTCGCGCTCGCTCGGCCCGGCAAAGGTGGTGAGAACGATGACACGCGGCGGACTGGCAATCTCCCTGAGGTGGCTCAAGACGTCGAAACCGCTGCCGTCGGGAAAATGGAGATCGAGGATCACCGTGTCCGGGCACTCCGTCTCAATGGCTCCGATCGTCGAGAGGACTGAATCGGACTCCCAAATGGAGGTAACTCCCTCTATCGTGGAAAGCAGGCGTCGTACATTTTTCCGAACCAGGGAGGAATCGTCGGCTATCAACACGTTCACGGCGGTAGTATCTACCTTTTCCGGCAGTCGGTCTGCCGCACATCGAGTGAAATCCCTGCCACGGATTATGTGGCAGAGCATACAAAGCCATGGGCGCCCGAGGCGCCCATGAGCCCTAGCCTAATACTCCGTGAACTCCTCGTCCGTCTCGTCGGAAACGGAGAGGGTTATGCCCGTCTGCTTCGCACCGACGCTATCTCGGGAACCGGGAGTGCCTCCCTGCCCGTTATCTCCACCGCGGCCCGCTCCCCGGGCGGAAATTCGCTCAGCTCCGGCGGCGCCGACCGCTCGCCGGTCAGGCAGAAGATTCGCTTGATCATCAATCTTGAAGTAGGAGATCGTGCCCTGTAGCTGCTCCGCCTGACTGGAAAGCTCTTCGGCCATGGATGCCATCTCTTCCGAGGATGAGGCGTTCTGCTGAACCACCTGATCGAGCTGAGCAAGGGCTTTGTTGATCTGATCCACCCCGGAGTTCTGTTCGGCGCTGGCAGCGTTGATCTCCTGAACGAGATCCGCGGTCTTTCTGATATCCGGGACAATGGCGTTGATCATCTCTCCGGCGCGCTCGGCCACCTGAACGCTATTCTGAGAGAGCTCGCTGATCTCGCCCGCAGCTTTCTGGCTCCGCTCGGCGAGCTTTCTCACCTCGCTTGCCACGACCGCGAATCCCTTGCCCTGCTCCCCAGCCCTCGCGGCCTCGATGGCTGCGTTCAGGGCAAGGAGGTTCGTCTGACGGGCAATCTCCTCTATGATGGAGATTCTCTCGGCAATCTCGTTCATCGCGGTCACCGTCTCGGTCACCGCCTTCCCCCCTTCTTCGGCGTTGCCCGCCGCCTTGAGGGCGATCTTTTCCGTCTGGCTCGCGTTGTCAGCGTTCTGGCTGATGTTGGAGCCCATCTCCTCCATTGAAGAGCTAACCTCCTCCGTAGAGGCGGCCTGCTCCGTTGCCCCCTGGGAGAGCTCCTGGGCGGTCGAGCTCATCTGCTCGCTCCCGGAGGCTACGTTCTGGGCGGCGCCTTTGACGTCTCCCACCACGGAGACGAGCTTCTGTTGCATATTTCGCAGCGCTTCGGCGAGCTGACCAATTTCGTCCCCCTGTTCCACCGGAAGCTTGGCTCGCAGGTTACCCTGGCTCAGTTCTCCGGCGAACTCCACACCCTTGAAGAGCGGCGCCGTAATCCCCCGGGTTAGCACGATTCCGAGAAGAAGGGCGAGGATAACCCCTGCGGCCATACCAACAAGGGCGATCAACTGAACCTGAGCTCCGTCACTCCTGCCGGTTTCCACCGCCGCCATCGCGGCTTCGTGGTTTCGGCTCATTATCTCCTCGAGGAGTCCCACAGCCTCTTCCTGTCTCGCCACCCCGGCGGTCATCGCCTGCTCGTGCATCTGGTCGTAAAGGGTATCTACCCGCTGAGCCACAGCGAGGAGCTCATCAAAGTGCTCGAAGACCTGCTGTGCCTCGGGCTGCATGGTACCGGTGTACGCATCGATCGCCCCGTTTCGGTTTCCAGCGTCCAATTCGCTCCGTATAGTATTGACCGCCGCATGAAAGGCGTCATGGTGGGGAATCGCTTCGTCGAGGATCGCCTGAATCTCGGGGTTGGTTGTATCCTGCTGAGCGA
>CAYZHV010000134.1:0-10093 GCA_964478055.1 uncultured Spirochaetaceae bacterium | reverse complement strand
GGAGAGCTCGAAGGAGTCCTGCAGAAGCGCCCGGAGCTTCTCAGAGCTCCCGTTGACCGTCAGCCTTACCGGGCGGCTGTGCTCCCGGCTCTCCAGGACTTGCTCCATAGCCTCGACAAAATCCTCGTCCCGCTCCTCATCCACGCTCATGTCCGCGTCTCGTGTGAGCCGGAAGAACGCGTGCTCCCGAATTTCATATCCCGGAAAGAGAAGATGGGCGTAGCTGACGACAAGGTACTCTAGGAGGGTAAAGGCGACCCTGGACTGCTCAGCAGGGAGATAGATGATCCGCTGCACTGACGGCGGGATCTGTACTACCGCGAGCTCCTCCTCCCCGGGATCCGCACCGTCCACCGGGCTCTCACCCTCCTTGAGCTTGAGAAGGAAGGCGGCATGCAGACGCAGGTTGCCGATGTAGGGGAGCTCATCCCCGGACCGGCAACGCACCGGAGTAAGAACGGGAAAGATCTCTTCCATGAAGAGAGATTGAAGAAAAGACTCCTGCTCTCCGGTGAGCTCGTCCGGTTTGAGAAGCGATATCCCCTCTTCCCGCAGAGTCGGAAGCAGCTCCTCACGGAGCAGTCGATACTTCTCTTCCACCAGCTCCTTCACCCGTCGGGAGATCGCCGAGAGCTGTTGCGAAGGACTCATTCCGGAGGGGCAGGTGACCCGGTCGCCCCGGCGGTACTGTCGCTTGAGGGATGCGACCCGAACCATAAAGAATTCATCAAAGTTTGAGGAAACGATTGAGATGAATTTCAACCGCTCGATCAGAGGATTGCTCTGGTCCCCGGCTTCCGCGAGAACCCGAGCGTTGAACTCGATCCAACTCAACTCTCTATTGAAAAAGACAGACATTAGCGCCCCTTAGACGATGACAACCCGATAGCCGAAGACCTCTTCGAACATGTTTCCTTTCAACTGCACTCCATACTTCTCCACGGAGATATCCCCGCTGTACTCGCACTGGAAGACCATGTCGTCCTCTTCTCGCTCCAGGGTGATGTTTTTGACCCGCTGCGCATGGCCCCGGTCCAGGGCGTCCGCAACCCGCAGCATCGCTGCCAGCTTGAGGACGGTGATGCGGTGTTCTCGCCGCAGGGTCATGTAGCTAACGTGGGCCGAGTTGGGCCCCGACTTGCGATGGTACCGGACAACGTTACCGACGATACGAATATCCGCCCGGGAGAAACCGAAAATCTCGGAGTTCTCGACGATGTACTGCCCGTGCTTGTGGTGACCGATAGCGCGGATAAAGTTGCCGATGTCGTGAAGAATCGCCGCCACCTCCAAGAGCAGCCTCGCCCGCTTGTCCATCCCGTGGTCGGCATCGAACTGATCAAAGATCTGCAGAGCGAGCCGAGCCACATGGAGGGCGTGCTTCTCATCAAAGTGGAATTTTCTACCCAAGCCTATGGCGGATGTAATCACCTGGGAGTAGAACTGCTCCTCCACGAGCCGCTCGCTCCCGAGCGCAAAGCTCATGAGCACGCCTTCGCGAATGCTCACGTCCGGAACGATTACCTGATCCGCGCTCGTGGCATCGAGAAAGAGCTTGTAGGTAAGCAACGCCGGAACGAGCCCCTCCGCCTCACTGTAGGATACCCCGAGCTCCCGGACAGTCTCGTCCATTGTTGTCTTTCGCAGGTAGTTTACGAACCGGTCGAAGTCCTTTTTCTCCACGACCCAGAACGCTTCCCCCTCCTGTCTCCCTTCCCTACGGGCGGCAAGGCGGGCATCTCCGCCAACCGCTACGAAGAACCGTACCCGGTCGAGGCGCATCTCAGTGTTGAGAACCTCTCGGGTAACTCGAATGTTCTCCCGCAGATACTCCTCGATTCGCTCGGTGGAGCGCACCTCCGGCTGCACCTGCTGCTCCATACGCACCGTACCGATACGCAGGGAGTGGGCCGCCACCATCTTGCCCCGCTGAAGCAACATGATCTCCGTCGTACCCCCACCGACCTCCAGGATCATGGCGCTGGAGCGGGAGAACTGGGGCCGCATGGAGCTTATGGCGTCTTGGACGGCGATGTAGGTGAGATGGTTCTCTTCGATGCCCTCGACGATGTTAATCTGAAAGCCCGTACGAATCTGAACCCGGTCCACGAAGGTGTCCCGGTTCTTCGCTTCCCGGATGGCGCTGGTGGCTATGACCCGCACGTCCTCCTGGTCGAGCTGCCATCCTCGAATGAGCTCGCGAAACCCTGTGAGAATCTTGATCGCCTGCCGCATCGACTCGGCGCTCAGGACCCCGGACATAAAGACGTCCCGCCCGAGAGCGACCGGGCGAATCGCGCGGTCCAGCCGGTTCCAGTGTCCGTCGGGCTCGATCTCAGCAACAACGAGGCGAATGGCGGTGGATCCTATGTCGATAACGCCGACGGTTCTCTTTTCGCTCAAGCTCCCAGTCTCTCCTTTTCCACCAGATCCGCGGCGCCGATTACCACCGCGTCATCACCGAGCTCCGTAACGCGGATCTGCACTTGGTCCTGCAGCCGACGCATCGCCCTGCTTCGCATAACGAGCTCCGCCTGACTAACGTAAGCAGCGCCGAACTTCTCGACCAGACCGCCACCGAGGACAATCATCTCAGGGTTAAAGATATTTACTATATTTGCAAGCCCAATGCCAAGGTACTCAGCGCTCTTGTTGAGCGAGTCCTCCACGGCGGACTCGCCATTCTCTATCGCCTTCTCGATGACACTGCTCTTTACTCTTCGGATGTCGCAATCAGTTTCAGCGAGGACCGTGGGCGCCATTCCCCGGGCGGCAAGCTGTACAATCTCCCTGGCCACGGCGGTCTTGGAAGCGAGGGCCTCCAGGCACCCCCGGTTGCCGCAACCACAGAGGGGGCCGTCTATGAGCACGGTCATGTGCCCCACCTCCCCGGCGCCGCCACCGGCCCCTCGGTAGAGCTTTCCGTCGAGGACCAGTCCGCCGCCGATGCCGGTCCCCGGAAAGACCCCCACCACGTGGCTGAAACCTCGGCCCGCCCCGGCAATGTACTCCCCCCAGAGCCCGGCGTTTACGTCGTTCTCCAGGAGAACCGGCACCTCATACACCTCTTCCAGGTCCTTTCGCAGGGGCATATTCTTTACGCCGATATTGGGAGTCTCCAGGAGCACCCCTTCTTTGAAGTCCACGGGCCCCGGAACGGCAATGCCAATCGCTGCAAGATCCTTCTTCGACCGATTGGACTTTTCCAGGGAGCGGTCTATCGCCGAACAGATGTCCTCCACCAGCTGCTCTTCGGTTTCCGCGGCGGTCTTCTTTTTCTTGGTTTCCAGAATCGAATTGCTCTCCGGATCGATCACCGCGCTGAGCATCTTAGTACCCCCGAGGTCGAACCCGACGATTACCTTGTTCTCTGCCATGCGTCTCCTCTCCTACATATCCAACCATACACGATTTTCGCCCCTGACGCCTTGATTGACACCACAACGACGGTTGTAGAATCCGCCTCATGAACGGCGTGATTATCGGACGCTTTATGCCTCCCCATCGCGGGCATCAGTACCTGGTGGAGTTTGCCCACAACTACGTTGACGACCTCTACGTCCTGGTATGCACCCTCTCCTCCGAGCCAATCCCCGGGGAGCTTCGATTTCAGTGGATGAAAGAACTCTTTCCTCGGGACCATATCATTCACATTACTGAAGAAATACCCGAAGCGAGTAGAGGCGCGCCAAACGCGGAACAGATCTGGGCCGAAAGCGTCCGGGAAGCGGTAAACAACCCGGTGGATCACGTCTTTGCTTCCGAGAGTTACGGCTCCCCCCTGGCGGAAGCCCTGGGGGCGCGGTTCGTGCCAGTCGATCCCGCCCGGGAGGTATTCCCGGTTTCCGCCTCTCTTATCCGGCAGGATCCGTACAGCTACTGGCGCTTTGTCCCGGAGCCCGTGCGTCCCTACTTCACCCGGAGGGTTGCGGTAATCACAAACTCCGACTCACTCCATCCCACCACGCGGCTCCTTGCGGACCATTTCGAGACCGTCTTCGTCAACGATTACGCCCGCTTCGTGGCCCGGGACTCCACGGGAACCCTGGATCCCGCGGAGCAAAGACGGGCGCAACACGCCGCGGAGGAGGCTCTGGCTCGACACGCCCGGGGACTCCTCTTCTGCGAGCGGGGCGCGGAGAGCTACGAGGAGCTCTCGCGGTATGACATGATCCTTGCCGAAGGTCCCGAGCACGCCGCCTCGGGAGAGAGTCACGAACTCGAGGAGGTCCTCGATCGCCTGGCCAAGGAGGGCCGTCCGATTGTTCGCTTCAAGGAACTCTCCGAGAGCTCCCTCGGACGAATCGAGGAGGCCGTGGAGGGCGAGCTCTTGCGGGCCGGGGGATCCGCATCAGGGAGCGGGCGGCGTTAGGCTAGAGAAACGGCCTCTCCGAGAAAGGAGCGAATCCCGGTCAGGAGCATCTCCGTGGCCATGGTAATGAGGATCATCCCCATCAGCCGCTCCAGGGCCGCCAGGGCGCGGCGGCCGAGCCGCTTACGCAGGACATCCGCCCCTAAGAGCACCAGGGAGGCGGCGAGCCACGCGATGACCAGGGCGAGAAACCATGTCCAGAGACGGCTCGGCTCCTGATTGGCAAAGAGGATGAGGGTGGCCATTGCCGAGGGCCCGGCGAGTAGCGGCACCGCCAGGGGCACGATGAGTGGCTCCTCCTCGGCGTCCTCCTTTTTCGGGGCGTACTCGCGCTTCGAGGCGGGAAAGATCATGCGCAACGCGATAAGAAAGAGAACGATCCCACCGCCGATACTCACCGCCGGCGGGGAGATATTCATCCCCCGGAGAATATACTTGCCGAAAAAGAGAAAGGCCGCGAGGATCAGCAGAGCGATGACCGTCTCCCGGACGATGATCCTTCGGCGTCGTTTACCGTCAAGATCACCGAGGACCGAAAGAAAGATGGGTATGTTTCCGATCGGGTCCAGGACCAGAAAGAGCGTGATTGCGGCGGTGTAGAGGGACATGGTCCCGTATCCTATCCTCTTTGAAGCAAGTTTCCAAGACGCTCCGGCGGTGGTATCTTCACCTTATGCGTTCGGTTAATCCAGCTACCGGAGAGATCATTCGGGAGTACAAAGAGCATACCCCTGGGGAAGTGGAGGCGATAGTAGAAGCGTCCCAAGCCGCCTACCGCGCCTGGTCCCGTTCCAGCCTCCGCGGGCGAAGCAAGGCGCTCCGAAAGATCGCCGAAATCCTGGAGGACGGGGTGGATGAATACGCCTCGCTCATCACAACGGAGATGGGAAAGCGGATCGACGAGTCCCGGGGAGAGATCCGCAAATGCGCCTGGCTGAGCCGACATGTGGCCGAGTCGGGCCCGGAGGCGCTCTCGATTCATCACATCGACACGGAGGCGGAGGAGAGCTACGTCCGCTTCGACCCCCTGGGTGTGGTGCTCGCGGTGATGCCGTGGAACTTCCCCTTCTGGCAGGTCTTTCGCTGCACCATACCGGCGATCATGGCGGGGAACGCGGTGCTTCTCAAACACGCGCCGAACGTTTCGGGCTGCGCCCTGGCGATCGAGGAGCTTTTCGTCGAAGCAGGTCTCCCGGAACATCTGCTGCAAGTGCTCCTCATAGATGAGAGCCGAGTGGATCAACTCCTCACCCGGCCGGAGATCCGGGCGGTCAGCGTGACCGGAAGTGATGAGGCCGGCGCCGCTGTGGCTGCCCGGGCGGGGCGGGAGATCAAGAAAAGCGTCCTGGAGCTCGGCGGATCGGACCCTTTTATCGTTTTCGAGGACGCCGATATCGACCATGCCGTTCAGGCTGCCGTTGCCTCCCGGATGATAAACTCCGGCCAGAGTTGCATCGCCGCCAAACGGTTCCTCCTGCAGGAACGGGTTTTCAACACCTTCGTCGAGAGTTTCGTGAAGAAGTTCAACTCCCTCCGGGTGGGCCATCCCCTGGACACGGAGACCCAGGTGGCGCCCCTGGCAAGAGACGATCTTCTCGACAACCTCCATCGGCAGGTCGCCGAGAGCCGGGCCCAGGGGGCAAAGCTTCGCTGCGGGGGTGAGCAATACAACTCCAGCGGATTCTACTACCGCCCCACGGTACTCACCGAAGTCACACCGGAGATGCCGGTCTTCAATGAGGAGACCTTTGGTCCCGTGGCTCCGATCGTTCCCTTTTCCGACGAGGACGAGGCTGTTCTCCTGGCAAACTCCAGCGACTACGGCCTGGCCGCCTCGGTATGGACCGCCGACTCCGGTCGCGCCCGCCGGCTCGCCGAGCGCCTAGAAGTGGGAACGGTCTTTGTCGATGAGTTTGTTAAGTCCGACCCGCGCCTTCCATTTGGAGGAGTCAAGCGCTCCGGCTACGGCAGGGAGCTTGCGACTTTCGGACTCTACGAGTTCACGAACATCAAGAGCGTCTGGATCTCCGGCTAGAGAAGCCCCAGGCGCGCCTTCAGGAGCAACACTCTCCGGGCCCCTTCACGGATGAGCTCCTCGTCGATGACCTCGGCCTCTAGGAGATCCAGGGCTTCCTGAAAGACCTCCCCGTACTCGTACCGGGCGTGAATGAGAATCAGGTCCACACCAGCGAGAAAGCTCTGCCGCAGCGCCTCTACCCTGCTGTACTCCTGGGTCAGGGCGCCCATGGAGAAGCCATCGGTAACCACAACGCCATCGAATCCGAGCTCCTCTCGCAAGACGCCTCGAATAAACCGGGGTGAGAGGGTAGCGGGATACTCTCGGTCGATCTCCTCGTAGAGGATGTGGGCTGTCATAATCGCCGGTACTCCAGCCTCCACGGCTCGGCGGAACGGCAGAAGATCCCGCTCCCGGAGCTCCTCCAGGGTGAAGTCGCTTATTGGCAGCGTTCCGTGGGAGTCGACCGTGGAGACTCCGTGGCCCGGAAAATGCTTGGCCACCGGGACCACTCCGGCCGCCATGGACGCTTCTATGTACGCCGCCCCGAGCTCTGCCACCGCCCGGGGATCCCCGCCGAAGGAGCGGTCGCCGATGATCGTGCTGTCCTCCCGAGGATAGACATCGAGAACCGGGGCAAAGTTCATCCTGATTCCCGCCCGGCGAAGGTCCGTGGCGGCGACATACGCCCCGCTGCGCAGGTATCGCAGATCTCCCCGGAGCCCCTGCTGAAACGCCGAGGGAAACTCGGCGATCTCGGAGAACCGCAGATTCGCCACCCGACCCCCCTCCTGATCCACGGCGAAAAGGAGCTTTGGCCCCTGCCCCGCGCCCGCCGCAGCGGTCCGCTGAAGCGCCTTGGTAAGAAGGGCGGTCTCCTTGTAGCTAGGGAGATTCCATCGGTAGAGGATAAAGCCCGCCGGGGGCACCGGCTCAAAGAGCCCTCGAACCAGGGTAGCGGACTCGCCGGCGCCGGCAGCCCCGGCGCTATCCGCCCTCGGAAACTCCAGCCCCCGGGGCACAAACGCCATAAAGCGCTGGCCCAGGAGCTCCTCGAGGCTCATCTCCTCCATGAGCGCATCAACCCGGGCCTCGAGCTGCGGAGTCAGAGGCGCCACCGCCCACTCGCCTCCTTGTCCGAGCCGGGGCTTCGGAGGCTCCGTTTCAGGTCCCGGTTCTGGCGGTGTGGTCGCGCAGGAGGCAGTTAGAAGAACGATGAGAATAACGGTCAGTCCGGCGGCCTTGGTAAGATGGCTCACCCGACCATTGTAGAGGCGTCCCACGGAGTTAGCCACCAGAAGATTGTAACTCCGGATGAAAGACTACTCCTCCATCACCTGCTCGTCCGTGGCGGCTCCGGTTCCAACGAAGCGGACCGCCTCGTCCTGGAACTGATCGCCACTGGAGATCGGCTCGACGCGCCTGATTCCCCGGGCGTCAACAACGAGCCTAAATCGCCGCGCCACATCCTCCGTGGGGCTGCTAAAGGCGACGATCATGTTCAGGTGGTAGAGCCGCTTGACTCGACGGAGCTCCACGTGCTTCTTGTCTCGGATCGTCGGAACAAGCCCGTACTGGGCGCTCAAATGGCGGAAAAAGGGACTCAGATCGATCATGTTAATGTCGGCGAGTCCCTCGATTCTGTTATGGAGCGAGCTGATCCTCTTGGCGTCCAGTCGTGCCTCCTTGGAGTAGAGGAGAATCTGCTCCTCCTCAAAGGCGTAGAGGGTCCGCTCGAAGTAGCCGCGATTTCGCAAGATCCGGAGCTTCTCTGGGAGCTTTGACTCGGAGACGTAGCTCGACCGTTCCTGCACCTTGGCTATCTTCTTCTTCTCCTTTGGGTCGCGAATCCGGCTCTTGCGATCGCTCATCCGCCGGGCGACCTTCTTCTTGAGGACGTCCCGGAAGAACTCCTTTACCCGGTCCTTGAGCATGTATCCCACCACCAGGAGGATGAAAAGGGAGGTCGTGAGGCTCCCGAAACGGGTCTGCCCGAAGAAGGCGATTCCCGTGGCGATAACCATGGCGATTCCCGCCGCCAGAGCGTAGAGGAGATGCTCCGCCCGCTTTGCTACGTTGCGTCTGTGTACGTCGAAAAAGAGGACCTCCGAGGCGTACTTCTTCAGCATTTTTTCTCGGTAGACGTACTCCTCGAGCTGCGCCTCCGTCTCGGTTCGGGAAGGACGGCTCGGATAGTTACGCTCCTCCCTGTATTTCTCCTCCTTGAGCAATGTCTTGACTATCCGGCGGTACCCCTCCTCCAGCTCCTCTCGGTCAACGTGCTGGAGTAGGGAGGTGAGATACTTTTCCAGGAGGAGCGAGAGGTGCTCGTCGATCATGCGGGCGTGCTGCTCCAGCGCTTCCGGGAGGGGCCGTTCCGCGGCTTCGTCCAGGAGCTCGTGATACTCCTGGGCCACCTTGTGCAGCCGCTTTACGGTGTCGCTCAGGTGCGCCTCGAGGTAGCTTGCCGCCCCGGAGGAGCGCAACTCGTCCCGGGCCTCCAGCAAAAAATCCCGGAGTATCGATTTGTAGACCGCCCCGAGGAGCTTGGACTCATGGACAAAGCGGCTCTCGTTGAACCTGTCAGTGCCGATCTCCCCGACAAGCCGCCGAAGCCGCGCCAGCGGCGAGTTTCGGGACTCCGTGTCGAGGACCTCCTCCACGGTAAAGGCTGGCGTGTTGAAACGGAGGTACGGCTTGAGCTGATCAAAGAACTGCTCGGGCTCGTAGGTCTGGGCCGTAATGGCAAAGGGCCGGGGAAAGAAGAAGTAGAGCCTGAGATGGTAGGAGTTGTGGGCCCCCGAGGAGCGGTCTATGAGATACCGGGACTTTATCTCGATGGAGTGGCGGTCCCGCTGTTTGAGTATGACGATTTCCATAACCGAATTCTAACGTACTGCTATTTTGGTCGCACCGCCAGAAGGGTCGCCACGGGCCGCTCTACCCCGAGGGTCGGGCCCCAGGAAGGATTGACAGTCATGCGCACACCCTCCCCCGGCCCCGTAGCCGGCGCCCGGACCGCCAGGGAGGTCGAGCCGCCACCGTCCAGCACCAGGCCTTCCCAGGCGCCGAGACTCTCGAGCCAGAGCCCTACCTCCCGGGCCGTAAGGCCGACGCTCTTACCAGGAGAGTCTCCGGCCACCGCGAGGATAATGATTTGCCGACCGTCCTCGCTAATGCCCACCGCGCTCCTGGCGCTCCTGAGATTCCGCGGCCCCTCGGGAACGCCCTCCCGGAGGACCCGAAAGTAGCCTCCCAAGGCACTCCGGGGCTCGGAGTCGCGCCCCGGCGGTTGCGGACCGATCACCGGCATCCCACGCTCAGGGAGATAGAGCGCCTCGTACCGCGGCTCATAGCGACTGAGCCGCTTGCCTTCAACCAGAACAATGCCGATAGGATCCACGGGTTTGCCCACGGAGACGACGTTCGGGTCGAAGGGGGTGGCGTTTATCGCCCCCAGGTACTCAGGATGCTCTTGGAGAAAAAGTGTTGGCCGTAACGCCAGGGTCTCCCCGGAGCTCTCAGAGAGCTCTTGCGGGGGAGCCTCTGCCACCGCCACCAGCTCCACCTCTCCCCGGTCGAGGATCAGTACCGCCGCCTGGATCCGGGGCAGCTTGCGTCGTCTTCCGGTAGGGATGGTCACGCCCAGGGAGAGGCCGCCTCCGCCGCTGCTTACGTAGGTCGCCTCCCCGGAAACCTGGGTC
>CAYZHV010000133.1:0-10093 GCA_964478055.1 uncultured Spirochaetaceae bacterium | reverse complement strand
CTTTGAGCCACATGAGCTTCGGAAGGGTGTACTGGTTGGCGAGAACGTTGCCGTTTATGTCGTAGAGCTCAGCATCGCTCACCTCTTTCTTGAGGGGCTCGATATACTCCTCCCCTCGGATATCGACGTTCAGTATGGAAGGGCCGAGAATTTCGCCCCCCTTTCCCACCGGAACAACCGCCTCTCCCATGGAGGTAACCGAGAGAGCCTCGATAGGATCCCCGGAGCCCGCCGAGGACGCAGCAAGACGAATGGTCTCCTTGATCCGGCCCCAGACTTCCTCACTGTCGAGCTCCGCCTGTCGCGGCTTCGGGGCGCGCATGTCGTACTCCCGATAGGCGGAGCCGAGCTGCCGACCTCTCTCGTCAAAGACGATCGCCTTGCAGCCGGTCGTTCCGACGTCGATTCCTAGAAAGCTCATATCGAACCCTCCTGATTAGCCGAAGAGATCAGCGCTGCCCGCCATTCTGAGGCGCTCGCTGATGACCCTGCGACACTCCTCGTACACCGCGTTCTGTCCCGCGGGAACATCCTGCTCGTTGTTGGAGCCTTCGAGATACGCCTGTCTCAGTTCCGTCCCTATGTTGATCTTGGCGATTCCTCTCTTGATCGCCTCCAGGACGTAGTCCTGGGGAATTCCTGATCCCCCGTGGAGCACCAGAGGAAGCTGGGTCGCCTCAAATAGCGCACTCAAGTGATCGAGGTCCAAGCGGGCGGCGGGCTTCCTCTGATCCCGCAAACCTTCGGCTACGGCGCCGTGAATATTCCCGATCGCCACCGAGAGCCAGTCGCATCCGCTCTCTCGGGCGAATCGCCGGGCGTCCTCGACCTCCGTAAAACCCTTTTTCGAGGCGAAAAGCTCCTCGTACGGTGGGAGGGGACCGCTCTCATGCCCAACCACCGCGCCGAGCTCCGCCTCGATGGGCCGTCCCGCGGCGTGGGCGATTTCGGCGGCCTCCTTAGTGGCGGCGATGTTGTCTTCCAGGGAGAGGCGGGAACCGTCTACCATGACCGACTCATAGCCGATCTCCAGGGCGTGGGCTATCTCCGTGGCGTAGGGGACCCGTTTCTGGTCCTCATCAATCACCGGAATATGATCGAGATGAAGTCGAACATAGGCTGGATCCTTGTGCTTCTCGAACTCCTCCCGAACAGCATCCATACTCTTGCTAGAAAACTTGACCCATTCGAGCCGGGCCACGGCTATAAATCCGAAGGATTTCTCCTCCCGAAGGGCGTGCACCAGAGGCTCCACCATCGGTAGATAGGGAACATTGAACGCCGGAATGACTGCCTGATTCTTGAGGGCAACTTTCATTATTGCCGCACTATCCATGCTTTGCTCCTTCAATTCTAAAGCGCTTTAAAATATCCTAACCCGGGAACCGATCCGGGTCAACGAGTTGGGAGACCCGATTCAGTGCCGGGTCCGGCGGTTGAGACTCGAGTAATCAATTCCGTCTCAACGAGAATGGGAGTCCCCGAGGATTCGGAGCTCTCTCCCTTCATGAGCTCGAGAAGTCGGTCCACGGCGCGGCGGGCGATCTCCTCTATGTTCTGCCGCACCGTGGTAAGGGGGACCTGGGCAATCTGAGAGTAGATCAGGTCATCGTAACCGGCCACGACAATCTCCTCCGGCACCCGGTACCCCTCATCGAGGATTGCGCGCAGCGCTCCGAGAGCCATGATGTCATTTAGCGCCATGACGGCATCGGGAGCTCCTTCTCGCAGAATCTCGCGCGCCCCGTCGTAGCCCGCCTGGTAGGTAGCCTCTGGACGGGGAACAACCATTGCATCGTCCACGGGAATACCAAACTCCTCCATCGCCCTTCTAACACCGCGAAGCCGCTCGGCCACCGGCACAACCTCGAGTTCCTCAACAGTCAGAAACCGTATCTTTCGTCTCCCGGCCTGCAGCAAGTGTCGGGTGAGACGGTAGGAACCCTGGGCCAGATCCCCCATGACATAGTCCGCCTGAACCCCGGGGTAGTAGGAGGAGGCAAATACAAAGGGAACCGAATGTCTCCTTAGTCGGTCGAAGGCCGCGGCCTCCCGTCGCGGGCGGCTCAAGGTGGGGACCACGATTATCCCTTCCACCATCTTTCCGACGAAATCCGCAAGTATTGCGTCCTCTTTGGAAAGATCGTCCTCCGAGAGAGAAAGAATCAGCCCGTAGCCGCGTTCCTTGACGAACTGATCCACGCACTTCGTCAGGGTGCCAAAAAAGGGGTTACTGATGTCGGTGACCACAAGACCAACGGTTCGGGAGCGGCGGGTGGCGAGATTTCGGGCGATGGCGTTGGGGGTGTAGCCGAGTTCTTCCGCCGCCTGGAACACCCGCTTGCGAGTCTCCCGGTGCACACCAGGGCGCTCGTTGAGGACAAGAGATGCCGTCGCCTCGGAAACCCCCGCTTTTCGTGCTACGTCTTTGAGCTTAACCATCCCTGCGATTTTCAGAGCTTGTTCGCCTTGATGCGCTCCAGAGCCCAGTGGGTGTACTTGCGGATCCGACGCTCAGGATCTTCTTCCAGGGTGCGGAGGATCTGCTCCCCGTCCTCCGTGGCCAACCGCTCGAGGGCCTTGGTAACCTTCACTCTGACCTCTTCGTCCGGGTCCCGAGCTGCGAGAACGATGCCCCGAAATGCGGAGGCGGTTCCGACGCTGGAGAGAAAGTCCGCGGCGTCCCGGCGCACCTTCGGGTCTCGGTGGTTGAGCATGCGGATCCGGCTCTCCACGTAGCCGGTGGACTCGAGAATCTCGTTGAGAAAGGGGCGTAGAGAGGGGATGTCCTCCTCGAGCACCTCCCGGATCGCCTCCTCGCTGTGCTCTCCCATGAGCTTAAAGACCTCGGTGATGGCGTCCCGGAGAGCGGGCGCGCCATCCTTGAAGCGTTCGATGAGCCGCTTCATCGTTGCGCTCTCGGTATTGTGGGAGAGTCCCTCTTTTAGCTCCTGCTGTAGCTCCTCGTCTTCCTCGAGCTTATCTACGAGCATGTCCGTGGCTTTCGGGGTCTGCGCCGCCGCGAGTCCCTGGATGGCCGCCCTCTTCACCGCGTTCACTTCATTCTTGTCAAAGAGAGTCTCCTTGAGCTTGTCGAGGGCAGCCTTTCCGCCGGACTGACCCACGGCCCGGGCGACATTGAGGCGCACCCGTTCCAGGGGATCCCGGAGCATCTCCGCCGCCTGGGTTAACGCCCTCGTCTCGTCATACTCAACGAGAGACCAGGTTGCCGCGATACGAACCTCCGGGTCCGCGTCCTCCAGGGCTTTCTTTATCTCGTTGAGAAACGCCTTCTTCCCCGTTGCGGGCAGCGCCGCGATGAGGCTCGCCCGGACACTACCGTCCACACTCTCCAGGAGCCGTTTCGCCTTTCGCTCGAGGAGCTTCGGGTCCTGCTCATTCAAGAGAGAGGTAAACTCCCGTGCCTCGTCCAGGGGAAGAATCGGCAAGTGCTCCAGGATGTCCTGCAGGGCGTAAGGAAGCCCCAGCTCTCCCAAGAGTCGCAGCGCGTCGATCCGAATCCGATGGGCGTACGATTCCCTGCCGCTGGTGATTATGCCGAGACACTCCCGTAGTACCGCCGAAGGCTCGAGCTGACGGACCGCGCCTCTGAGCTCTTCGCGACAGGGAAAGTCCGGATTCTCGAGAAGGGAGAAGAGCTGCCTTCCAAAGATCGTATCGTGCCCCTTGGGGACGCCCTGCAACACTACCGAGAGAAGCTCTTCGTCCTCTCCCGCCGATCGGAGCTCCTGGGCGAGTAGCTTTTGCGCATCCGCCTCGCCCCGGAGACTGATGCACTCCACCGTCGCCCTATAGAGCTCAGGATAGTTCGGGGTATCGCCGCGATTGAGCCTAAAGACGCGTTCGCCCAAATCCGCGATCAGCCCGGGATTACCGGCGTTGCTCAGGAGCCTGGCGGCCATGAGGAGCGGCGCCGGTCCCTGAGTCTCACGAAGGGATTCGAGAAACCCGGTTACATTCACCTCCGCCGCCTTCTCGAGGAGGTCGAAGTTGCGGTCAAAAAGTTCCCGGTCTCCGAGATCCGCCTGCGCCAGGAGCTTCCCGAGAGTGCCCGCCTTCTCCAGAAATCGAGCAGCCGAGAGGCGCAGCTCCAGGTCTTCCCCACCGAGAAAATCAAGGGCTGCGTTTATGTCCTGCTCCGACTCCGGGTCCAGGAGCTCCACCACGTGAAGCGCCTCCTCCGGCTCGAGCTCCTTGGCATCGAGATCGTACAAGCTCGGGAGGTTCTGCTTGATCCGGGCTCGAGCTGCCTCGCGAACTTCGAAAACCGGGTCATGCAAAAAGAGATCCCGGAGCTCACCGTAGAGCCGTTCGTCCTCCCGAGTGTTTATCTCCGAAGCCACGGTCTTTCTCACCAGAGGATAAGGGTCTCTGAAGCTATCCCAAACCGCCCGGATGCTTCGCTCCTGGTCATCGTAGAGGAGAATTTTGATGGCGAAGTATCTGCTCGGCCACTCCGGATCTCCGGTCATCTCACGGATCTCGTCGAGTCGCTCTGAAAAAAAGTCCCGAGCGTCCGAACCGACAAAGTCCTCACCCCTGCCGGAGAGGGCGAGCCGTCGGAGGACAAGAAAGTCGTTGTTCTCCTCCAGGTATGTCTTGAGGGTGGAGGCGAGCTTGCGGTTTCGCAGGGCCACAAGAAAACAGGCGAAGAGTCCGTGGGCCGGGGCGAACCGGAGAATCCGGCGAAAGTCCTGGGGCCGTTCCTTCTCTTTGAGGCGATCGGTCCAGAGCCGGTCGACCCCGAGCTCGGCGACGACCTCCGCTCCCCGCTCCTCCGCGAGGCGCTCTATTGCCCTGGTGTGGGAAAGAAGCTCCTTCTCGGAGAAGTAGTCGCCCGGATCCTTCTGGCCTGGGATCGCGAGAAAATCAGTGAGTCTCTTCTGGAAACGGCCTCGACGCATGAGGAGCGCCACGACGACGACCAGTATCAGTAGCAGGGCCCCGGCGCCTGCCTGATACTGCCAGGCCGGAATACTCTGAGCAAACTCGACTATCGCCTTCATCTAGGGCCTCCCTACTTCTTCTTACTCTTGCTCTTCGTCGACTTCTGACCGTTTCTGCCCGAGACGTTGTAAATCGGGATGGGCTTGGATTTGCCCTTTACCCGAACAGCCTCACGCTGGTCGAGAACGAAGAGGTCGTCCGTCAGAAGCTTCCTGGTGTCTTCGGTAATTATCACTTCGTCCGCCTCGGCAACTCCCTCGAGCCGCGCCGCCACATTCACCGTATCGCCAATCACCGTGTAGTCCATCCGCCGTACGGAGCCGAGGTTTCCCGCGACCAGGGGACCAGTGTGCATGCCGATACCGATCCGTAGCTGACTCGCCTCGCCCTTGAAGAAGGCGCGATTCGTGGAGGCCACGAGCTCCTGGATCTCCACCGCCGCGCTCACCGCAGAGGTCGCATCCTCGTCGTGGTGCTCGATCGGAACGCCCCAAGCCGCCATAATACAGTCGCCGATAAACTTGTCGATGTACCCGCGGTGCTTTACCACAATTTCCACGGCCTCGTTGAAGTACTCGTTCAGAATTTTGACGATGTACGCCGGGTCTCTCCCCTCGGTAAAACTGGTATAGCCCCGTATGTCCGCGAAAAAGATCGTCGCGAGCTTGGTATCACCTCCGGGCTTTACCAGTTCCGGCCGCTGCACGAGATCCTGAACCAGCTCGTTCGAGAGGTACCGGGCAAACATGTCCTTAATAACCCGGCGCTCCTCGCTTACCACCTGCATCTCTTCCTTGAGCTGATTCTCCGAGGTCTGATCGGTAAAAAGAAGCGTAAGCCCCTCGAACTTGCCCCGTTTCCCCTGCAACGGAGAGACGTTGAGGGAGAAGTCGATTGGCTCTTCTCCGGCGGAGTAGATCCCCTCCACACCGAGAACCGGGCTACCGGTCTCGCTCACCTTGTCGATATTCTTCTTGACCGCCTTGGTGAGCGCCTTTCCGAAGACCTTGTCGAAATCCTGGCTGAGATGATCCTCCCGCAGCCCGAGGCGCTCCGCGGCGGCGCGATTAAAATAGTGAATCGAGCCGTCCGGATCGGTCGTTACAAGAAGGTTCGTCATGGAGCTGAAGATGCTCTCCTGATACCGCTCGAGCTCCTCGATGTGACGAGCGTGCTCCTCGAGCTCCCGGTAGAGACGGGAATTGTGGAGCATCCCTGCCGCCAGGCGAAGAAGCCCGTCCAGAAATCGAAGCCGTAGCCGCCCGAAGTGGTTGGGAGACCGAGCATTGAGAATGAGAATGCCGATCTCCGCCTTCGGCGTGAAGACCGGCAGGGCGATGCCGCTCTCCATATCCTCGTGGAGAAGGAGCTCGAGGAAGGGACTCTCCCGGCGGCTCAGTAGCACCACCGCCTCCTCACAATCCTCTAGAAAGCTCACCAACTCCGAGTCTCGAGCAAGGCTACTGGGAACCTCGTAGCGACCGCGCTGAAAGGTCGACTTAAGCTCTCCGGCGGAGCCCGAGCCGCTTCGGGGATAGAGATAGAGCACGGCGAGATCTGCGTGGGTGACGTCGAGGGACTGCTCCACCAGCGAGGCAATAACGCTGCGGAAGCTGATCTCCTGGGAGAGAAGCGAGCTCGCCCGAACGAGCTCTTCGAGAACTTCAAGGTTCTCTTCGGCCATAGGCCCTCCCTGGAAGGTGTTCTTCTTACATAGGTATCACCAACCTCGCTGATTGGCAATCGCTGGCCCCAAACCGGTTCGGTCCTTCCCCTTGGCAACCGTCCGCCGGAAAAACTCTTGACCCTTTCCGGTCAAACGGGTACTATGGGACCGAACACTGTTTGATACACTGTTCGACACAGTCAGTTTGAGGTTCGAGATGGAAGAGAAAGCGGTAAAAGAGCGGATCCTTCGCGCCGCCCTAGAGCTCATTAGAGAGGAGGCCGCCTTTGAGAAGGTCTCGATGCGGCGGGTGGCCGAGAAGGCCGGAGTAGCGGTAAGCATGGTGAATTACCACTTTCAGACGAAGCAGAATCTGATTGATCGGGCGGTGCAGGAGTTCGTCGGCTCGGTGATCGAGGACTCCACGCCCGGAGAGTCTGAAGCTCATGCGAATCCGGTGGAAGAGATGCGTGCTCACCTCCGGGGGGCGGCGGAGTTTGTCGCGGGCAATCCCGGCATCTCCCGGGTTTCCATCTTCCGGGACCTCCAAGCCGGAGAGCTCGGAGACAACAGCAGCCAGGTAGCGGAGACTGTCTTTCGACAACTCAAACCGATTTTCGAAGACAGAAAGAGTGAGCAGGAGCTCAGGGTGATGGCGCAGCTGCAGGTGGCCGCGGTACAGCAGCTCTTTCTCAGAGCCGAAGTGAATCGCGAGCTAACTGGACTGGACTTCTACGACGATCACGACCGTCAGATCCTCCTAGACATAGTGATAGATACGATTACGGGAGTAACAACGTGAAAATCTTGGCAATCCTCGGCAGCCCGAAGGGCAAAGGAAGTGGATTCAAACTTACCAGGCAGATCGAAGAGGAGATGAAAAGCTACGGCGAGGTGGACTTCGACTATCTTGTCCTGAAAGAACAGGACCTGCAGCCGTGCCGCGGCTGCTTCCTCTGCGTCACAAAGGGCGAAGATCGGTGTCCGATAACCGACGATCGTCAACACATCGAGAAGCGCATCGAAGCCGCCGACGGAGTGATACTCGTCTCCCCTTCCTATGTTTCCAACGTCACCTGGATAATGAAGAACTTCATCGATCGCCTTTGCTACACCAATCACAGACCGAAGTTCTTTCGGCAGAAACTAATGCTTGTTTCGAACGCCGGGTCGGGCATGGAGAAGACTGTGGAAGCACTGCGCCTCGCCTTGGGCGCGGGACCCCAAATCGCCTCGGAGCTCACCTATCTGACCCCGCCTTGGCCGCTCTCGGAGAGAGCGAACAAGAAGCAGCAACGGAACCTCGAGAAGAAGACCCGGGAGTTCTACGAGGCGATCCGCAAAGACGCGGCCCGGGGAGGATTGCCGGCTCGCCCCTCCTTCGGCGATTATCTTCGATTTCGTTTCTTCAAAAAGATATCCGCGGACACCAAGGCGTACCTAACCGCGGACCACGCGTACTACAGCGCCAAGGGGGAGTACTACTACGAGACCAAGGTCTCTCCCCTCATGCGAATTGGAGCGTCCCTGATGCTCAAAGTGAGCATGCTTTTTATGCGGGATCTGGCTCCGGGAGAAACGGCCCTGCAGTAGGATGTCGCGGGCGCGGTGTCGGGCGGCGTCGCGGGCCCGGCGCCGGGCGGTTGGGCGCCGGACCGGGAGCGCTCCCCGGCCCGTACCTCGCTGCTACTCGTTGGTGAGCACAACCTTTACCGTCTCGCCGCCCTCCATCGCCATGTGCATGCCTTCGATCGCCTGCTCCATCGGGAGGGTGTGCGTAATGAGCGATCCTATGTCGACCTTCTTCTCCCGGACCATATCGATCGCCGCGCCGAAATCCCACTGTGTGGCGTGCTCGCCGATAATTTCCAGCTCCCCGATGATGAGGCGGCGAATGTCGACGGTGATCCTGTCCGTCGGCACGCCCACCTGAACGAGAGAGCCTCCGTGGCGGGTGATGTTGATCGCCTGCTGCACCGTTGCGCTCAGGCCTGCCACCTCGAAGACGATGTCCGCGCCGATGCCGTGGGTCATCTCGTAGGCGATCTTCTCCAGGTCCTCCGCGGCGGGATCTACAACGTGGTCAAAACCGTTCTTCTTCAGGATCTCCCGCCGCTTTGCGTTGGGCTCGCTCACCAGAACAAAGCTCGCCCCGGCAAGCCGAGCGACCTGGGCGGTAAGCTGACCCATGGGACCCGCACCGATAACCACCACGCTGCTCCCGACGGCCATCCGGGAGCGACGGACTGCCCGGACCGCGCAGGCCACCGGCTCGATCTCCGCCGCCTCGACAGTCGGCACGTCATCGGGAACGAGGCTGCACCGGTCTGCGGGAATCACCATGTACTCCGCGAAGGAACCGTCTCGGGTGACGCCAAGGTGTCCGATATCCGAGCAGACGTTGCTCTCTCCCCGGAGACACCAGTAGCACTTGCCGCAGGGTATGTGCGGCTCCGCCACCACCCGGCTCCCCACCGTTATGTCCGCGCTGACCTCGGGATACTTCTGCTCGAACACAACCTCCGGTCCGATCTCCACGACTTCTCCCACGAACTCGTGGCCCATAGTCACCTCACGGTTCGGGCTCTTGCCGATCCAGTCTCCGTGGGTGTAGATGTGCAGGTCCGTACCGCAGACGCCGGCGGCAAGGACCTTGACCAGCAGTTCCCCGGGCCCCGGACTCGGCCGCTCCAGGTCAACTTTTCGAACATCGTTGTTTGCAAAATACTTGAACGCTATCATCGAACTCTCCTCATCTTTAGTGTCACCAACCGTGCGTATAACCGAACCGTCGCGATTACCCGCCCTGCCGACAGAGCTTAGCGGCGTAACGAATCGCTTCCACCTCGCTCGCCTCGTTTGCCTCACCGGTTCCCGCCCGGTCGAAGGCGGTCCCGTGGTCGACAGAGGTCCTGACTATCGGCAGCCCGAGGGTCACGTTTACGCCTTTCACGTCGGTAAATCCCCCGGTCCCGCTATCGTAGCGAAATCCGAGAAGCTTTAGGGGAATGTGGCCCTGGTCGTGGTACATCACCACGACGCAGTCGTACTCTCCTCCGGCGGCTCGGGGAAAGAGAGTATCCGGCGGAAGGGGGCCGATGGCGTTGATTCCACGAGCTCGGGCTTCTTCCAGGGCCGGTTGTATCTCCTCGATTTCTTCTCTGCCGAACATTCCGTTCTCCCCGGCGTGCGGGTTGAGCCCGGCCACGGCGATTCTCGGCTCAGTCACACCAAGGTGTCGAAGCGCCTGGTCTGCCAGATCCACGACCTTCCCTACCCGCTCGCGACTGACCAGGTCGCAGGCCTCCCTGAGAGAGACGTGGGTGGATACATGAATCACGTGGAGCCCTTCATGAACAAGCATCATCGCGTAGTCCCGGGTACCGGTCTTGTCGGCGTAGATCTCGGTGTGCCCGGCGTAGTCGATTCCGGCGAGCTTTAGAGCTTCCTTGTTAATCG
>CAYZHV010000132.1:0-10124 GCA_964478055.1 uncultured Spirochaetaceae bacterium | reverse complement strand
GTTATCGCAGCGGCGAACACAACCGGCTCTGCGGCGCTCCTTTCCGCGGGACTCTGGGTTCCGGAGTTGACGCCTTTTCCCCTTCTGGTCGCCGGGGCGGTGCCGCTTCTGGGGGCTGGTATTCTGACTACGGTGGTGGTACTTTGGAAAGGATGAGGAGCAAGGGAGAGCCGTTGCTCGAGCTCGTCTCCGAGCTCGAGCGTCGTTGGCGAGGGGTCCGCCTTCTCCACCGATTTCTCCTCGCAGAGTTCTACGCGCTCCTGGCCACGGTGGTGCTCTTTGTGCCGGCCAGACTCTCTGGAAACTCTCTCGCCCTCATTCTCGCCCTAACGGTCCCATCGGCTCTGGTTCTCCTCATGATCGCCGCGGATGCCCTCCTCGCACGACCGGATCCTCGACTACTCCTCTGGGATGCGGACAGTGCTCACCAGGGACACCACACCCTGCCTGCGGCCTTCGGAACTCTGCACTCCAGGGCAAGCGAGACCGAGTCTACCGAAGAGACGAGGGAAATCGCCGCTGCTCTCAGAAATCGGGCGGAGTCGCTGGCACCGAGAGTTCGCGTGGAGAACACTTATCCCTGGCGCGTTCCGCTCCAGGGCTACCTCATTCCCCTGGCCGCCCTGGCACTGGTTCTCCTGATACTCTTTCTCAACACCGCCCAGGAGCAACCGCAGCCCAACCTGTGGCTCGGCTACGCGCAGGAGCTCCGTGAACGGTCGGAAACGATGGCCCGAGCCGCGGAGGCGGAGCAGGACCGGTCGGGAGCAGCCCTCGCCCGGGAGCTCTCGGAGCTCGCGGAGATGCTCGAGAGCCGGCCGACGGAGAAGGAAACCCAGGAACGCATAACACGGCTACTCCCACAGCTCCAGGAAGGGATGCGTCGCCTTGGCGCAACGGATCTCATAACAGACCCCGAGACCCCCCGGGCAGGTCGAATGGAAGGAGGAGACCAGAGTGGGACCCTCAGGGCTCGTAGGCAGGAGGAGGGCGAGGGTGTGCCTGTCTTACCGGACGGCCTCGATGGATCGGGAGACGCCCCTCGGAGTGATTCGGCGATGGAGGAATCCCTCGGAGAGGTCTCCAAGGAGCTCGAGGCGGCAGAGGAGACCCTGGAACAGCTCCAGGAGAGCCTCTCCGGAGATGATCAGTCAGGCCGAACACCAGATGAGCGGAGAGACGAATCGGATCGTGCCGCCGGAAACAGCCCCGGAAGCGGGGGTGGCAGAGAGGGAGAATCGCCCGAAGAAGAGGAAGCGCGGGAGCCCGGTGGAGCAGGCATCGACGCCGGGGACGAAGCGGTGGCGGATCTGGGAGAAGAGGAGAGCGAGCGCCTCTCCGGCACAGTAGAGCAACTCCTGGAGCTGCCGCAGAGCGAGGGCGCCGCCGAGAGCTTTACCGAGCTCTTTGCCCGGGAAGCTCCCGGAGCTCCGGAATCAAACCTGACACCGGAGGAGACGCTGACTGCTTTTGAGAGACAGGTAGAAGAGGCGGTTGCCCGATCTCAAATTCCCGGGGAGCTCCGCGGAATGGTACGAGACTACTTCTTGCGAATTGGGGAGGAACAGTATGAGTGACCGCGGAGGCGCCGGTGTTACGGTCGAGCAGAAAGCGTCGGAGTACAGAGATGCGCTCAGGGACGCGCAACGCGAGATAGCTCGACTCATAGTCGGGCAGGAGCGGCTCATCGAGGATCTCTTTGCCGCCCTCATGAGCGGGGGCCACGCCCTCTTGGAGGGCGTGCCGGGCCTCGGTAAGACAATGCTCATACGCGCTTTCGGAGACGCCCTCGATCTCCAGGCCCGGAGGGTACAGTTCACCCCGGACCTGATGCCCGCTGACATTATCGGGACCAACACCCTGGTGCAGGACGAGCGGGGACATCAGGAGATCGTCTTTCAAGAGGGACCGATCTTCACGCAGATACTCCTGGCGGATGAGATAAACCGTGCCACGCCAAAGACCCAGTCCGCCCTTTTGGAGGCGATGCAGGAGCAACGGGTGAGCGTAGGAGGAACAACCTACGAGCTGGAGCTTCCCTTTCTCGTCCTCGCCACCCAGAATCCCCTCGAGTTGGAGGGCACCTATCCCCTACCGGAAGCGCAACTGGACCGCTTCTTCTTCAAGCTTCAGGTTCCGTTTCCGGAGCCCCGGGAGATGGTAGAAATCATGCGTCGCACAACGGGTACCGCGGTCCCCAGCGTCCGCAAGTCCCTGGAGGGAGCGCGACTCAGGGAGGTGCAGGCGTTTGTACGACAGGTGGTACTGCCGGAAGAGGTGCAGGAGTACGCGGTGCGCCTGGTCTACGCGACCCATCCTGAGCGACCGGAGAGCCCAGGGGATGTCCGCCGGTTTGTGCGCTACGGGGCGAGCCCCCGGGGTGCCCAGAGTCTCATACTGGCAGGGAAAGTGTACGCCCTCATGGGCGGGCGGCTCCACGTTGCCCCAGAGGATATTCGCAGAGCCGCCCTGCCCGCCCTGCGACACAGGGTAGTCCCCAGCTTTCGCGCTGAGGCCGAAGGAGTTGGAAGCGACACGATTGTCGAGAAAGTCCTGGAGGAGGTACCGGAACGGTCAGAGTAGGTGACGGGCTCGATCGAGAGCTCTTCGATGGCGAGTTCTTTCTTCTCCTCGAACGACTCTCTCTGCCTATGAGGCGAAGCGCCCGGAGCGCCCTCCCCGGGGGCCATTTGAGCCGCCGTCACGGAGAGAGCCTGGAGTTTGCGGAGCTTCGCCCTTATCAGCCCGGAGATGACCTGAGGAGCGTGGACTGGAACGCCTACCGTCGACTCCAGCGACTTCTGGTGCGAAAGTTCCGGGCGGAGCAGAGCCAGGACGTCTACATACTCCTGGATACGAGTGCCTCCATGGAGGTTCCGCGGGAGAAGTTTGATCGAGCGCGACAGATCGCCGGGGCCGCGGCGGTACTCGCCTCGGGAGAGCACGACCGCCTCACCCTCCTCCCGTTCCGGGAAGTCGTGACCGGACGCTTCGTCGAGAGCCGTCGCGGGAGGATGCCCGTGGAGGTACTCAGGACACTCTCCTCTCTCCAGTGCGAGGGCTCCACTTCCGTCGGCGGCTCCGCCGCAAGTGCCGCGGGGATGATGCATCGCACCGGACTGGTGATGATCATTAGCGACTTCTTCGATCCCTCGGGCCTCGAGGCGGGGCTACGGGCCCTCTCGGTTCGGGGATCGGAGATCCTCGGCGTTCAAGTCTACGCTCCGGAAGAGGCGCGCCCGCGATTGCTCGGTCCGGTGACCCTCGAGGACGCCGAGAGCGGAGAAGAACACGAGATCTCGATTACCGGAGAGACCAACCAGGCGTACATGGAGCTCTTTGAGGAGTATCAACGCGGCATACGCAGACGGTTTCATGAAGCGAACGGGAGCCTTCTGACTGTTGAAACCGAAACACCCCTGGCGGAGGTGCTCTTCGCTCTCTTCGGCACTGCCGGGGAGGTACCGTCGTGATTTTCGGCTTTCCCGGAGGGCTCTACCTACTCTCCCTCCTGCCGGTTATCGTAATCGCCCACCTCCTCCATCAGCGGCGACTGCGAAAACGGGTGTCCAGCCTCCTGCTCTGGAAGAAGCTCCAGGGCACCGCCGCCCGAAGACCGCGGTGGCGACAGCTTCTGAACATTCACTTCCTTCTGCAGTGCCTCGCAGTGATCCTATCAGCGATCGCCCTGGCGGAGCCGATGCTCCCGACGACGCTGCCCAACCGCCGAGATCAGCAGATCCTCCTGGTTGATACGAGCGCCAGCATGGGGGCTCGCACCGCTGAGGGGGAGCGCATCACGGTTCTCCGACGGGCCCTGCGGGAGTTTCTTCGGGAGAGTGAAGAAGGCTCTGAGCTCACCTTGATCGAGCTCTCCCGGGAGCCGCGAGTCCGGGGCACCTTTCTCGCCGGGGATCAGGCTCTTCTCGACGTAGTCGAAACCCTCAGAGCGACCGATGAGGAGGGAAACCCCGAGGCCGCATTGGAGATGGCTTTCCGCCTCAAAGGAGGCGAGGAAAGGACGGAGATACACATCTTCACCGATGGCGCCTTTTCGCTCGAGCCGGGGCTATTGGACTCTTCGGTGGTTTCAGTTCATCTAATTGGAGGAGAGCCTGAGTCGAACTCCGGAATTGTCGCTTTTGCACCGGAGGGAGAGGAGCTTTTCGTCGCCCTGGAGCACCACGGTTCGGGGCCCGTCAGACGGGAGCTCCGAATCTTGCAGGATGACCTGTTGATACTCTCACACCAAGTCGAGCTACTGCCGGGAGATCGAGAGGCGGTCACCCTCCCCCTGCCGCGCGCGGGGGCGAGACACCTTCGGGGAGAGCTTACCGGCAATGACGCCCTCGCCGCAGACAACACCGCCTATGCGGTAATCGAGGAGAGCCGATCTCTGGAAGTAGCTCTAGTTTCCCCGGGTAACCCGTTTTTGGAGGCGGCACTGACGGTCCATCCTCGGGTGCGGCTCAAGCGGTACACGCAGTTCAGCCCGGCGATCGAGGCGGATCTGTTCGTCTTCGACCGCCTCGGAGAGGTCGCCATACCGCAGGGACGGATTCTCTCTTTCGCCACGGCCCTGCCGGGATTCCCGGCGCAGATCACTGAAAGTCTCACCGAGGTCAGCGCTCCGGTCGGTTCCACCACGCATCCGGTAACAACGGCTCTCGATTTCGGCACCGCCTATCTTGCGGAGGCGCAGGGTTTTCTCCTCCCCCCGGAGGTGACACCGCTTCTCACCCATCGGAACACGCCGATCGCCTTTGCCGGTGATACCGGGGAGCTCAGAGTGGTCTCCTTCGGTTTCGATCTCACAAGGAGTAACCTTCCCCTGGAGCCGCTGCTTCCGCTCCTCACTGAGCGGGCACTGCACTATCTCACCGCTGGGAGCTATCCTGTCGGCGGCCGGAGCTACCGTGCCGGAGAGCGAATAGAGCTCGAGCTCTCGCCGAGAGAACCAGCGGAGCTGCTGCGCCCGGACGGCGGGTTATCCACTCTGAGAGTGGAGGAACTCTCTCAACCCTTTACCGCGACCAGAGATGCGGGCATTTACACCATCCGACAGGGCCGCAAGAGCCGATCCTTTGCAGTCAATCTCCTATCCTCCGAGGAGACCGACCTCTCCCGCAGACTGGAGGTGACCGATCCACCGGTAGCGACAGTGACCTCGCCGGTTTCAGGCACCCGGGAGATCTGGCGGCTTCTCGCCATTGGCGCTCTTCTCATGGCTCTTCTGGACGCGCTCCTTCCCCGGAGGAGAGCAAAATGAGCTTCGGATTCGCTCAAGGCGGCTACCTCCTTCTGGCACCGCCGCTGGTTCTTCTCGGGTATCTCCTCTACCGAAGACGTGAGTCCCCGGGGCGGCTCCTTCCGCTCCTGCGAACGATCCCGCTCTTACTCATCGTTTTTGCCCTGGCGGGCCCATACGTTGCGCCGCCTGGAGCGGGAACCCACACGATCTACCTGATCGACGCGTCCTCGAGCATCCGAGGCGGACAACTATCCCGGGCGGAAACGTATGTGCTCAACTCGAACGCGGACCTCGCCGCTCCGGACAGCGCGGGCATTATCCTCTTCGGGGAGAATCCCCGGATCCTCGGCACCAACCTCCAGCGGTCGCCGGCGGTGGCGGAGGCGATCAGAAACGTTGGGTCCGTCCGCAGAGAAGAGATCGAATCCTCCGAAACCAACCTGGCCGGGGCGATCAGGGAGGCAGCGGCACTGCTACCCGCCGGCGGCGACCGACGTGTCGTCCTGCTCTCAGACGGCGTTGAAACCGACGGTTCCGGGGCGGCGGCGGCATCCGTTCTCCAAGAAGAGGGGATACGCGTTTCCACGGTGTACCTGCCGAGAAGCGAGGAGCTCCAGGAGCTTAGGGTTGCTTCGGTGAGTCTGCCGAGAGAAGTCGAGCCCGGAGACCTCTTTGAGTTCGCGGTGACCCTGGAGGGAAGCTCCCGCTCTCCGTCAACACTGCGACTCTACCGGGAGGAGACCCTTCTCGGGAGTGACGAGATCCCACCCATGCGTTCTGGGCGGCAGACACTACGGTACCGGATGGAAGCTTCTCAGACGGGAATAACCCGCTATCGGGCGGAGCTGGAAAGTGAAGAGGACGCCTATCTGGAAAACAACAGTGCCCTGGGGGTGGTTCGGGTTCGCGGGGCGAGGCCCCTGCTCTACATTCGTGATCCCGAAGAGCAGCGTCCCTTCCGGATCGCCCTGGAGACGCAGGGAGTCCCGGTAACAAGCGTCTCCCCGGAGGCGATGGAGGGAGGGCTTCTCTCACTGAGCAACTATGAGGCGGTGATCATAGACGATCTGCCGGCTACAAGGTTTCCGCTTTCGACCATGCGGGCGATCGAGCGGTACGTCCGAGACACTGGTGGAGGCTTGATCACCCTCGGGGGGCCTCACTCCTACGGTGCCGGGGGCTACGGGCAGACTCCATTGGAGGATGCGCTACCGGTTAGCGTCGACATCACATCCAAGGTGCAGGTCCCGACGCTGGCGATGATTTTTGTGGTCGACAAATCTGGAAGCATGGGTAACTCCGGCGGCCGGGCGTCAAAGCTCGACATAGTCAAGGAGGCGCTCCTCTCCTCGGTGGAAGTGATGCATCCCAATCAACTCGTGGGGCTGCTTTCCTTCGATGCCGATGTGGAGTGGAGTGTCCCGATAACCCGAGCTGCCGAGCGTGAAGAAATCCTTCGCAACGTCGCCAGGCTCCGGGAGGGCGGGGGGACCATCCTCGGCGCGGCGATGCACGAGGCTGCCCGAGCCCTCGAAGAGGTGGAAGCAGCGACGAAGCATCTCATCATACTCTCCGACGGCTTGACCCGAGAAGCGGACTTCATCGCTTTGACCCGGCGCTTGCGCACCCTCGGGGCTACGGTCTCCACAGTCTCCATAGGAAGAGATGCGGACAAGGGTCTCCTGGAGTCGATCGCTCGAGAGGGGACCGGCCGGTACTATCACACCGATGACACCACCGGCATTCCGCGAATCTTTACCGAAGAGACCTCCATCGTAGCCCGGAACGTGGTGGTGGAAGAGACGTTCTTTCCGGGGACCGCCGGCGAGGGAGGGGTACTCGCGGGTATCCCGGAGAGCTCCATTCCTCCACTTCGTGGTTTCGTTATGACCTATCCGAAAGGTTCCGCTCGGCAGCTCATGCACGCTCCCGAGGGGCAGCCTCTTTTGGCCGTCTGGCAGTACGGCCTCGGACGAAGCGCGGCGTTCACCTCGAGCATCGACGGACTCTGGGGCGGAGCGTGGAGCAGCTGGGAGCTCCTGCCACGACTGGCGGGACAGCTGGTAAATTGGACCTCCCGATCCTCAGAAGAGAGGGATGTCCAACTGACCCACCGGTGGAGGGAGAGCAACCTCCTGGTGCTCACCGCTAGGCTCAGAAACGCCGATGGAACCGGGCGTAACGGCCTCACCCTCACCGCAATCGTAAATGGCCCCGGAGAGACCCGCCAAACTCTGGAGATGGAGCAGTTCGCCCCGGGGCAATACCGCGCTACCCTCCCCGCGGAAGAACTCGGTACTTACCTCGTGACGCTCTATGCCGAGGGGAACCTGGGCCCTCAGATATTCGCCGTCAACAAGTCCTACCCGGCGGAGTACGATCTCCGAGCCCCGGATCCCGCGAAACTCCAGCGCATCGCCCGAGCCGGCGGTGGCATCTCACCTCGTTTTGAATCCAGCGGGTTTCCTCACGCTGAGCTCTCTCGCCGGCTGCAGTTGGCAAGCAGCGAGTTCTCCCTAGCGCCACATCTCATAGTCACGGGAATGGTCCTCTTCGTCTTTATCGTGCTCGGGGAAGCCCTCGCCTCTCGGTTCGGAGGCAACGGTGTAGCAGCGCTAGACGAACACCAATCCGAGAACGCCCCCTACCACCACCACTCCCACCGGGTGGAGCCGCGTCAGGCGAAGCAAAAGGAGTGACCCGATGCAGATAAGCACCGTAGCCGGGTTGTCGAAGGCGATCACCCCGATGGAGTAGGCGCTATAGAGAATAAGGGCTACCACCGCGGTGCGCAAACCCCGAAGGGTTCCCTTGATCCAGACTGAGTGTAAATGGGCGGTGGCGAGGAGATAGAGCAGAAAGACCACCGTGGTCGGCACGAGAATAACCCCCACGGTCGCCACCGTGGCGCCGAGGACGCCCGATAGCTGAGCTCCAACAAAAGTCGCGGCGTTTATCGCTATTGGCCCCGGGGTGGTCTGGGAGATCGCAATGAGGTCAGCCAGCTGTGCTCCGGTCATCCACTGATTGGACTCCACCACTTCCTGCGTGATGAGCGGAATCGCCGCGTATCCACCTCCGTAGCTAAACGCCCCAATCTTCAAGAAGGATAGAAAGAGCTGTAGTACCACCGTTATCCGCCTTTCCTTCGTTGCCGGTAGAGCTCGAAGAGTATTCCCGTGGGAATCGAGAGTAGAATGAGTACGTATGGATCCACTTCGAGAAGCAGGAGAAGAAGCAGCCAGAGGGGAGCGAGAACGTTTATGAAGATCGATTTGCCTCGTCGGCCAACCCGCCAGGCGGCGAGGAGTATCAAGGCAACCACTACGCCCCGAATACCTCCTAAGGCTGAGGCTACCGGCGGGAGCTCCAGGTAGGGGGAGAGAAATCCGGCGACCAACAGCATTATTACGAAAGAGGGAAGAATAACGCCGAGCCCCGCGGCTACCGACCCTAAACGTCCCGCGACTCGATACCCGATCATCACCGCCATGTTCACCGCTATAGGCCCTGGGGAGGACTGAGCAATGAGGAGGAGGTTCCCGATCTCATCCGGGGTGACCATGTCGCTAGCCACGGCGAGCTCGTGCTCAACGATCGGTACCATCGCGTACCCCCCGCCGATGGTTGAGACGCCTATGCGAAAGAACCGCAGGAAAAGAGCGAGTAGGCGCTTCACGCTGCACCCTTTCGTTCTCGGGTATCGATCGAAAAACCGGTTCTCTCCGCTCTCATCAGTACATCAACTCTGCTCGATACCGCACCATATCAGGCCGGACAACGGTGGCGCGGGCTTCTACGATTGCCCCGGTCACATCGAAGGTACGCCGTTCCGTCGAAAAGACCGCGGTGCCAACGGGCAAGTCCAAGTAGGAAGCCTCCGGCTCCGAGAGAATCTCCGGTTCGAGATACTCCTCCGCCCTGCTAATGCGTACGCCATACTCAGACTCCAGAATGTGGTAGAGGGAGTCAGTACCCAGATCGAAGGAGTCCAACCCTGGAGCGACCCGGCGAGGGACGTACGCCCGCTCCATACCAAAGGGGCGATCACCATAGGAGCGGAGTCGAATTATGCTAAAGACCTCTCCGAGGCCGATGCCCGTGGGATTCGTGATCCAGCCGCTGTAGAGTAGCCGTACGGTGAGTGTGGAGTTCGCCTTTCGGAAAGTAGGACCGAAGCTGTAGAACTCGTCGAGACGCTGTTCGATGGGTGGGGCAGTGACAAAGGTGCCGAGCCCTCGGCGAGAGTCTATGAAGCCCCGCTCTTTCAGCTCTCCGAGGGCCTGGCGAAGTGTGACCCGGGTAACCGAGAAATCCTGGGCCAGTCGCTCCTCCGAGGGGAGCTTCGAACCTGGAGGATAGAGCCCCGACCTAATACGCTCTTCGAGGACTCGCCTGATTCTGTCGTAAAGAGGAAGTAGGCTCTCTTCTCCGACAGATCGACCGTGCTTCATGAACAGTAGTATACACAACTATACTACTCCGCGCAAGCGTCCCAACCTCTTCGGCGGGCACGCCCTCCTAAACGCCGCCGGGCTCAGCTCCTTCTACCGGCAACCAGCGCCTTGAGGCTTCCGATGACGGGACAACGGTCGTGGATCGCCGAGAAGAAGAGTAGGATCGCCCCGGCCTGAAAGAGCCAGGCGGGCTCGAACTCTCCGGCGAGACCGTAGAGAAGGGCGGCACCGGCAATCCTGAGAAATCGATCTCGCCCTCGCAGTTTCGGTATCTCCCGATTCTCCCCGGCCGCTACGAAGAGGGTGCGGAGGGCCGCTTGGTTCTGTGCTCCCATCCGACGCGCCTTCTCTTCCCCGCCGTGAAAGACCAGGAGCGTGGGGAGGGAAAAGACCTTCAGCTTCTGCACCAGCTCCGG
>CAYZHV010000131.1:0-10165 GCA_964478055.1 uncultured Spirochaetaceae bacterium | reverse complement strand
GCCAGGCGATGGCCGCGCAACTGGTTCTCCTCTCGGAAACTGAAGAACGGACCCAAGTCGCGATCGATGGTCTGCGATCCTTTGTGACCTCTCAAGACTATCCCTGCGATATTACCACCACCGTCGAACGGGAAGGGGAAGTAATCCTCTCCCTCTCTCACGCCATCTTCCGTCGCGGTGGGCGTATGCGTCCGGCTCAGAAAGAGCGAATGGAGCGAAAGGACCTCGTCTGGCGACCGAAGCCGGGAACCATCAAACGCAGTATCCTTCTACAGATGAACGAGTTATGGGATTACCTCCGCCCGGGACCCAACAGGAAGGCGAGAATCGATACCGACGAGAATCCCTTCTACGCCAGCACTTTGCGAAACGACCCTCAACGGCGCCATTTCGCCCTGGCAAATCTGATTCATCACGTCAGAACGCCGAGCACCGCTCCCCGTACCATGGACAATCCCCTCTTCCCGGTTAACTACGTCGATCGTCTTCTCCGTCATAGAGTGAAGGAGCATACCAGGGAGTCCATCGCCTTCGGCCGTCACGCGGTCATGCAGATGCACCGTGCATGGCTCTTCGCTTGGGACCACAACTGCCGTCGGGAGCATCGGGTCAAGAAGCCCCACGACGGCGTTCACGCCGTCCATGGATGTCTTGATTCTCAGACCGTACGCAGGCTAACTCGGGAGTTCTTCGACCGGCGGATCCTTCCTCGAAACGTCGGCGTTCCCGAGACGATACGAGAGGTTTGGTTGGGAGAGCTCCAGACCCCGCCCCTTCGATGGAAGAAGGGGCAGAGTGGGAGCTCAGTTCTCATTAGCGACTACGCCCGCCGGGACTTGGAGGCGGCATACCAACACGCTTGTTGATACTTCAGAACGGATTGCTACATGGTGACGAGGTAGTGGATTAGGTTCTCGAAGAAATCTGCCCCCATGGCGTTGAAGGTTGTTGGAGAGTTATTAAAGGCGAGTTGCAGGAGTCGTGGCGTGGTCTCTTCCGCGACGATCTCATAGTTGGCTGCGGCTCCGGCATGAGAGACCGTGTCTGCTGTGGCGTTCCCATTGAACCAGACGACGGAACTCGAACCGGCTGTTAGAACCTGAATAGTTTGGCCCGTGGCGACTCCTAGGGCGTTAGGTGTATTCCATATGGGCGATGCCTGATCCCGAACAATGACACTGTCATATGTCCCAACGGCCGATGGTAGCCACCCAATTGTACCGCCGATCTCGTCGAAAAACCTTGTTCCTCCAGTTCCTATTCCCAGTATGGGACGGTTCGCACTATCAATGGCAGTCACGTCGGCTGGGTCCCATGTGTTCGGCACGTCTGGAGTGATTAGAATCGCGTTGTAAGGACTGAAATCGGTGGAAGATGCATCTGTCTGGAGAACTACTGTCACACCTATCCCAAAGCTCTCTATCAACGTTTGATAATCACTTACGATTCCCAGCGGGGAGCTGCCGAGGATAATCACGGAAAGCGGTGTAACAACCAATTGCATGGTGTCCGTATCAGTACCGCCCAGCGCTGTCACTTCTACGGCTATCGTATACGTGCCTTCGATGTCTGGCGTCAAACCAGCAACCTGGTTCGAGGCGTTCAGAATCGCAGCAGAAGAACCAACTGGTGCGCTACTGATACTCCACGAGAATGTAAGCGGGTCGGTTTCCACGTCGGAGCTTGCTCCGGCGTCGAGACTTACCGGAAGGCCGACAGAAACGGAGAGATCAGGTCCCGCGTCCGCCACGGGTGGACTGTTTAGAACGTTGATATCCAGGGAGCCCCAGTTGGACCAGTTCCCCGCTAGGTCCCGCTCGCGGACGGAGACTGTGTAGGTGGCATTGTTGGGGAGGTCCGCCGCAGGGGTGTAGCTCAGGACGCCCACCTCTCCCGAGAGGGCTCCCCCGGCGCCGCTGGCGTCGTACTGGAAGACTCCGGCTCCGCCTCCACCGCCGGATACCCAATCCCAGGTGGGTCGGAAGTTAGGCGTGGGGTCGGGTTCTAGGGTGGTTATTACTGGTATGTTCGGATCGGCGGTGTCGATGGTCACGACTACGCTGGCGCTTACGCTGAAGCTTCCGTCCTCTCGCTGCTGTTGAACCTCAACGGTGTGTATGCCGTCGCTCAGGGCCGCCGGGGCAAAGGTCACCGGGCTGGTCCCGGAGAAGGTAGTCCAATCGCTTGCGTCCACGCGCCAACGGTAGGTATCGGTCACGGTCGGCCCGGTACCGCTGGTTACTTGGAATTGGGGCGGATTGACATTGGTTATGTTGTCTCCGGGAGTACCAGAGTCGTCGATAAGAGAGATTGTGGGAATGGTAAGGTCGATAACAACGGTAAACTGCACCCAGTCGGACCAGTTGCCCGCCTCGTCTCGCTCACTCACTCGGACGGTGTGGTTGCCGGTGCCCAAAGCGGCAGCTGGCTGGTAGGTGGTGTCCGGAACACCGGCGTAGGTCCGGGGAGGAAAGCCCGTGCCTTCCAGGGGCGGAGCGCTGCCACCGGCGGCGCTGCTATCAATGGCGAACTGTCCGGATCCGTTTCCGGAAGGCTCCCAGCTCCAGAGCGGCTGGGTCTCCCCGGTGATGACCGTGTCGGGAACCGGGTCACCGTTGGCGTCGAGCAGCGGGGTGCCGTCAACGGAGATTATCAGCGGATCTGGTGGGGTGAGATCGATGGCGGTCCGGAAACTCGCGGCATCGGACCAGTTGCCCCGATCGTCTCGCTCGGAGACCTCAAAAATGTAGATGCCCTCAGGCAACGGTTGGTCGGGGGTGTAGGAGGTGTCCGTAGTGTCCTGCCAGGCTCCACCGTTTATCCGATACCGATAGTAGCCGATACCGTTTCCGCCGGAAGACCAGGTCCAGGTTGGTTGTGGGTTTGAGGTGGCGGCGACGCCGGTAAGTGAAGATGAGCCTGGAGCCTCCAAGTCAAAGTCCGTTGAGAAGTTAGGATTTTGCACCAACGGCTGCTGGCACGCTCCACCGAAGATCACCAAGGCGAGCAGGAGTAGCAAAAAGCGTCCAGGCTGGGTGCATTTAACTGATTTGCACGCCATACCTACGTCCCACGACATAAGTATAACACACCGACCCGGCATCCACTCAGGGAGCGAGTAGGTTCTCGGTGATTTCTCGTCGAAGATGGTACATTTCTGTTGACAACCGACCGACGGTCGGTCTATTCTTAAAGTGACATCGACCGACGGTCGGTCGGGAGCTCTCGTTAAGAAAGCAGGAGAAACGATGGCGGAAGAAACAAAAGAACGCATTTTGGACGCAGCGCAGCACCTCTTCTTTGGCCGAGGCTACGCAGCCACATCAATAGCGGAGATCATTCGCACCGTCGATATCGCGAAAGGGACCTTCTACCACCACTTCTCCAGCAAGGAGGAGCTTCTCGACGAGATTGTTATTCGGTTTACCGAAGAAGTCCTCGCCGCGGTGATGCCGATCGTTGAGGACCCGGAGATGGGCGCCGTTGAGAAGCTCAGAGAGTTCTTTGTCCGCGGCTTTGCCTGGAAGATCGCCGACGCGGACCGCTTCTACGGTCTCCTACGTGCGATCTATTCCGACGAGAACCTCCTCTTTAGACGAAAGGTGACTGAGCGAACCATTCTGCTGGTCAGTCCCATCCTGGCAACGATGGTCCGCCAGGGGGTGGAAGAGGGAGTATTCGACACACCGATCCCGGACCGCGCCGGAGAGCTTGCCCTGCGCCTGGCAACGGCTCTTTCGGAGCAGTCCGCCTCCCTCTTTCTCGAGCTCCTCGACGATCCCTCCGCGGCGGATAGCATCGCGGAGCTCTCCGATGACATTGAGTACGCCGTGGAGCGGCTCATCGGCGCCCCGGACGGAACGATTACGATCCTCAACCGGGAAGACCTCTACCGCCTTGCGGATAGCACGACGGTTACGCAAAAGGAGTAGGCACCATGATAGACGTAAAGGGGATACATAAGCGATATCAGTCCGGGGATACCTCGGTTCATGCGCTCAGGGGCGTAAGCCTTCAGATAGAGCCGGGGGAGTTTACTGCAATCGCTGGTCCCTCGGGATCGGGAAAGACGACGCTACTCAATATTGTGGGATGTCTAGACCAGCCCGACGAGGGGACCATTCAGATCGACGATGCGGACCTCACCCGGGCGGACAACATCGAACGGGCAAACTTCAGGCGACAATCTCTCGGTTTCATCTTTCAGTCCTTCAATCTCATTCCTGTGCTCACGGCGTACGAGAACGTCGCTTTCGTCCTCTCCCTCCTGGGGCTTGACCCGAAGGACGTGGAGCGGCGAACCCTGGAATTGCTGCATGAGGTTGGATTGGAGGGTATGGAGCATCGGCGCCCCTCCAAACTCTCCGGCGGGCAGCAGCAGCGGGTGGCAATCGCCCGGGCCCTCATCAAAGGACCCCGGATAGTTCTCGCCGACGAGCCCACGGCGAACCTCGACTCCGACACGGGACGGGCTATTCTCGAGTTGATGCGGGAGCTCAACGAGCGGCACGGGACGACCTTCATCTTTTCCACCCACGATCATATGGTGATGGAGTTTGCCCGTCGCCTGGTGCATTTACGAGATGGAGAGATTAGTGAAGATGAAAGGAGGAGCCCATGAGATTCCTCTTTAGCCTTGCGGTGAGAAACCTCTTTCGCCACCGGCGGCGGACGATCATCACCGCTATCGCCATAGGTGTAGGCCTGGGGATATACATTTTTCTGGACGCTTTTCTCCTCGGGGCGGAGCTCGAGAGCCAGCGCAATCTCGTCTGGTACGAGACAAGCTCCGCCCGGGTCTACGACGACTCCTACTGGGAGGAACGTCTGCTCCGGCCGCTGGATATCGTCATCGAGGAACCGGGAGAAGTGCTCGGAGTCCTCGGCGAGATGGATATCCCCGCGGCTCCGAGAACGGTCTTTTCCGGAGAGCTCGTGGTTTTTCGCGATCCTTACCCGGAGGACGGAAACGCCCGGATTACCGCCTACGGTATCGATCCACAGCTCGACGACGATGTCTTTCGCCTCGAGGAGACCCTTACCGAGGGGCGCTACCTCGAGCCCGGGGAGCCGGGAGCGCTTCTCGGAGCCTGGCTCGCCGAGGACCTCGGGGCCCAGGTAGGCTACCCGTTGACGATTATCACCCGTACCCGACAGGGATACTACCAGACCATGGACCTGGAGATCGTGGGGATCATTAACACCCCGAACCCGGTCATTAACCGCACTGGACTCTTTGTTCCCCTGGATACGACGGATTACTACCTGCAAATGGAGGGTGCGGTTACGGAGGTCAACATGCAGTTCGCCGGCAACGTCGTCCGGGGAGACTCCGCTTACGTGGAACAGCGAGCTAGAGATGTGGAAACCGCCATAGCATCAGTCGCTCCGGATACGGAAGTGCTTAGCTGGCGGGAGCTCGCCGCGGACTACCTCAGTCTCGCCGGGGCAAAGCAGTCCGGGAGCGGCCTCATACTCTTTCTCGTCTTTGTCATAGCGGCGGTGGGGGTCTCGAACACGATGCTTATGTCCGTCTACGAGCGCACCCGGGAGCTCGGCATGATGCGCGCCCTGGGTATGCGGAACAGGGAGATTCGCATCGCCTTTCTCATCGAGGCCGGTGGGATCGGGTTGATCGGGGCGATCCTAGGCTCGATTCTCGGGGTCGCCTTGAGCTCCTTTATTGTCTACATCGGCATCGACTACGGCTGGATCCTCCGGGAGATGGACGTGGGTTACCGAATAGCCGGAGTTATACGGGGCGCCTGGCATCCGATCGCCTTCTTGCAGGCATCTCTAACCGGCATCGTGCTATCCATGGCGATCTCTCTCATCCCGACCCATCGAGCCCTGAAGATGCAGGTCACCGAAGCGCTGAGGAGCTGACCATGAAACTCTTTACAGTAGCCTGGAGAAATCTGGGAAGAAACCGAAAACGAACACTCCTCTCCCTCTCGGCGATCGCCGTGGCGGCGATGACGATAACCTTTCTCTTCTCTCTTCTGGGGGGAATGGACGCGGATCTCGCATCCAACCTGATTAACCACTTTAACGGGGAGGTCCGGGTGCGTCATGAGAGCTACGGTGAGTATGAGCGCTTCAATCCTCTCCATCTCCGGGTGACCGACTCCGAGGAGGTGGTCGCGGCGCTCCGGGGGACGGAAGGGGTCAAGGCGGTCTCTCCGCGGATCTCCTTTCCCGGTGCGGTCTTTCAGGAGGAGAGCACCTTCGGGCTCCAGGGTAGGGGCATGGACTTCTCCCTGGAGCGGGAGTATCAGGATCTGGAGCGTATCCTCGTTCTCGGATCGTTGCCAGATCAGGCGGAGGGTGAAGGGAAGAGGGTTCCGGTGGCAGTGGGCAACGGCGTGGCCGAGCGCCTCGGTCTCGAGATCGGCGAGAGCTTCACCCTTCTTGCCACAACAATGAGTCGCGGAAGTAACGCCATGACCTTTCAGGTCTCGGGAATCCTGGACTTTCCGGTGAGCGGGCTCAACAATGGGACCTTTCTCCTCCCCCTCTCCGCGGCACAGCGGCTGCTGAGAATGGATGGCGCGGTAACGGAGATCCTCATTAAGAGTGCCGAGGGTTACACGCCGGAGGAGACCGCCGGGGCGGTCTCCCGGAGCCTCGCGCGGTTCGAGCAGCGAGAAGAGCTTTCCGTGCAGCCCTGGACGGAGATCCAAAGCACCTACAGCTTCATGCAAATCGCCCGGGTGAGCTACAGTTTTATCGCGCTGTTCTTCTTCATCCTTGGAAGTACCGTCATCATAAACACCATCATGATGACGGTCTTCGAGCGGAAGCAGGAAATCGGTACCCTCTCAGCTCTTGGAATGGACAGCCGTCAGATCACTCGACTCTTTTTCTACGAAGCGGCAATCATGAGCTTTCTCGGTTCTCTTCTCGGTGTGGTTGTGGGTAGCCTGATCGTGCTCCCCCTCTCACAGATCGGCCTCGACTTTTCTCAGGCGATGGAGGGAGTCAGTATGGAGGTCTCCGAGGTGCTCTATCCAATCTGGCGGCTCTCGACCACCGTCGCGGTGCTGCTCGTATCCACGGTGATAGCGTGCATCGCCTCGTACTTCCCGGTTCGCGGGGTATCCCGGATCGAGCCCGTGGAGGCGCTTCGGGCGGAGTAACAATCCGTGGCGGAGCTCTGTACACCACCTGAAAGGAGCAAACCTATGCAAGACAATTCGAAGATGCGTTTCACAGTTGCCCTGGCGGCCCTCCTCCTTCTGCCCACGCTCCAGCTGGTCGCCCAGCAGGGGCGCCCATCGGCGGAGGAGATAATCAACCGTCTCGACGAGAACCAGATCCACGAAACCGCGGAAATGGAGGCGGAGATGATCGTCCACGACCGTTTCGGCGAGAAGCGGACGACCATGCGGATCTACCAGGAGGGGCGCGAGCACACCCTCATCGAGTATACGAGCCGGGAGGAACGGGGGCAGAAGGTGCTGCGCACCCAGAATGAGATCTATCTCTACTACCCCGACGCCGCAGAGCTCATCCGTCTCCAGGGAGCGGCGCTGCGGCAGTCCATGCTTGGCTCGGATATCTCCTACGAGGACATGACCGGAAACAGGACAATCCTCGATACCTATGACGTCTCACTTCTTGCGGTTGAAGAGGTGGCCGGGCGAGAGGCGTACAAGGTGCAACTCGACGCGGTGGAGCGCAACGTTGCCTATCCGAAGCAGGTCGTCTGGATCGACTCCGAACGGTATGTTGTTCTGCGGGCGGAGATGTACTCCCTTTCGAACCGCAAGCTCAAGGAGATCACCACCGAGGCGGTGGAGCGGATCGAGGGCAAATGGATTCCCGTGGAGCAAACCATCTCCGACGTCCTCAAAAGCGACTCTTACACCGAGTTCATTATCAACGAGATAGAGCTCGGCGTTCGTTTGCCCAGGGGCATCTTCTCTCTGGAGCAGCTCTCATGGTAGGCCAGGAGTCAGGTGCGGGACTCCGCGGGCGTGGGCGCCGATCGACACGGGGAGTGGGGCGCCTCGGTTGGGTCGTGGCGAGCCTCCTGTTCCTGGCCGCGCACCCGGCGATCTCCCAGGAGAGCGAGACCTTGCGAACCCTGGAGGTTGAGGCGCTCAACACCCTCTCCCGGGGGGAGGATATGGACGAGTGGGACCTCGGCGGTCTCGGGAGGGCAGAGCTCGACTACCAGTCCCGGGGTAGCAGATGGGTGCGCTCCCGGCTGAATATCCGGGCTGACATCGCCGACACCGCTGACGGTACGGACCTGCGCCTCACTATCCCCCGAGCCTTTGTTCGCGCTCGCTTTCCTCTCGGAGAGCGCTACCTCTTTCGCACAACCTTTGGCAAGAGTCGTGTGACCTGGGGAGATGGCGCCCTCTACAACGCAGGAGACCTGGTCTTTGGCGCTGAGGGCCGCCGGGCGGATCTCTTTTCCACAGCGGCGATACGCGATGAGACAGACTGGCTCGTCACCGCCTTTTTTCCCCTCGGGCAGTTCGCCTTTGTCGAGCCTGTGGTGCTGGTACCGGAAACCCGGATCGTCGAAGGAGCGGGCACCCCGACTGGTCAGGAGGCCGGCAGCGCGGAGACCGAGAGCAGCGCCGAAACGACCGCGGAAGACCAGATCCTCCTCGACTCGCCCTCCTTCGACGAGACCGCCGTCGGGAGCCGGATCCAGTGGAAGCTGGCAAACATTAAGATGGAAACGGGCTACATCTTTCGAGGCGCAGATGAAACGCAGGATCTCTCCTTTTCGGCCCAGGGCAACATGCTTGTCGACCTCTACGGCGGAATTGCCACCACCCTGGGCCCCGGTCCGGACCCGTACGAGGCGATGCGACTCTCCGCCGGGGCGCTCCATCAGCTCCGGTACGGGGCGGGGAGCGTGCTCTCCTTTCGCCTCGAGGGACTGCTCTATCCAGATGGTGAGTGGCAGGAGCTCTCGGAGGAGGAGATCCTCGCCCGAGCCGCGGCGGAAGAATCAACTGGCGGCTCTCCGGCGAGATACGCCCTTTCCTTCTTCCCGGAGATAAGCTGGAGCCCCTCGGAGTCCGTCGCCCTTTTCGGCCGGGTTCTGATCTCACCGATAGACCTCTCGGCGCTTTGGATAGCCGCAAGCGAGTGGAACATTTACGAAGGGCTTACTCTCGGCGCCTATCTGAGCGTGCAAAGCGGAGGAGAGCTCGACACCTACGGCTTCGATCGGACCGGAGGAGCCGCATTTACCAGCAGCGTGCGCTACCTCTTCTGAGCTGCCCAGCTCGCCGGAAGCGAAACAAAACGTCAGTTCTTACACGTTTCGTGTAGAAAGAGCCCCGCTTTTTGGGTTAGTCAACCGCAGAAAATCGCTTATCTCGCTGTGGTAGAGTGACTTACGCGAAGTGCGCTCCTTGGCCCCGGTTTTGCATGGGGAGTGCAGAACGTATTACGCTTAAAGGCGAGGTCAGAGATGGAAACCATCTTGTTGGTTGACGATGAACAGGCGGTGCTCGACGGTCAGGAAAAGCTTCTCAAGCTCAACGGCTACAACAGTCTTCGAGCAGCCCAGGATGCCAAGGCGGCGCGCAGTATTGTCGAAGAGGAGGAGATTGCTCTCGCTCTCCTCGATTTGACCCTCAAAGAGGAGTCCGGTCTCGATCTGCTTCGCTGGATGGCGAGCAACAGCCCTGGAACTGTCATCCTCGTCGTTACCGGCGCGTCGGACCTCAAGATGGCAGTGGAGTGCATGCGTGCCGGAGCTTATGACTTTCTTGTAAAGGGGAGTGATACCGGACGATTGCCCTCGGCTGTGCGGAATGCCCTCGAGCATCGAAATGTGCTGCGGGAGAACGCCCGGCTCAGGGAGGCCCTCGTCAGTCCCGGCCTCAAGCATCCGGGGGCTTTTCAAAGCTTTATCACGTCCAGCGATCAGATCAAACGGCTTTTCCACTATCTGGAAGCGGTGGCGCCCTTTTCGGATCCCATTCTGATAACCGGCGAAACCGGCGTTGGCAAGGAGATCATCGCCCGGGCGATCCATGACAGCAGCGGTCTCGATGGTCCTTTCGTTCCGGTCAACCTCGGAGGCCTCGACGATCAGATCGTCGCGGACACCCTCTTTGGCCACACAAAAGGGGCGTATACCGGAGCAGAAGGAGCAAGGGAGGGGCTCATTCGATCTGCCGCGGGAGGG
>CAYZHV010000130.1:8659-10267 GCA_964478055.1 uncultured Spirochaetaceae bacterium | reverse complement strand
CGCCCCGGGCTCGAGAGCCACTCTTTTGCGGCCTCCAGTTCTTCTCTTCCGAAGCGGTGCCCCGCCTCAGCCCAGCGAACCGTCACTTCCGCCCCGGCCCCTTCCAGTCGAGCGATTAGCGCCTCCGTCGATTCCCGAGGTATCATCTCGTCCATGGTGCCCGCGGCGACGTAGACCGGCACGGAGGTGAGGTCCGGCAACTCTTCCGGCTCCAGAGGGAGCATCGGCCGCAGGAGCACGGCGCCGCTGAGCACCTCCGGCTGGAGCAGGAGAAGCGATGCGGCGATATTGGCGCCGTTGGAGAAGCCCACGGCCCAAACCGGAGAGCTTCCGAGGTCATATTCCTCTCGCGCCGCTCCGACAAAACCCGCGAGCTCCCGAGCTCTCGCCTTGATATCCTCCTCATCGAACACCCCAGGGCGCAATCGTCTGAAGAACCTCGCCATGGAGCCTTCCCTGACATTACCCCGGGGGCTGAGGAGGTGCGCCTCGGAGTCCAGAAACTCTCCGAGAGGAACCAGGTCTTCCTCGTCCCCCCCGGTCCCGTGGAGTAGCAGGAGGGTTCGGGGACCAACCCGCTGGGCGTAGAGATGCGTAAAGCCCATCGCCTCGCGACTCGTCATCGCTTTGCTCCTTCGGGAACGCTGATATCGGGCAGGGCCGCCTCGATCGCCTGTCGATCCGGTTCGAGCCAGTCCGGAAGGACCAGAGTCTCTCCGAGGCGGGAGGGGTCCTCATCCACCGAGAAGCCGGGACCGTCGGTTGCAACCTCGCAGAGCGCTCCGCCGGGCTCCATTACGTAGACCGAGCGAAACCAGAAGCGGTCAATCACCTCGGTGGGCGGTCTTCCGGCTGACATTACCGGCGTTCGCACCTCCAGTTGCTCCCGCTCTCCGGGGACTCTCCACGCGATGTGATGCACCGCGCCGACGCCCCACTGGCCGCGACGCTCCTCGGGCAGAACACGCATATCTATGCGTTGCCCCGCTTTTCCTTCACCTACTGCGTAGCGGGTCCAGCCATTCTCCTCTGCGACGATTTGAAAGCCGAAAGCGCGTGCGAGGAACTTCTCCGTCGCCTCGCCGCTCCGCTCCTGGAGCCGTGCCCCCGCCAGGGAGCGTATCTGCTTTTCCTCAGGGACGTTACTATCGATCCACGGCTCATAGTCGAAGCCTTCGTAGCTCTCCGCTTCCACAAGGGCGAGACTCATGCCGTGAGGATCCTCGAAGGGAAGCACAGCCTCTCCGAAGCGCTCCTCGAGCTCTCCCACAGAGGCACCGGAGTCCTGGAGCCGCGATTTCCACCAATCCACGGTTCCCGAGGGAATCGAAAGATAGATCTCATCCCAGAGCCCGACTCCGGGACGCTTGGGTCCCATGGAAGGCCAGGGAAAAAAGGTAATATCCGTGCCGGGATGCCCTGCACCGTCGGCAAAGAAGAGGTGATAGGTGTCGGGGACGTCCTGGTTTACCGACCGTTTTACCAGACGGAGACCGAGGACTCCAACGTAGAAATCCACGGTCTCCTGAGGATCTCCGGATATAGCTGTTACGTGGTGTATGCCGGTCACGTTGACCATAGCTCCTCCCATTCATTCATCCTTGTGGG
>CAYZHV010000130.1:0-8559 GCA_964478055.1 uncultured Spirochaetaceae bacterium | reverse complement strand
TGGTGTATGCCGGTCACGTTGACCATAGCTCCTCCCATTCATTCATCCTTGTGGGGTAGAAGTTCCGTAATCTTACCGAAACGGTCAACTTCTATCTCACGTCTGTTTCTCTGGGGAGAAAAACGCGCCCCGACCACCTATTCTCGCCTTTTCTATAAGCCAACCGTCTCCGGTGCGGATCTCCTCCCGGCGATGACGGCGGTCAGGTCCGGTACCGCTGCGTCTGTAGGGTGTGAGAAACGTCTCGGGGAACTTAGCCGGGTCCGCATCTCGCTCTATGGCGGTCTCCATCACCATCTGGAGCGCCTCGTAGATGCGGTCTCGGTCCTCCCGGGAGAGGCTCAGCGCGTCAGGTCCAATACCGTGAGCCCGGCGAAAGGCGGCGATGTCCCGAATGAGAAAGATGGACCCTAAGAGCCGCATATTGACGTATCCGAGGCGTCCTCCGTCGGAGCAGGTAAAAACGCCCTTGGTCTTTTCCGGCAGCTCCGCTCTTTTGAAACTCCTTTCGCCCCCTCCGGACTCCGCGCCGCCTGCGACAAAGAGCGTGCCTCCCTCCTGAAACACCAGGTAGCCGGTCATACCGAAATGGAGTATTAGGGTGTGTTCACCGTCCGAAAGATTGGAGAGCAGGTACTTCCCCAGCCGCTCGGTCTCAGTGATCGAGGCTCCTTTGAGCGTGTCACGAAGCTTGGGCCCGGTCGTCCCGGTGAGCACTTTTTCCGCGTCGGTAACCTCTACGTCCTCGAAAACCCGGCCAAGGGCGTGGCGATCGAGGAACCGTCGTTGAATCTCCACATCCGGCAGCTCCGGCACACAGACCTCCTTCTTTCAAGTTATCGCCCTCGAAGGAATAAGGAAAACGGTTGCGCCCAAAGGCGCCTCTCCCTAGGATAAGAGCGTGGAAATCCCGAAGACCGAGGCGGCGTTATACGAACCAATACGCTCATTTCTACAAGAGCGTGGGTATGATGTGCAGGGGGAGGTACGAGGATGCGATGTGGTCGCCCGGCAAGGTGAGGAGCTCATCGTTGTCGAACTCAAGCGAAGCTTCTCGCTGCAGCTGCTGATGCAGGCGGTGGAACGACAGGAGTACGCTGACACCGTCTACGTGGCCCTCCCGGTCGCCTCGGCTACAGCGTATCCACCGAATTACCGAAGTCTACGACGCCTTCTCAAACGGCTCGAGCTGGGTCTTCTCCTGGTGCGTTACCTGCGTTCTTCGGTTCGTGTGGAAATCGCGTTTCATCCTCAGGAGTATCGGCGGAGACAAAAGAAGAAGGAGCGGCGGGCGATTATTCGGGAAGTGGAGGGCCGCTTGGTGGAGGGGGCTCCCGGAGGAAGCGCTACCCGGGACGGCTCGATGCGGCTCACCGCCTACAAGCAGGCGGCGATCCATCTCGCCATACTCCTTCGGGAGTACGGCCCCGCCTCCCCCTCTCGACTCCGGGAGCTCGGCGGGGCCGAGCGGACCCAGGATATCCTGAGCCGGAACTACTACGGCTGGTTCGAAAAAGTGGACCGAGGCGTCTATGCCCTCGCTCCGGAGGGCGCTCAATCCCTACTCAACTTCGGCGAGCGAATCAGAGAGATCGAATCCGCAGCCCTCGAGGGAGCTCAAAGGACCGGGAGCGGCTGAGAGGGGGCTCTCCCTGAGTCCCGCCCCTCGGGGCTACGGATTCGATACCACCTCTTCGTCCCAGAGAAAGTTCATAATCTGCTGCCAGATCAGCATGATCCGCCGGACCTTCTCATCCGGGCAGTAGAGGAGCATCTCCGGGTCGAACCCCACCTCCGTGCCCTCCGGCTGCTCCTCGTCCCATGCGGCCCAAGCGTTATTGACTGCGAGGTTAATGGCTGCGGTTATCAGTTCTCCGGCCACCTCCTCGAGATACTCGGTACTCTCCCGTAACCGGTCGTTGTATCGATCCTGTCGCTCCCGATATGGAGCAAAGGGAATTATCGTCTCGTGTATTGTTGCGGTTTGCATCGTTGTGCCTCCTCTAGACCGGATTGTAGTGCCATAGGGGTGACACGGAGTGTCCCGGATCGGAGAAAAATCGATTCTTTTGCTACTGCCCAGAGGAGTTAGTCGGTGTCTTTCACCATGGTTGTGGACACTTTTCAGCCGACGGGAAGAAACCCTTTAACCTGCTCCCAGGCGAAACTGTAGAGCAGCCCGAGTACCAGAGACCAGGCAAGCATCCCCAGGATGAGATAGAGAAGCTTGTGGCGGATATTCGGAAAGAGATGCATAGAGAGAAAGGTGGAGACGGGAATGGAGAGGAGAATCGGATTGAGTATCACGATACCCGGGAATCCGTAGCGCCGTTTGATCTTGGCGAGCCGGTGTATCCGGCGCCGGGAGGGCCGTCTCGGACCGCCGGTGATCCTCCGAACCCGAGGCGTAACGTATCGTCTCCAGAGCGGTATGACCCAGTCCGCGAGATAGGCGGTGGCGTAGACACCCACGACGCCTCCCAGGTTCGTCCAGAGGTATGCCTCCCAGAAATCGAAGGCTGCAAAGGCCACAGGGAGGGTTACACCGAATTTGAAGGTGCAGAGTCCCGCGATCACCAGCCGCTGCCACATATGACAGTATGGTAGCGTTCAGAATCGGCAGCGTCCAGGACGGGGAAATGTCCGGCGACTATTCTTTCCCGAAGAGTTCTCGCTATAGTCCATCCATGGAAACGTCCCGGGTGGAGCCACCCAATCTGCGACAGCTCATGCGTTTCGCGGTACCCATGATCCTGAGCCAGGCGTCGGAAACGGTCATGCTATTCGTTGACCGACTCTTCCTCGCCCAACTCGGAAAAGTGCACATCGCCGCGTCCATGAGTGGCGGTCTCTCCGCTTTTGTCTTTAGCTCGTTATTTGCCGGGATCGTCGGCTACACCAACGCTCTCACCGCCCAGTACTACGGAGCGGGACGCCCGGAGCGGTGCGTGCACGTCATTAGCCAGGGCGTCTATCTTTCGCTTCTCTTTACGCCTTTTCTCCTGGGTCTCATCCCCCTGGTGGGGTTCACCTTCGAGCTTGCGGGGCATACACCGGAGCAGATAGCCCTGGAGCAGACCTACTTCTCCATTCTCATGAGCGCGGGAGTTCTGATTCTTCTGCGACAAGCTCTTGTGGGCTTCTTTCTCGGCATTGGACTCACACGGGTTGTAATGAAGGCGAACCTCCTCGGCATGATCGTCAACGTCCCTCTCAACTACGTGCTCATCTTCGGCAAGCTCGGCTTGCCGGCAATGGGTATTAGGGGAGCCGCTTATGGCACGATAGGAGGGAGCCTGCTCATCGTAACGATCCTCTTTCTCGCCTATCGTCGACACCCCTTTTACCAGGACGTCTCCAAGCGAGATACCTGGCTCCTGCGAAAAGAGCTTCTGGGGCGGCTTTTCCGTTTTGGCGGTCCCGCTGGGGTTGAGCTCTTTCTCAACGTCTTCGCCTTCAATGTTTTTGTCCAGCTCTTCCACTCCATGGGACCGGATGTGGCGGCGGCGGTAACCATAACCTTCAACTACGACATGGTCGCCTTCATTCCCATGGTGGGTCTCGGAGTGGCGGTTACGGCCATGGTGGGTCAGCAAATGGGAGCGAGAAACCCTGACGGCGCCCACCGGGCAACAATGCTCGCTCTTCGCGTAGGGTACGTCTACGCCTCGGTGATGATGCTTCTTTTCGTCTTTGGTGCCGGCGGACTGGTCCGCGCCTTCGCCGGCGGACTCGCCCCGGGGGAGGATCGGCTCCTGGAGCTCTCCAAGGCGATGCTCCGCCTCGCGGCGATCTACACGCTGGCTGACATCACCCAGCTCGTCTTTGCCGGAGCCCTCAGGGGAGCCGGAGATACCCGATGGGTAATGTACATATCCGTGGGGCTGCACTGGGTCATGGCGGTGGCGGCGGTGGTGCTCATTCGGGTTCTCGCCCTTCCACCGTTGACGATCTGGGTCTTCTTCATTGGTTTCGTCATTCTCTTGGGGGCTTCCATCTTCGCTCGATATAAGTCAGGCCGATGGCGCTCCCTCTCGGTAATCGACGAGGAGAAGATAGAGGCGGAGATACACGCGCCGGAGATTCAGACCGAGTCTCAGTGGATCTAGCCGGGGAGTTCCCGGCCTCGGCCCAAGCCGCACGACCGATACTCAGAGGTAGCCGTAGATCCCGTAGAAGTGGGAACCGCTTCCGCCAAGGACAAAGAGATGCCAGACCGCATGATGGAAGGGCATGCGCTTCAGTGCGTAGACGACGGTTCCCGCCGTGTAGAACAGTCCGCCGGCGAGGATGGACCAGATGAGCTCCGAGGGAAGCAGCTCGTAGAGTTCCTCTATTCTAATTATTGCAAGCCAACCCATGCCGAGATAGAAAAGCACCTGCAAGACCCTGAAGCGCCCCCAGAACAGTAGCTTGAAAGCCATTCCTCCCGCTGCCAGGAGCCAGACCAGTAGGAGCGTCCTCCCCGCCCAGGGAGCGTCTATTCGGGCCATCAAGGGCGTGTAGGTCCCCGCGATCAGTATGTAGATCGACATGTGGTCGAGAACCCGGAAGAGCCGCTTCCACTTCGGGTGGGTGCTCACGTGATAGAGCGTGGAGTTGCCGTAGAGGAGGACCATGGCAAGACCGAAGACCGCATCCGAGAGGACGATAGTCCACGGCTCCTCTCCGACACCCCGGAGAATAAGGAGAAGTAGCCCCAGAGGAGCGAGGAGCGCGCCAATCCCGTGGGTTGCCGCGTTTGCCCGTTCCTCTCTTGGCGTGTCGTGAGAGTGCAGAGAGATGTGTTGCTCCAGCCAGGAGGTGCGTTGAGACATGAGCCTATAGTAGAGGTTATGGGTCGCCTGGACTACCGCCGCAACAGACATTCCTGACCGCCCGCCGATTATTCCCGGCGAGCAACCACCACCCAAGCTGGTATGGACCCTGCTTCGCCGGGGGTAAAGACGTCTCCCCGGAGCTCGACGATCTCGAGAACGCCCCGAAACGCGGCTCTCACCTCTTTCTCGCTCCAGGTCGGCGGCCCAGCGAAACGGTGGGCCCCTTCGCTTTTGGCGATGAGGCTGTAGAAAATGCCCTCCGGAAGAAGCCAACGCCCCACGGCGTCGAGAAAGGGGCGATGTAATCGGGAAGAAGTCATGTGCTGCAGGAGACCCCGCTCCATGATGAATCCGAATCCGTCGCCAGCTCCCATTCTGCGTGCAGGCTCAGCGAGGTCTTCGGGAAAGCTACCGGTGACGAACTGGGTGTCTCCGGATCCCTCTCCTTCGGTCTCCGCACGCTGGCCCAGAGAGCCCTGGGCGATAGTTTGGGCGGTCTCGATCGCCGTGGGAGAGACGTCGATTCCGAGGACGGAGAATCCCTGATCCGCGAGCCAGACTGAGCTCTTGCCTTCGCCGCAGCCGATATCGAGAGCTGTGCAGGGCGCAACAGCGTGATCCTGCAGCACTCGAGGGAGATGCCCGTCATACGGCCCGGGGTCCCAGGGAACGTGTCCGGAGCGGTAGCTGCTCTCCCAGTAGCCTCCGAGAACCGTCACGGTTTGAGGTACCCCATAAGGTCGCCGATAATTTCCGCGGTCATGCCCCAGATCACCGCCTCCGGGGTTCGATAGACGAAGATGGGAATCTCTTTTCCACCCCATGAGCTATGATATCGCGCCGGGAGGCCGAGCTCTCTCGAGGGCAGGAGCGTAATTTCTCTCCCCCCTTCATCCTGCCGGTAGGGGTGCACCTCCACACGGACCGAGTACACCTCCGGCTCATGTTCGAGGAAGTACGCAGCAGGGAGAGTGAAGATCCTCGCCACCTCCGAGGGATCGGGGTTGAGCTCACCCAGGCTCTCAACATTGAGCATTCCGATATACGGCTCCAGGGCGGTACCCATGGGCACTACGAGGGTATCGAGACGGCCGAGGAGCTCTATCCGATCTCTTCGAAGACCGAGCTCCTCCTCGGTCTCTCGGAGGGCTGTCTCCAGGTAGGACTCATCCACCCCCTCCTCGAAAGCGCCCCCGGGAAAGCAGACTTCGTCCCCCTGACGGATGTTTGTCGCCCGGACCTGGAACAGAAGGTGATACTCACCCTGGAGCCAGACAAAGGGGACAAGAATTGCTGAGTTGAAGTACCTATGCCGCCCCTGGATGCCGGGCACGTCTGGTAGCAGAGACGATAGTCTTTCTATTTCTTCAGGTCCCACGGCTGGGGGCGTTTCCTTCGCCATCACTGCTCCTAAGGTGCGCACGGGCGAGTCTCACCCTTGGCTCTGCCCTTGCATATGACTATATTTCATACTACTCGTATAAGCTTTGGAGGGAAACCAGATGTTCCGAAAAGCAATCACACTACTCAGCCTGCTTCTTCTCGTGGCGGGGTCGCTCTTCGCGGAGACTGCTACGGATCCTGCCCTGCAGCCATATACCACACCCGAGGGGCTTCGGGACCTGATTGAAACTGAAGAGGTTTCCTATCTCCTGGTCGACGTACGGACCCCTGCGGAGTACGCCGCGGGCCACATCCCCACGGCGATCAATGTTCCCTATCAGAACGTCGCCTCGGACCTGCCAGAAATCAGCGACGAGACGGTCGTTATTGTCTACTGCCAATCGGGCCGTCGATCAGGCATCGCCTATGACTCGCTGCGGGCCGCGGGGCAGGAGCGACTCGTGGATTTCGGCGGAATTGTTCGCTGGCGAGGCGAGCTCGAGCGGTAGCCTCGCCGCGGCACCCCTGGCGGCTCAAATAGAGTGGCGTCAACTCTCTACGGGGTACCCCGCTTCTCGCCACGCCTGTTTACCCGCGGTGAAATCGTAGACGTTCTCGTACCCCATCTTCTCCAGTTTCTCCGCGGCGATAGGGCTTGCCCTACACTCCTCGTCGTGGCAATAGACGACTATTTCATCATCCTTCTCGAAACGCTCCTTCGCCTCTTTGCCGATCTTGTTGAAGTGAATGTTGATCGCCCCGGGGAGGTGCCACTTCTCGTACTCCTTGGGCATCAGGGTCTCCACGAGATGGAACTGATCGCCTCTATCTATCTTTTCCTTTAGGGTTTGGAGATCTATCGTCTTTGGCATCTGTTGCCTCCTGTTTTCAAGCTACCGACCCTTGGAAGCTCCGTCAAACTCTCCCGGGAGGTCTACTCTTCTAATGAACTATCATGCTTGGCTCTTTCTTCTCGGCGCTGACGCCGGCTGTTCCGGCGGAGCAGGGTAAAGGCCGCGAAGGTGGTACGCGGGTACGCCCGATATCGCTCCCTGTGGCGTGCCTGGAGACGCGGTGTAATCTGGAGGCGCAGCAGGTCGAAGAGGGTGTACACCGCCAGGATGACGCCAATGAAAGCGAAGAGCCCTCTTGGGCCAAGGCGGGACATCGCAAGACTGGCGGTATAGGGGCCGAGGGCGGAGCCAACTCCGTAGAAGACGATAAGGGCGCTGGCGGCGTGGACCATCTCCCCCGGGGTTAGTTGATCATTTACCATAGCGAGACTGAGGGAGTAGAGAGGCATAACAAATGCGCCTAGGAGAAAGGCGAGGCCGAAGAGCCCCACTCCCCCGCCTCGATAGAGCGCCAGGCCCGTCGCAGCGACCGCACCGACTCCCGCCGCGAGGAGTATCGAGAGGCGCCGGTCCCGATGGTCCGAGAGCCACCCGAGGGGCCATTGCAGGGCCAGGGCCCCAACGGAAAGAGTGAGCATGAAGACACCAATCGTTCCCGTGGAGAACTCGAGCTGCTGTCCGTATCGGGGGGCGAGTCCCCAGAGCGCTTCGCCGGTCATGCCACTCACGAAAACTCCGACTGTCGCCAGGGGCGCGCGACGGAAGGTCTCCCAGAGACGCACGGAACTGCGGCCGACTTCCGGGGTCCCACTCACCTGCGCCAGGGTCACCGGAACAAGACAGAGCGACATAAGGATGCTGGTAACGGCGAAGATCTCGAAGCTCTGCGGCGGAAAGACGCTAATGAGCGGCTGCCCCGCACCCATCGAGGCGAGGTATACCAGACTGTAGACCGAGAGCACCCTTCCGCGGTTGTAGCTCGAGGTACTCGCGTTGAGCCAGCTCTCCACGACCACCAGCATTCCGGAAATCGAGATTCCGTGGAGGGTCCGAAACACGATCCACGCAACCGGCGTGATCAGGAGCAAGTGGGCAAGGACCGTAGCGGAGGCTATCGAGGCAAAGGCAGCGAAGGTTCGAACGTAGCCCACCTCCCGGACGAATCCAACCACCAGAAAGGAGCCGAGAATAAACCCGACGAAGTAGGAGGACATGATGAGCCCGATCGTCGGGGAGGAGAACCCCTCGAGACCACCACGGAGGGCAATGACCGTGCCCTGGAGGGCGCCACTGGTCCCGAGCAGCACCACCGCGGACATGATGGATACGATGGTGGTACGAGAGGATTGCGCTTCGCTGTTGCCCATGTAGAATCCAGTACCACGGAATCGGCACCCCCGGCAAGGGTGTTCGTTGTCTCAGAGGCAGCCGGAGGAGTACGCTTTAGGCGGAGGGATATGTAGAATGACGCCCCGATCCGCCTCGGACTCCCTTGAGCCCTA
>CAYZHV010000129.1:0-10335 GCA_964478055.1 uncultured Spirochaetaceae bacterium | reverse complement strand
CTTCAACGACGGCATCTACATCCTCCTCAAGGAGATCATCGACAACTCCGTGGATGAGTTCATCATGGGTCACGGGAACAAGATCGAAATCACCTTGAGTGAAGAGGGGAAGGTCACCGTTCGGGACTACGGACGGGGCATACCTCTGGGAAAGGTGATCGAGTGCGTCTCCGTGATAAACACCGGGGCCAAGTACAATCAGGATGTATTCGAGTTCTCCGTCGGTCTCAACGGCGTCGGTACAAAAGCGGTAAACGCGCTCTCCGACCACTTTCGGGTGGTTTCGTTTCGCCAGGGGAGCTACTTCGAGGCGATCTTCAAGAAGGGAAAGCTCGACAAGAAGAAGTCAGGGAAGACGACCAAGTACAAGGACGGGACCTACGTCGAGTTTATCCCCGACCCCGAGATCTTCGATGAGTACGAGTTCCAGAAGGAGTTCGTGGAGCAGCGACTCTGGAACTACGCCTATCTCAATTCCGGACTAACGCTGCACTACAACGGCGAGAAGATCGTCAGTAAAAACGGCCTCCTGGACCTCCTACGGGAAGAGGTCGGAGATGAGGCGATTTACGACTACGGCTACTACAAGGGTGAGCGGCTGGAGTTTGCCTTCTGCCATACCGATAACTACGGCGAGACCTACTTCTCCTTTGTAAACGGACAGTACACCTCCGATGGCGGAACCCACCAGAGCGCCTTTCGAGAAGGATTCCTGAAAGGGGTAAACGAGTACTTCAAGAAGAACTACTCCGGGATCGACGTCCGGGAGGGGATCGCCGGGACCATTGCGGTCAAGCTTTCCAATCCGGTCTTCGAGAGCCAGACGAAAAACAAACTCGGTAACACCGACATACGCTCCTGGATCGTCAATGAGACGCGCCAGGCGGTAGAAGACTTTCTCTTCAAAAACAAAAAGGCGGCTAACAAGCTCGCGGACAAGATCACCAGGAACGAGCGACTGCGCAAAGAGCTCAACGTAGTCCGCAAGGAGGCGCGGGAGAACGCCCGAAAGATCGCCCTCAAGATTCCGAACCTCAAGGACTGCAAGTTCCACCGGGGAGACAAGGATAAGCGTTCCGGGGAGACGACGATTTTCATTACCGAGGGGCAGTCCGCCACGGGATCCATGGTATCCGCCCGGGATGTTTACACCCAGGCGATCTTCTCCCTGCGAGGCAAGCCGCAGAACGTCCACGGCCGGCGGCGCACGGACCTCTACAAGAACGAAGAGCTCTACAACATGATGATGGCCCTCGGTATAGAGGACGACATCGAGAATCTACGGTACGAGCGCATCGTTATCGCCACCGACGCCGACCACGACGGCTTCCACATCCGAAACCTGCTGCTGACGTTTTTTCTCAACTATTTCGAGGAGCTCGTTGTGGCGGGACGGCTCTACATCCTTGAGACTCCGATCTTCCGGGTGCGCAATAAGAAGGAAACGATCTACTGTTACAATCTCAAGGAGCGGGACGAGGCGCTCAAGAAGCTCTCGAGCCCCGAAACAACCCGATTCAAAGGGCTCGGAGAGATCTCGCCCAGCGAGTTCGGCCAGTTTATCGGGGCTGACATGCGTCTCGTTCCGGTCAACGTCAAGTCTATTAAGAACATTACCAACACCCTGGAGTTCTTTATGGGTAAGAACACGCCGCAGCGGCGGCAGTTCATCATGGAGAACCTGATCTAACCAATGGCCTACGTAAACACCATATTCAACGACAACTTCTTGGAGTACGCCTCCTACGTCATCAAAGACCGCGCCATACCGCACATCGATGACGGGCTCAAGCCGGTGCAGCGGCGTATTCTCCATTCTCTCTTAGAGGTGGATGACGGCAAGTTCCACAAAGTCGCCAACATTGTCGGACACTGCATGAAGTACCACCCCCACGGGGACCAGTCGATCTACTCCGCCCTGGTGGTCCTGGCGAACAAAGAGCTCTTTATCGACAAGCAGGGCAACTTCGGAAACGTCCTCACCGGGGACGAGGCTTCGGCGGCGCGATATATCGAGTGTCGAGTCAACGACCTGGCGAAGGAGCTCCTCTACAGGCCGGAAATCACCGAGTACCTGGACTCCTACGATGGGCGCAACAGGGAGCCGGTAGTTTTTCCTGCCAAGGCGCCTCTGGTGCTTATCCTCGGAGCGGAGGGAATAGCCGTGGGCATGTCCACCAAGATCCTTCCGCACAACTTTGTGGAGGTGATGGAGGCGGTCAAGGCGCGACTCCAAGGAGAGCGAATTACCCTCTACCCGGACTTTCCCGGTGGCGGCCTCCTGGACGCGAGCGAGTACGACGACGGCCAGGGAAAGGTGCTGGTCCGGGCCAAGCTCGACACCTCCGACCCGAAACGAATAGTAATTCGAGAGATACCCTTCGGTACCACCACGGAGAGCCTCATCGCCTCCATCGAGGGAGCAGCCAAGAAGGGGCGAATCAAGATCCAGAGCATCGACGACTACACCTCCGAGGAGGTGGAGATCGAAATCAAGCTTGCCCGGGGCGTCTACGCTCAGGAGGTGATAGACGCTCTTTACGCCTACACCGACTGCGAGATGTCGCTCTCGGTGAACCTGCTGGTGATCAAAGAGAACAACCCGGTCCCCATGACCATCACCGAGGTCCTCGACTACCACGCCGAGAAGCTCGTGGCAATCCTCAAGCAGGAGCTCGAGCTCGAGCGGGGCAAGCTTCTGGACAAGCTCCACCAACGCACCCTGGAGCGTATCTTTATCGAGGAGCGGATCTATAAGCAGATCGAGGAGATGGAGACCCAGGAGAAGGTGGTCCAGGCGGTCTACGATGGCTTAGAGCCGTACAAGAAAGAGATTCGTCGCAAGGTTACGGATGAGGACGTCGAGAGACTCCTTCGCATACCGATTCGGCGCATCTCTCTTTACGACATCAACAAGGCGAAAAAGGAGATGGAGGAGATCAAGGCGCGACTCGAGGAGATCAAGAAGCACCTCGCCAACCTCACGGAGTACGCCGTGAGCTACATAGAAGGGGTCCTAGAGAAGTACGGCTCTTCCTATACCCGGCGCACTGAGGTTACCTCGTTCTCCAAGGTCGACGTGAAAGACGTTGTGGAGCGGGATCGGACCCTGCGCTGGGACTCTTCCGGAAACTACCTCGGCTACAACCTCAACGACGGGACGGAGCTCTTTTCAGTCTCCCCCTTCGATAGGGTCCTCATTATCCGCGGGGACGGGAGCTACACCGTAACCGACGCCCCGGAAAAGCTCTTTGTCCGGGGAGGCCTGCTCTCCTGCGGTCTCGCGGACAAGGATGTTCTCGCCACCAAGGTCTTTACGGTGGTATACAAAGGGCAAGACGGCATCCACTACATCAAGCGGTGCAAGATCGAGCAGTACATACTCGAGAAGGAGTATCAGATCGTCCCGGAGGGTGCCAAACCGGTGCTTCTTACTACCAGGGATGACGCGATTATTCACGTTGATTACGTTAAGAAGCCCAGGATGCAGAAGCTCGAGGATGACTTTCCGGTAGAAGAGTTCCTCGTAAAGAGCGTCCGGGCCGGTGGCGTACGTCTCACCGCGAAAGAGGTAAAGAAGACCAAGCTAATAATCCCGAAAAAGAACAATCGGGGCAGTAAGAAGAGCTGAGCTCCCTAAAGGAACGAGAGATGGCAGAAGCAGAACCGAAAACCGAATACTCCAGGGAAGGACCGCTCATCCTTGTCACCAATGACGACGGCATTGATTCTCCCGGGCTTATCGCCGCAGTGGAGGCGGTGGTCGGCCTCGGCCGGCTGGTGGTGGTGGCCCCCACAACCCAGCAGACCTCCCGGGGAAGAAGCATGGTTGGGGACTGGAACGACCACCTGCGGCCGGTAGAGATCCACGGCCGAGGCAACCAGACGATAGAGGGAGGCACGGATCCGCTCCAAGGGATCGAGGCGTACCACATAGACGCCTCTCCGGCCCTGGCGGTTCAACACGCCATGAATACCATCTTTTACGACCGGTGGCCGGATCTCCTCGTTTCAGGTGTCAATTACGGGGAAAACCTCGGTATGGACATAACGATCTCCGGAACCCTGGGCGCCGCGTTTCAGGGAGCAGCTTACGGTATTCCCGCCATTGCGGCCTCCCAAGCCTCGGACATTGCCCATCACTACGAGTACGGGGAGATGGACTGGGAAGGAGCGACCCGAGTGATCCGCAAGTATGCGGAGATCCTTCTGAGCAAGATTACGCAACTCCCGCCTCCGTCCGCGGCAGCGGGAAGTCGCCGACTGGCGGACCCGAGACCCTTTCCCTTCGATATCCTCAAAATCGACGTACCCCACGAGTGCCCTCCGGGAACGCCGGAACGCCTCACCCGGCTCTCCCGGCGCCACTATTTTCGCCACACCATCGAGAACCCTCGGCCCGACAGTCAGATCAAGGAGGGGCGCACCTGGGTGGATGAGGACCCGGAGCTGGTCGTGGAGGGTACCGATGTCCACGCCATAGCCTTCGAGAAGGTTGTCTCCGTGACCCCTCTTAGTGTGGACTTCACCGCATCCGTGGATGAGACCGCCAGGGCCCTCGGGTTCCAGGAGACCCCATGAACTCTTTTGTGGAGAGCGCTCGGGATGCGGGCCTGGCGGCGGCTGAACGCCTCAGGAGCGAGTTTGGCAGAGTTCACGAGGTAAACGAGACGATGCCGAACGATCTCAAGCTCGCCCTGGATGTGGAGAGCCAGCGCATCATTACCGAGCGGCTTCTCGCGGACTTTCCTGGTCACGCCGTCCTAGGCGAAGAAGGTGTCGCCGGCGAGAGCGGCTCCGCGTACCGGTGGATTGTCGATCCGATCGACGGGACCGTCAATTTCTTCTACGGCATCCCGCACTTCGCCGTTTCCATCGCTCTCGAGCGAGGGGGGCAGGTAATCGCCGGGGTGGTGATCGATCCAATGCAACGGGAGGTCTGGAGCGTGGAAACCGGCGGACCCGCGCGCCTCGGGGAGCGGGAGATCTCGGTAAGCTCCCGGAGTGACCTATCTGATGCGATCGTTATGCTCGGCTTCGCCAAGACTCCCGACAAGATCGACGAAGGGATGCGCCGCTACCGCGCCTTCGCTCCGAGAGTACGCAAAGTGAGAATGCTCGGGAGCGCAGCCCTTGCCATGACCTACGTCGCCACCGGGCGCCTCGATGTCTACGTCGAGGAGACCGTGAGTCTCTGGGACATCGCCGCCGGCAAGCTCCTGGTGGAGGAGGCCGGAGGCAGGGTAGAGCTCACACCCCATCCCGACCGGGATGACCGTTACTCCATCGTCTGCTGGAACGGCGCCCTTCCGGTTCTCGATATCCTAGCCGAAGAGTAACCGCCCCAATCGGCGGTTCTGACCGAGCCCCGTCGGGGCTCGGACCCCGAGCCGGGCGCCCCGGGCCGCCGGGCCATACGGCCGCTAAGGCCAGCTCAGTCCACCAGCCTGCCTCGAAGTTTCTTTGTCGCCAGAAACCCTACCCCGATTGTCACCAGAAGGATATAGGCGAGGTCCCACCAGAGGCTCGGCGAGAGCTGCTCCAGGGCAAGTCCCCGGGCGAGGCGCACGGAGTGGGTAAGGGGCAGGATTTCGGTAATGGGATGTACCACCTTCGGAAGATTCTCCACCGGAAAGACCACCCCGGAGAAGAAGAACATCGGCGAGATCACCCCGGAGAAAAAGAAGTTAAAGTGGTTAATCGTTTTGACAAAGGCCGTGATCAACAGGCCGATGCTCGCGAACATTGCTCCAGTGGCAAAGCCGACGAACGGGGTGAGTATGATATTGCCCAGGGGCAGAACGCCGAAGGCGGCGACGATCACCATGACCGAAAAGGTAAAGACAAACCCCTTGGTTCCGGCCCAGAGGATCTCGCCCACGAGAAGGTTGTTTACCGTGATCGGCGCCGCGAGCATGCCGTCGTAGACTTTGTCGAACTCGAGGCGAATGAAGGTACCGAAGGTGCACTCGAAGGCGGCGGTAAACATTGCGGCGGTAACCAGAAGACCCGAGGCGAGGTACTCGAGATATGGAAAGCCGCTCATGCGGTCTATGTAGCTCCCGAGGCCGAGACCGATACCGACGAGAAAGACTAGGGGCTCCAGAAAGGGCGGCAACCCGTTGCTGATGAGGTTCTTGGAGTAGACCCGAACGTGGCGATACCAGACGCTGTAGAGCCTGTGCGGGAGGGGAGGGCGACGGCTCTCCCGACGTGCGATCGGTCGGTCGGTGACGAAGGTGTTGTCTGCGGATTGTAGTCGCTTCTCACTGGTGCTCATTCAACTGCCTCCCGGTAGCTTGCAAGAAAAGATCCTCGAGATTGGAGGGACGCAGGACGTAGCTGCCGTGGGGTAAGTGTGGCTCAGCTGCCCGAAGCGCCTCCGGCTTGTTGCTGTAGTAGAGAATCCGGTCACCGGACTCCTCGATACGTATCGCCTCGCCGTCCAGATGTTTTTCAAGGTCATCTCGGAGCTCCAGCTCCGTCAGCTCCAGTACGTGGCCTTCGATTTCCTGCTTTAGGAGTTCTGTCGGGTTCCCTTCCATCTTCCGTTCCCCCTTGTCCATAATGAGGATCTGGTCTGCCAGATGGAACGCCTCTTCCATATAGTGGGTTGTCAGGAGCACCGTCACCCCCTCTCGCATCAGGTGGCGCAGGCGATCCCAGATCATGTGACGCACCTGCGGATCCAGGCCCGTGGTGGGCTCGTCGAGAATCAGGAGGGAGGGCCGATTGAGAAGGGCCCGGGCTATCACCAGGCGCCGCTTCATTCCGCCTGAAAGCTCCCGTACGAGGGAGTTGCGCTTCTCTTCGAGCTCCATAAAGGCGAGGAGCTCGTCGATACGCTCGTCGGCCCTCTTCCGAGGCATTTGATAGAAGTTGGCGAATATGCGGAGGTTCAGCACCACGTTGAGCTCCACGTCCAGGCTCTCCTCCTGGGGTACCACGCCGGAAAGGGACTTGACCGCGAGCTCGTTGTGACGTGGATCGTGGCCAAAGACGGAGATTCTCGTCTCCTCCCGGGGGTCCGGATCCGCCTTGCCGTAGATGCTTTTCATCATTGAAGTCTTTCCCGCGCCGTTTGGCCCGAGAAAGGCGTAGCAAGTTCCTTCGTTAACTTCAAAAGAGAGGTTGTTGACGGCAACGAGATTTCCGTATGTTTTGTAGAGGTGTTCCACCCGTATAACCGGTTCCATGCCACTTAAGGTAGTACGGATATGCGGGTTGGAAAAGCAAACTATGTCACGCTACGGGGCTAATAGTTGTTTAATAGTGTGCATAGTCGCCTCGTGTTATGATAGAGAAATCGGAGGCAGGAAATTGGAGAACCTTATGAAAATATCTGAAAAGCGTATGGTGGTGTTGGTCTTCCTGGTCCTCTTGTTTGTTCCGGCAACGCTCTTTGCTGGAGGACAGGCGGAAGGTGTCACACAGTTAAACATTCCCTCCCAGGAGCGGCAGTACATCTCCCCAGCAAATGAGGATGGTGTGAAGGATATCCTGGAGCTTCCGTTTTCCCAATTTGTGGCGCCTGCGGAAGACGCGGTAATTGTCGAGTATGAGCTTACGATCTTCGACTCCACAGGAGAGCCGGTGTTTCGAGTGCGGGAAGTCGAGACCGAGCGGCGCGGCTTCTTCGGCAATATTGCCGGCGCCGAGAAACCGCAAGTCGAGGTGCCAGAGACCCTGACTTGGGACGGAACCTACCAGATCGAGGGCGAGGCACGAAACGGTGAGCTCGTTGAGGATGGAGACTACACCTATCAACTTACCGTGGTCGACGATGAAGGGCGAGTGGCCCGATCGGCTCCCTTCAACGTGACAGTGGACAATGAAGCGCCGGTCATCGATCCCTTTCCTCAACCGCCCTATCTTGTCTTTTCTCCAAACGACGACGATATCCGTGATACAGTTTCCATCCCGCAGAGCGGATCTCGGGAGCTCCGATGGACCATGAGTGTTCTCACCACCGACGGAACCGTCGTCTACGACCGGGTCGTGGAAAACAGCAACTTCCGAAACAGGGCTCTCGATGTTCCTCCTCCCTCTCCTTTCGTCTGGGATGGACGTAACAATCAAGGAGAACTAGTCCCGGAGGGACAGTACGTCTATCGTCTGCAAGGTGAGGATCGTGCGGGTAACGTCAACTCTCGGACCCTGGATCCTCGGATAACCATGAGTCTCCAGGCGGGGCAGATTCAGCTCTCCTCCGCCGACGGCGACAGGCGTGCCTTTTCTCCCAATGACGACGGCACGCTCGATACCCTGCCGCTTAACGTGCGGGTAAACGAGCCTGAAGGACTTGCTACCTGGGAGCTAGTGCTCCATCGAAATGACGAGAACGGCCGAGTCGTCTACAGCGAGCAGGGCAGCGCCCCGCTCCCCAACCGTATAGTTCTCGAGGGGCGCAGCGCCATCGGCGATCGTCTGAGTGACGGCGACTACGTGGCGGTGATGAACGCCCGCTACGAAAATGGAACGCCCGTTAGCTCCGAGCCTTTCCCTGTCCGGATCGACACGCAGGCGCCGCAGGCGTCGGTTAACGTCGAGACGCTCCCTGACAGTACCAGGGACGGGGCGCCAATAGTCTTCGGCGGTGAGGGCAAGAACGGTATCCGCGTTGAAGTGGATGCGACTCCGGATGAGAACTGGATAGTAGAGCTCGACGCCTTTGGCGAAGAGTACTCCATGGCTCTCTCGGAGATCGGCGTGGAGGACACCGAGTTCTCCTACACCTGGTACGGATCGATTCCGGGAATGGAGGATCCTCCGGACGGGACCTACGAGCTCCAGATGGTCGCTACCGACGAGGCAGGCAACACCGGACGCTCCCAGCTTCTTCGCGTTACCAAGGATACCCGGGACGCCTCGGCGGACGTGACCATAGACGGCACCTATCTCTCCCCCAGGGCCCCGGGGGCTCAAGGGGAAATACCGATTCGACTCGACTACAAGCCCACCGACGGCATCGACGAGTTTCTCCTGGAGATCCGCAACAGCGAGGGCGAGATGGTACGCTCCCGCTACGTTCGGCAGCCTTTTGAACGATTTGTCTGGGACGGCTTTACCAACGGTAACACCGCGGCCCCCGACGGCGAGTACTCAGTCTGGTTCCAGGTTAAGTACTACAACGGTAACGAGCCTGAAGCCGAAGATCAGGGACCGATCGTCGTGGACGGTACTCCACCGCGAATCGAGCGCCTCGAGGCGAACCGTCGGACTATCTCGCCCGACGGCGACGGCGAGCGGGACGACGTCACGATTACCCAGCGCGTAGTTCCCGGAGATGACTGGACCGCAGAAGTGAGAAACAGCGACGGTGATGCTGTAGCTCAGGAAACGTACGAGGATCAGGTTCGGAACTTTACCTGGGACGGCAGGGACCAGGATGGGGATATCGTACCCGATGGTGAGTACGTCTACGTGCTCCACAGCGAGGACGCAGCGGGGAATCGCACGGTGCGAGAGATCCCGCTCCTCGTCGACACCATGGGCCCGCGCCCCTCGGAGATGCCTCCGGACCTCTCTATCGAGATCGAGCCGAAACCCTTCTCCCCCGATGGAGACGGTGTTGATGACACTGTTCGGATAACCCTCGGTGTTGAGTCGCCAAACGACCTGCGCCGCTGGAGCCTCAGGATAATCGATCCTCGAGGTGATCTCTTCCGCTCCTACAGCGGCAGTGGCCGACCCCGGCGGACCATCGTCTGGGACGGTAGGGCCAACGACGGCGAGCTCGTACAGGCGGCGGTGGACTACACCGCGGAATACACCGTGGTAGACGAGTACGGCAACTCGACGACCATCGAGGACGCCATACCCGTGGACATTCTGGTCATGCCTGACGGAGACCGTCTACGGATCATGATCCAGAGTATCCACTTCGCCGGCTTCTCTTCGGACCTCTTCGAGACCGACACGGAGACCCTGGAGGACAACCTCCAGACGATTCGGCGCCTCGCTGAGATTCTCAACAAGTACGATGACCGGGACATAATCATCGAAGGTCACGCGGCGCACCTGCTGCACGAACCTGAGGCGCAGCGGCGCGAGCAGCAGCAGGTACTCTTGCCCCTCTCCCGAGACCGGGCGACGGAGGTCATGCAGGCCCTGATCATTCTCGGCGTCAACAGAGAACGGATGGAGGTCGTTGGATACGGCGGTTCCCGACCGGTGGTGCCGCACACTAACTACGACGAGCTTTGGAAGAATCGGCGCGTCGAGTTTCTCCTGGAGGCTCGTCGCTCCAGATGATTCCCTATAGCAACGCATCCTAGAGCAGAACGTCCGGCCGGGGCTCCGAGGGGTCCCGGCCGCTTTTATGCACTGGGGGCT
>CAYZHV010000128.1:4269-10341 GCA_964478055.1 uncultured Spirochaetaceae bacterium | reverse complement strand
GGCCAGGCCCGAGACTTGTTCAAAAAGGGCACCTTGAAAAGGTGCCCTTTTTTCACCTCGAGGTCCGGCGGGTGCCGCTTCGCGGCGACCGCCCAGCCCAGGGACTGGCCGGGCTGGCTGGGCGGATTTGAACCGGAGGTCCGGCGGGGGCCGCTTCGCGGCGACCGCCCAGCCCTGGTGGATGGCCGGGCTGGCTGGGCGAAGCGAGTGAGCCGGTCTCCAGGCGGTGGTTGGCGAGGCTGGGTGCGAAGGGGTAACGTTGGAGGTGTGGAAGAAGCATCTATGACGCTGCCCGACTGGGTGAACAGGGAAGAGTATCCCTTCGAGCCGGCTGAGTTCGAGCTGCCGATGGGAACGATGCGATACGTGGACGAGGGGAGTGGGGAGCCTCTGGTGATGGTTCACGGTAATCCCTACTGGTCCTTTGAATACCGTGGATTGATCCGACGCTTCAGAGATTCCCATCGCTGCATCGCTCCGGACCATCTGGGATTCGGTCTGTCGGACAAACCGAGGGAGTGGGATTACCTTCCGGAGCAGCACGCCGCGAATCTGGAGAGCCTCCTTGAATCGCTGAATCTTTCCAACATAACCATGGTGGTAAACGATTGGGGCGGTCCGATCGGGCTCTCCTACGCGATTAATCACCCGCAGCGGGTTAAGAACGTGGTGATCACAAACAGCTGGCTCTGGTCCGTTGCCAACGATCGATACTACCGAGCCTTTAGCGGGTTTGTGGGCGGCCCAATCGGTCGGTTTCTCATTCGGCGCTTCAACTTCTTCGCTACAACCATCGTGCGCTCGGTCTTTGGCGACAAGAGTAGGCTCACGACGGAGATCCACCGGCACATCACGGCGCCCCTGGCAGAGCCGGAAGACCGCAGGGGGTCCTGGGTCTTCCCGCGGCGGATAATAGGCTCCTCGGACTGGCTCTCGGATCTCTGGTCGAAGCGGGAGATTCTCTGGGGAAAGGTAAACTTGATCGCCTGGGGGATGAAGGATATCGCCTTCCGGGAGAAAGAGCTCGAGCGGTGGGAGGCGGCGTTCCCCGAGGCTAGGGTGGAGCGATATCCCGAGGTGGGGCACTTCGTAGCGGAGGAGAACCCCGATGGCCTAGCCGAGGCGATCGGTAGACTACTCTGATTTTAGGCGATTAGCTGGCCTCACGCTATGCGTTCCGCATGGCCTCTCTCTGTTTCTATGCAAATTGCATCCTAAACTTGGGCTATTTGACACGTATTGATCCGTTATTTCTCTTTAATGTAGGGAGTTACGTTTCAAACTCAAAACTGGCACGCCCCTTGCGAGTCCTAATCACAGCCGCCCTGGCATAGGAGGAAGTCATGAGAGTTGAAGGAAGGATTCGTCTGATTCCAATTCTGTTGGTCTTGGCAGCGAGCTTCGGTGTCGCTCAGGAAACGGAAGAGACCCTATCGGTCGAGGAACTCTATCTTCGATCGGAGATCAGCATCGAGACCCTGGCTCTGCAGATGCGCTCCCCTGAGCGCAACACGCAGCTCCTCGCGATTGATACCCTCGAGAGTCAGTTGGAACGGGGGCTTATCTCTCCAGAGGATGACGCAATCCTCGACGCCCTGGATCCTCTGGTCGGGCAGGGCGTAATGGAAACCTTCGAGGACAACACTTGGGGAATCGAGAGCTATGACCCTGTAGTTCGACGGGAGGCGCTCAGGATCATCGGCAGACTAGGTACGGACGCGGCTCAGGGCATTCTGGTCAGGACTGTTCGTCACGATCCTGAGCCGATCGTACGGGCCCAGGCGCTTTTCGGTCTTGCAAGAATGGGGAGTGATCCCACCGGAGAGGTGACTCAGACGATCGCGAAAATGCTTCTTCGGGAACATGTGGGACGGTACGACGAAGGTGTGGTCTATGCTGCCTTGGTGGCACTTCGTTCTATTGCCGGCGACCAGGAGAACGTAATGGATCCTGCTTCCAAAGAGATGCTTGTCTATCTCGCCTCTGATGGACGCTATCCCAGGAGGATACGCAACCTCGCATTAGAGACACTCTCCAGCCTCTAAAGGCGGAGAAATGAAGCGCCCTTAGCCGGCCAAGGACGCCTTTCCGAAGAGACCGAAAAATCGAACGCTAAAATCAGCGAGAAGGCGGTCGATACTAGAGGCAGGGAAGGAGACCAGTATGAAACGCTACCGAATCAAGTGCGAGCCCGGACGATCCGCCTATATGGACATCCTCGCCGAAACTGAGGAGGGCTTTCAGGTCCGCATCACTCGGGAGCAGGACGGGTACGAGAGCGTTACCGAAAGCTTTGTTGAGCACCACCTCTTTGACCTCTGCCTCGCAACAGACTACATAACTGAGAGCCGAGAGCGGGCGGTGTCGGTAGCCTGAGTCGCCTGCCTGCCTCTCGACCGGACGCGCCAATGCGGATAGGCTGGGCAGGTGCGTTCGCTCTACCTCGCAGTTCCGGATAAGCAACCAATCTCACGCACGGACCCACGCTTCCTCTCGATAGCTCTGGATTGGGCGCTAATAGTTGGGGAGCGATGGTGGGAGGGGACCCGTCGCACTCGCCACGGATTCGGCTCGGTCCGCGCCCGGAAGCTGGACCTGAGCGATCCACGCCTAATTACCGCCGCCGCCGCTTTGGGGCCGGCCTACCTTCGCCTCGGAGGCAGCGAGTCGGATCGTATGGCTTTCGACGCCCCGGCGGTCCCCGGGAACCGCGCCCTGGGGCAGCTTCCTTCCCTCTCACAGTGCCCGACAATACTTTCCCCGGACCGCTGGGATGAGGTGGTGACCTTTGCAGGTGCTGCGGCGCTCGATCTCTTTGTCTGCGTCGGGGTGGGAGCTTGCGCCCGGGACCAGAGGGGACGATGGGAGCCTCACAGTTTTCGTCGATTCCTTGATCACCTGGAGCGTCGAGGTCAACGAGTGGCGGTCTGGGAACTCGGGAACGAAGTCAACGGTTTTCCCTTTATTCACGGCTTATCGGCACGAGTGTCGCCGGCGCAGTACGCTGAGGACTTCAGGCTCTTTCGCAGAGTTCTCCAGGAGCAGGCCCCGGAGAACGGTAATTCCGCCAAATCAGAAGAGTTGCCTCTAAGAGCGGGCCCGGCATCGGCTGTCTGGCCGGTGATCGGAGAGCCTATACCAATGGCGGGAAAGGTAGCTCGCCGTCTCCGCTCGGGGCTGGACATGCTGACCTGGCACTACTATCCCTACCAGAGTCGTCGTGGGGTGATCGGCGTGAGACGCGTGGGGTTTCGAACTGCCCTCCGGAGCCGTGCCCGGCGCTCCGCGCAACGACTTGCGGGACGCATGCGGCGATGTGCGGCAACAAACGGAATCGGCTCGGTCTGGCTCAGTGAGACGGGGCAGGCGCTCTTCGGTGGAGAGCCGGGAATCTCGGATCGGTTCGCTGGCTCGCTCTGGTGGCTCGACCACCTGGGCACAATGGCTAGAGCGGGAATGAGCGGGGTTGTCCGACAAGCCTTGGTAGGCGGAGATTACGGCCTCCTGGAACAGGAAGGCTTGCGACCGCGGCCCGACTTCTGGTGCTCCCTCCTTTGGAAGTCCCTCATGGGGACCGAGGTATACGATCCGCTGGAGCAGGGAAGGTCTCTGCGGGTATATAGGCAGAGCAGGGCCGACGGCGAGAGGGGGTGGAGCGCCCTGGCGGTCAACATGAGCCGCAGAAGAGAGGTGGAGCTCGAGCTAGAGGGAGCTGCTCAGATCTGGCGGGTTGAGGGAAGCCTTGACGGGAGAGAGCTCGAGGTGAACGGGTCTACCCTCGGGCCGGAAGTCGAACCCTCGAGGAAGGCGATACCTGGGTCCGAGAGTGTTGCCGGCAAGGTGAGCCTGCCTCCGGCTTCAGCCGCCTTTCTGCTATTCGGAGAATAGACGACGGAGTCTCTCGTACGGTGCGGACCCGATGAGGTCGGGGTTCTCTCGGATGAGATCCCAGACGGTGTTGTTGGAACGGTCTCGATGTCGGAGGTCCGACCCGGCTTCCAATAGTCGCTGGAGGACCTGAGGGTTCTCGTTGTATCGTGCTGCCCAGAAGAGGGGAATGCGGCCAATGGCGTCCTCTGCCTCCACGGAGGCGCCGGCTCGCAGGAGCGTGTTGGTGACTGAGAGGTTCGAGTTCTGGGCGGCTCGCATGAGGGCGGTCCGGCCGAAGTTGTCTTGCTGGTCTACCAGGGCTCCGGCATCGATAAGAAGCTCAACGAGGCGCTCATCCCGGCCGAGACTGGCAAGCATGAGAGGGGTCCAGCCGTTCTGGTCCTCAGCGTTTACCGGAGCACCCGCTCGGATGAGAGCGGACACTGCCCCGGGGTCACCGCCGGCGGCGGCCCAGTGGAGAGGCGTCCACCCTTCTTCCGAGCGAGCCTCCGTGGCGGCCCCGGCCTCTAAGAGCAGGTTGAGAACCTCGGGGTTCCTGTTCCATCTCGCCGCGGCGAGGAGGGGTGTCCAGCCGTCTCTGCTGGTGGCGTTTACCTGGGCTCCTCGATCCACCAAGATCCCGTGGACCGCAGGGTCTTCGTTCCATTTGGCGGCCAGCATGAGGGGCGTCCAACCAAAGACGTCTCTTCCGGAGACCGAGGCACCCTGATCGAGGGCTGCGGCGACCTCGGCTCCGGAGCCGTTTCGAGCGAGGGCGAGCATGCTTTCCTGGCTGCCGACCGCAGGGGCAGACATGAGAAGGACCGCAAGGAAGATCACGGCACGGTTACTGTTCTCGAGCAGTTTCATTCCTGCATCACTGTAGCGCATCTTGGTGTTCGGGCCCAAGGGTCTTGCGGTCGAAAGAGCGCGAGCGATGAGGTATGCTGTAAGGGCCTATGGCGAAGCAGGTTGATAGGAAGCAAGAGATACGGGATGAGGTGAGACGTCTCCTCCGAGCACAGCAGAGCGATGATCGTCTCGCGGCGAGTCGCGTGGTAGTCGAGAGAATCGTAAGCTCTCCGGTCTGGACCGCGGCGGACACGGTCTTCGCTTTTGTCTCGCTCCCTGACGAGATAGAGACAACGGAGCTCTGCGACCGGGCTCTGAAGGAACAGAAGCGTCTTGGACTACCCCGATTCGGAGATGAGGGGCTTGTCTTCTATCAAGTCACGGATCTGGAGGCGCTAAGGGTGGACAACTCCATGGCGATACGACAGCCGGGGAGAGATTTTCCGGAGCTCTGCTCGACTCAGAATCCGCGACAGCCCGGGCGGCTACTCATCGTGACTCCCGGACGCGCCTTTACATCGGACGGGGGGCGTCTCGGAAGGGGTGGTGGATTCTATGACGCCTTCTTCTCCTCTCTACGGCGTGCCCACATCGTCTATCAGGCGATTGGCGTCGCCTTCGACGAACAACTGATGGAAGAGCTTCCTCTAAACGAAAACGACGAACTGGTTCACGGTGTCGTTACGCCGAGAGCGAGCTATGGCCTGATAGAATAGCGAGGTTGATATGAAAAGAATGGCAGTTTCACTTCTTCTCTTACTCATTGTCGCTGCTGCCGCGGTGGCTCAGACAACGGTGTTTCGCAGCGACGGGCGCCTCCCCCAGGGAGACCAGGTGAGCTATGAGCTTCGGGTTGAAGAGGGCAGCAACGTCACCGTACGGGTAGCCTCGGTGGATTTTCAGCCCACGATCCAAATCAACACCGAGGGTCGCACCGCCTCCTCCTTCGGTTCTCAGGGTGGGGCGGTCGCCTCGGCACAGGTTGGCGAGAGCGAGGGTCTGAGAGTAACGGTTCGAGCGGAGTCCCCCGCCGGAGAAGGGCACTTTCTAATACGGGTCGACAGGCAGGAGCCCTCCGAGCCGATCGCCGTACCCGCGACTGTTGAAGGGCGCCTGGAGAACTTCGACATGATCGAGAGTGATCGAGGTGGCTACATCGACTGGTATCGCCTTGAGTTGACGGGAGACGAGGGACGAGTGGCGTTGTCTCTTCGCTCCATGGATTTTGATGCTTTTCTCATCGCACGGTTACCCGATGGTCGAGAGCTTACTAACGACGACGCTGCCGGCTCGGACTCGGCGTTGACCTTTCAGGCCATCGAGGGGACCGTGCAGGTGGGGGTTACGAGC
>CAYZHV010000128.1:0-4259 GCA_964478055.1 uncultured Spirochaetaceae bacterium | reverse complement strand
CTGAGACCATCGGGAGTTACACGCTTTCCGCCGGAAAAGCCGCCGAGCCCTCCCGCATTGAGGTGGGCCAGAGCATTCAGGGTAGTCTCACCGGCGAAGGCTTGCCGATGCGAAGCTACCTTCTCTCCGGAGAGGCGGGGGAGGCGATGGAAATCGCGGTCTCCAGTCCGGAGTTCGATACGGTTCTGGAAGTCCTGGGCCCGGATGGTCGGGAGCTTCGAAACGACGACGCTCCGGATGGGATGGGAACAGACTCTCGAATGCTTTACGTCTTTCCATCATCCGGGGAGGCTGAAATCACCGTTTCCTCCTTTGGTGGACAGACTGGAACCTTCACCCTCTCGGTGCAGCGGGACCCTCGGCTTGAGGACTATCAGGAGCTACCTGATGGCGCTGCGATCGGTGCCGGGGAGGAGGTGGTGCAAATGCTCGGACCCGGAGACAGTCGGGATGAGCAGGGCTCTTTCTACCAGGAGTTTACCGTTGAGGCGGAGCGGGACGCCATCGTCGAGCTTCTTCTCCGGAGCACCGACTTCGACGCCTTCCTCGAGGTGATCGGGCCTGACGGAAGCAGCTACACCGACGACGACTCCGGGGGCAGAACCGACTCCCGAGTTACCTTTCGAGCCCCCGCCAGCGGTACCTACCGGGTACGGGCAACCTCCTATTTTGGTGACGGGAGCGGGCTTTTCACTCTGAGCTACAACCTCGAAGGAAACGGCGGCACTCAGGCTTCCGGAGATGGAGAGCTTCTGGTGCGATTCCAGGGAAGGCTATCGACGGAAGGGGATGAGCCGCAGAACGTTCATCTCTTTCAGGCTCGACAGGGGGATAGAATCACGATTACCCAGCGTTCTCAAGCATTTACGCCGAGTTTCGAGCTCCGCGGGCCCAGTGGTCACGGCATAGCCTCCGCCTCGGGGCTCACCAACGAGGCCTCCCTCTCCCTTCGAATTCCCACAGACGGTGAGTACACCATCGTCTGTGGGAGCGTCGATGACGGCGCCGAAGGCCAGTACCAAGTGGCGGTCTACGGCGAATAAGAGTCCCTACCTCGGTCGCAAACCATCCAAGAGCACATCGATCATCGTTCGGGCAAGTTCGAACCTACTGGACGGAACCGCGTACTCAGGTATTGTCTGAATCCCGTCAATAATGGCGATGAAGGAACCGGACATCATTCCCGGCGCCGGCAGTCGCAAATCCTCCTGCTCCGCACCTAGGGCGAAGATCTCCTCCAGGGGCTGGTGAAGGGCGGCGTACGCCTCCCGGGCGAGCATGTCCGCTTCCTCCCGGGCAATCTCTGGCAGATCGCTGCGGACCATTCGGCGATAGTCGTAGAGGGTCTGGGAGAGTAGCCACTCCGTGGCCGCCTCCAATTGATCTCGCCACTGAGGCCCGGCAGAGCGAATCTCCTCTTTGAGACCAGCCCGTTTGCGGGAGAAGCTTCTTCGCATCACCTCGACGTAGAGTTCCCGCTTTCCCTGGGGAAAGTGGTAGTAAAGCGAAGCTTGCTGAATACCGACCCGGTCCGCCACATTCTTGAGGCGGACACTCTTGAAGCCTCGCTCCACAAAGAGCTCTTCCGCGGCGTCGAGTATTCGTTCTCTGGAGGAGCGGAGGCGCTTCTCTTCCATGGGTCTCAAGAATAGCCGGTTGCGGAGTGCAATGGTAGTCCTTTTTCGTTGACGCTGCGATTTTGCCTACCATATTTTAGGTTAGACTCGATCGGAGCCACCTCCAGGAGGACGGGATGCGGAAAGCTCTCTGGTTACTTTTGCTATCGACTACGCTACTTCTCACAGGCTGTGGAGGCCGCCCAGGAGGCGGCAGACCCGGTGGAGGTGGCACGGAGTCCGGGGAGGGGAGGACCCCTCTGGCGGTGGAGGCGGTTGAAGTCACCTCCCAACGGCTTGTTCAGGAGGTTCGAGGCTCGGGGGTCGTCCGCGGGAGCAGGGAGGCTACCCTGGTCTCCGAGACCGAGGGAGTTCTGGAGTTTGTCGACTTTCGCCTCGGCGAGTTCGTTGAGGAAGGCCAGGCTCTGGCGGGACTCGACGATACGGTGGAACGGCTCAACTACGAGCAGGCGCGGCAGGAGCTCCAGCGGGCCACCATAGAGCTTAATGCGGTGGAACGACAGGCCGAGGCGGGGACAACCTCCGAGGCGGAGCTGAGCAGGGTCCGAAGCGCCGCGAGCGGTGCCCGGGCCAGAGTGGAGCAGACCCGGGAGCTATTGGAAAACCGTACCCTAACCGCCCCGATCTCCGGATACGTCGCTTCTCGGGCTGACAGTCTCACCCCGGGCAACTACCTGCGCCGTGGGCTGGAGGTGGCCCGCATCGTCGATCTCGCTCGCCTGGAGGTGGAGATCTCCGTGGGAGAACGAGAGGTTCGTTTTCTCGAGGTTGGCTCTCCCGCCACGGTAACGATACCGAGCTGTGAGCGGGGCACCATGCCCGCCGCGGTGGAGGCGATCGCCGCGGGAAGCGACCTCAATACCGGCAGCTTTCCGGTGGTTGTGGCGTGGGAGAACGACTGCGGGGATATCCGCTCAGGGGTCTCAGCAGGTGTCTCCATCGAGCCGACAAACCAGAGAAGCCGTCTCGTGATTCCCGCCTCCGCTGTCCTCGAGGACGGGGGTGATCACGTCTTCCTGGCCGAAGAGGGGAGTGCGGTGCGGCGAGAAGTCACCGTCGAAGAACGTCTGGGCAATCGCGCCGCAATCTCCGAGGGGCTCTCTCCCGGCGAGACCGTTCTTGTCTCGGGCCTGACGGTCCTTGCTGACGGAGAACCGGTGGATGTGACCGTGCGAGAGGAGAGGTAGCCCGTGAATATCGGCCGCTTCTCCGTTCGCAACTCGGTCCTTATCAACATTCTGATGATTCTCATCCTCGTTCTCGGATTCTTCAGTCTCCAGCGGCTGCCGAGGGAGCAGTTCTCGGAGATTCCCTTCTTCTTTGCCATTATCACGGTCCCCTATCCGGGAGTGGCGGCGGAAGATATCGAAGAGACTGTCACCGTCCCGATCGAGAACGAGATGGCCGGACTGGACAGTCTCGACCAGATCCAGTCCGAGACAAACGAGGGCATCGCCCGGATCAACGTGCAGTTCGACCAGGGTATTAGTGAGGATGAGTTCGCCACACTCTTTCAGGAGGTGCAGAATCGGTTCAACAACGTCGATCTGCCGGATGGAACCCTGCCGGCGACGATCGACGAGTTTTCCTCCACGGACTTTGTCCCGGTCATCGAGGTGGTCCTCCACGGTGAGGTTAATTACGGCACTCTGGACAACACCGCCGAGAACCTCGGTGACAGGTTACGCACCATAGGTGAGGTCTCCAGCGTTACCCTGGTGGGCAGCCGGGATCGGGAAATCTACGTAGACCTGGACCGGGGCAAGATGGAATCCCTTGGAGTCTCCCTGAACGAGGCGGTCCAGGCTCTGCGAACCCACAACATCACCATACCCGCCGGAACCCTGCGTACGGAAAACAGAGAGTTTCTCCTGCGAACGGTTGGAGAGCTCAATGAGGTTGAGGAGTTCAACCGAATTGTTGTCCGTCACAACAGTCGGGACACCCGGGGGGTCATTCGCCTCGGCGACATAGCCGAGATCAATCCGGGCTACGACCTCGACGGGAGCGAGGCACGCTTCAACGGTTCCCAGGCGATCAGCCTTCGGGTGGCGAAGGTTCCCGGTGGTGGTTCGATCGACATCGTCGAGGCGGTGCGGCGGGAGGTCGATGCGTATCGGACGAACCTGCCTCAGGGTGTCTCGGTTTCCTATTTCAACGACTCGACGATTCAGCTCCGGGACAGCCTGGATGTCCTCGCCTCGAACGCCTTTTATGGCCTCGGGCTTCTGGTGCTGATCCTGCTCATCTTCGTGGGGGTGCGAAACGCCATTATCACCGCGGTGGGTATCCCGATCGCCTTTGGGCTCACCTTCGTGGTCCTCGAGGGGTTTGGGGAGACTCTGAACAGCAACACCCTCTTCGCCCTGGTGCTGGTCCTCGGGCTCATTGTAGACCACGCCATTGTGATCGTGGAGAACACCTACCGGCTCCAGCAGCGCGGCATCTCCCGGGAGGAGGCGGCAGAGAAGGGGGTCAACCAGGTCATCATTCCGGTCATAGCCGCAACCGCGACCACAGTCGCGGCGTTTCTTCCGCTCACCTTTCTGCCGGGTATTATCGGTCGTTTCCTGCGGGTTGTACCGCTCACGGTCTCCATAGCGCTTATCGCCTCCACCCTGG
>CAYZHV010000127.1:0-10358 GCA_964478055.1 uncultured Spirochaetaceae bacterium | reverse complement strand
GAGCGCCATGACCGGCTGGGTGGCGGGCAGGACGGCAAAAATGCCATCCTCCATCATGGAGGGCTGTCGTCATCCTGAGCTGCTTCGCAACTGATCACCAGCAGAAGCGAGACCACTGCCAAGGCAACCCCCAAAAACTGTTTCATAAAGAACTCCTATGCAAGTCAATGTTCTGAGTCTCAAAGTGTAGGGGGCCGGTGATGATGCTTCAAATAAGTGAAATACTAAGAAAAACGCTCATAAGACTGCGAGATCTGTTTGGTTTCTCTTGCTTGTCCGTCTGTTGGGACGGTGCAGAGAGTGTTTCGGAATGGCGGCGTCGGAGGGCACAAAAAGGCCGACCAGGAAATCCCGGTCGGCCTCGTTTATATCTACTCGCCTCAGCGGCGGATGGGCACCGGCGCGGCAACCTTCTGGCGCTGCGGACGGCGCATAGCCGGAACTCGGATTCGAACCGAGGACCTGCTCATTACGAGTGAGCTGCTCTAGCCCCTGAGCTATTCCGGCAAAATATGGGTTGCACTATACCGAATGGGACCTATTTTGGGAAGTCCCTGATCACCGCCGGCGCACCCGGACCTCGATGCCTTCCGGCGTCGGATACTCGCCCGCTTCGCCGCCCTGAACCGCCATAGTCACGGCAGCAAGCCCCGGCCCGCCAGGGGTTCGAGGTACCCAGGGACCGAAACGGTTTAGACCGATGTGATGGTGATAGCCTCCGGCGGCGAGAAAGGAGGCAACTTCTCCGTACCTGGCGGTGACCTCCAGACCGATTCGGTCCCGCCAGAAGCTTTCGGCTCCGGGGAGGTCGAGCACCCTCAGGTGGAGGTGGCCCAGGGTGACCGAGGCCGGAGCAGCGAGCTCTGCCGGCAAGGCGGCTGCACGTTGATCGAGGCTCTCCAGGGAGGCAGCGGTATCCCGGCGAAACTCGGAGGCACCGTTTCGCGTCTCCTCCCTCACTTCCCGAAGGAGGGCCTCCATGTCCAAGGGGAGGGTGCGCATTTGCAGGTTACCGTCAGGAAAGCGCCACTGATCTCCCGGCCGGTCGGCGTAGATCTCGATTCCGTTGCCCTCGGGGTCCGAGAGATAGATTGCCTCGCTCACATCATGATCGCTGGCGCCCTCGAAGGTGGCGCCGAGAGCGTGAAGCCGCAGGAGGGCGACTGCCAAGTCCCTGCGGGATTCGTAGAGAAAGGCGGTATGAAAGAGCCCCGCCTCACCGTTGTGGCCTGTGCCGCTTGCGTGCTGGAAGGTTAAGTAGCGCTCCACCCCGAGGGCGTGTTGGTAGTAGCTCGTTAGCGCTTCAGGGTCCTGGGCCCGATAGAGAAGTGAGTCAAAGAGGAGTGCACCTTTCCCGTTGCTCATTCCGGGACCATAGCAGAGATGGGTGACCTCGGTCATCGCTCCCTGGCAATTGATCGAAGCCAAACCGGCGGGGTATCGCGGTAAAGAGCTCTTATTTCATCTCCAGCGGTGCCGATAGATAGTAATAAGGAGGCGAGATGGTTCGAGGCATCTTTACCGCAGCCAGCGGCATGCTCGCGCAGGAGCATCGTCTGGATGCCATTGCAAACAATATCGCTAACGTTGAGACCAGCGGATACAAGCGAGACACCTCCGTGCACAAGGCGTTCCCGGAGCTATTGATCCGACGCATGTCCGATGACGGCGTGCGACAGTTTCCCCTGCGCAGCGAGCCCCTGGGCTCCTACGACATATCTCCGGTGGTTGGCAAGCTTGGTACCGGCGTCGAGCAGAACGAGGTCTTTACCGTCTTCGAGCAGGGGGAGTTTCAACAGACCGGCAATCCCCTGGATCTCGCCCTGGAAGGGGACGGCTTTTTTGTCGTCCAGACTCCCTTGGGCGAGCGCTACACCCGTAACGGCGAGTTCATGATCGGGCCCGAGGGGCTCCTGGTTACCAAACAGGGATACCCGGTTCTTGGCGAGAACGGTCCGATCGAGATGAAGATGAATAACTTCCAGATCGACAAAGAGGGACGGATCTTCGCGAACCCGCGCTACATGGACGATCCGAACCGTCTCGTATCGATCGAGGAGAACGAGTGGGAAGACCGGGTCCTGGTGGACCAGCTTTCTCTGGTCCGGGTTAGAGAGCCCCGGTACCTGCAGAAGCAGGGCGACAGCCTCTACCGCACGACCTGGGAGTCCGGAGACGCCGAGGTTGCACAAGGAGATGCTCGCCCGACCATACTCCAGCGTTTTCTCGAAGGGTCTAACGTGAACCCGGTCAAAGAGATGGTGGAGATGATTGAAGTCAATCGCGCCTACGAGGCGAACCAGAAAGTAGTGCAGACCCAGGATCAGTCAACGGGTCAGTTGCTCAACCTCATTTCCCGAGGCTGAAGGAGTTAGGCGACCATGATGCGATCGTTGTACACCGCCGCGAGCGGGATGATCGGCCAGCAGTTCAACATAGACACGATTTCCAACAACCTCTCGAACGTTAACACCACCGGGTTCAAGCGAAACCGCGCGGACTTCGAGGATCTGATCTACCAGACGCAGCGGACCGCAGGTACTCCCGCCACGGAACAAACTCTGCGCCCCGTCGGCGTCCAGGTGGGCCACGGTATTCGAGTTTCCGGCACCCAGAAGCTCCACACCCAGGGCTCCCTCCAGCAGACCGGAAACGTCACGGACCTGGCCGTTCAGGGAGAGGGTATGTTTCGGGTGCTTCTCTACGACGGCAGCTACGCCTATACCCGGGACGGGAGCTTTCAAATTGACGCAAACGGCCAGCTCGTGGACACCAACGGCTATCGCCTTCTCCCGGAGGTGGTACTTCCGGACGGTTTTATTCAGGACACCCTTTCGGTGAGCCAGGACGGCCGAATTACCGTCAAGATGCCGGGGCTGGACGATCCGGTGGAGGTGGGACAACTCGAGCTCTACCGGTTCGTTAATCCTGCAGGGCTTAACGCCATCGGGGAGAACCTCTACAAGGTGACCAGCGCCTCTGGAGACCCGATAGCCGCGCAGCCCGGCTTTGACGGCATGGGCCGGATTCTTCACAAGTTCCTGGAGAACTCGAACGTCGAGGTGGTCCGGGAGATGGTGAGCATGATTACCGCCCAGCGCGCTTACGAGCTCAACTCCAAGGCAGTGCAGACCTCGGACAGTATGCTCGGCATCGCCAACAACCTCAAACGGTAGGGAGGTGAACGATGAGTGACGCAGTGCAGTTGCCTTCCAACTTTCTCAGCGACAGAGCTCAAATTCAGCGTGCCACAGGCACTTCGGAGAATGCGGCCACCCTCGCTCGGCGATCCGCAGGGGCGGACGAGGCGAAGCTCAAGGAAGTGGCCCAGGACTTTGAGTCCCTTTTTCTCAAGCAAATGCTCGACTCCATGCGCTCCACGCTGAACGAAGACAACAGGCTCGTTGATACCGGCATGGCCGGAGAGTACTTTGAAGACATGTTATACGAAGAATACTCGAAAATTATGTCGAAGCGTGGTACCTTTGGCATAGCTGAGCTCATTGTAGACCAGTTCAGAGATTCCGCACCGAGCTGAGGTATCTTTTTGTATACACCAATTTCGGTTGGTGTATTAAAAAGTGCACATGGCGTCCTCTCAAAGGACGCTTCTTTTTTGACCTGCCTGGTAAGTTATTGCCTTACAACCACTTACGAATATCCGGTGATTTCTCGGAACCTTGGCACGCGCATTGCATATATATTCGTAGGAGGCTTCTATGGCGAAGCGACGGATCGAGACATTTGAACAAGAAGACGCCCTGAAGGCGTATTTCGACCAGATTCGCAAGACGCCGCTTCTCACCTTCGAGGAGGAGATAGCCCTCTCGAAGCGGGTGCAGAAGGGTGACAACAGCGCCCGGCAGCAGCTCATCGAGTCAAACCTGCGGTTGGTCGTCAAGATTGCGAAGGCCTATCTCACTCCGGACGTTGCGTTCCTCGACCTTATTCAGGAAGGAAACCTCGGCCTGCTCAAGGCGGCTTCCAAGTATGATTACCGGAAGAAGGTTCGCTTCAGTACCTACGCCTCCTGGTGGATCAAGCAGTCGATCACCCGCTCCATGTGCAACAAGCGGCGGGCCATTCGGCTTCCACATCGCAAGGAGGACGCCCTCAAGCGGATTCAGCGCAGTTTCAATACGCTCTCCCAGAGTCTGATGCGCCGCCCTTCCATCGATGAGGTCGCGAAGGACGTACGGATGGATCCGGACGAAGTGGGCAAGATTCTCTCTCTGGCCAATTCCCTGGTCTCCCTGGACAGCGAGATCAATGAGGACAACAGCACCTTTCACGACGTCTTCGAGGATTACAGCTATTCCCCCGATTCGGTCTACATGCAAAAGGCGCTCAAAGAGGACACCCTGCATTTCCTTGATCACCTCAAGGAGAAGGAGAAAATGGTCCTCAAGTATCGATACGCCTTCGAGGGCGGTGAGCGAGCCACGCTTAAGAAGATCAGCGACAAGATGGGCATTTCTCCGGAAACCGTTCGGCAAATCGAGATGCGGGCATTGAAAAAACTGCGTCAGTATGCCGACGATCTAAAGGAGTATGTCTGCAACTAACCGTCTGAAGGCGCTGCTCCTTCTTTCAATACTGCTTTCCCTGATTCTCATATTTCTCGCCCTTCTCCTCTTTGTGCTGCCTCCCTCCGGGGAGGCACCTCTCGTAGATGCGCCGGAGGAGGGCGAGGAGGTCGCAGAAGAAGAGGTCGCCCCTGCACAGGAGGGGGCCGAGGAGCGGGATCGCGAGGAAGAGCGCGCTCCGAGGGAAGAGCCCGGCGGCGCGGCCCCGGAGGAGCGGTACCGGATCTACCTCGTGGTGGATGATGCCGGACACGACCCTGCGGATCTGGAACCCTACCTCTCGCTGCCGGTACCGCTTACCGTGGCGATCCTTCCCGAGCGGCGCGCCTCGAAAGAGGCGATGCAGGCGGTCAGAGACGCTGGACTCGAGAGCATTCTCCACCTCCCCATGGAGGCCGCTGGGGATGCGGACCCCGGGCCGGGGGCACTCTTTACCTCCCAGACCGACGAGGAGCTCGCCTTTTTGCTTCGACAGCACTTGAATAGCCTTCCCGGGGTAATAGGGGTCAACAATCACATGGGCTCCGTCGCCACGGCGGATCCACGGGTGATGGGGGTGGTTATGTCCACATTGGCCGAGGAGGGACTCTTCTTCCTGGACAGCCGAACCACGCCGGAGAGCGTGGCCGCCAGCGTCGCGGAGGCGACGGGTGTGCCCTTTGCGGAGCGAACGGTCTTTCTCGACAACGAGCGGAGTGACGACGCTGTGGGCGTTCAGCTCGACGAGGCGGCGCGACTCGCGGAGGAGGAGGGGTACGCGGTGGCGATTGGCCACGTGACCTCCCCGGTGGTCGCCCGAGTGGTCTCCGAGCGTTACGAGGCGTACCGAAATCGGGGGATCGCCTTTTATCCCCTTTCCGCGCTATTCTGAGCTTCCAAACCATGCTTGTACTAGGAATAGAAACCTCCTGCGACGAGTGCTCCGTGGCGCTGGTGGAGGACGGAAAGAAGATACTCTCCAACATCATTCTCTCCCAGGTGGAGAGTCACGCTGTCTTTCAAGGGGTTGTGCCGGAGATCGCCTCGCGAATGCATACCGAGTCCATTTTGCCGGTCTACCGCGGCGCCCTGGCTGAGGCCGGGGTGGAGCCGTCGCAGATCGACGCGGTCGCCGTAACCAGTCGTCCGGGGCTCACGGGCTCTCTGGTGGTGGGGCTCACCTTTGGCAAGGGCGTCGCCTTCTCCCTCGGAGTGCCTTACGTGGCGGTGGACCACATTCTTTCCCACATCTATGCGCCCCAACTCGCCGAGGAGATCGACTATCCCCATCTGACCCTTCTCGTATCCGGGGGCCATTCGATCATTGGCAAAGTTGAAGGCTTCGACCAGTTCAGCGTCCTCGGTACCACCATTGACGACGCCTGCGGCGAGGCCTTCGACAAAGTTGCCACGCATCTCGGTGTCGGTTATCCCGGAGGTGTGCAGATCGACCGGCTCGCTCGACGGGGCGACCCCGGTTCCTACCGCTTTCCGATACCGAAGCTCGCGAAGGGCGACCACCGCTACGACGTCTCTTACTCCGGGCTCAAGACCGCGGTGCTCCACCAGCTCGAACAATTCCACGTTGCGGGGAAGGGGAGTGCCTTGGAGGATATCGCCGCCTCCTTTGAAAAGGCCGCGGTGGACATGCTTGTTTCCAGGCTCCTGAGGGCAGTGAAAGACACGGGTATTCGCCGGGTGGTTGCCGCGGGGGGCGTGGCAGCAAACAGCTATCTAAGAGAGCGACTGCACCGAGAGAAGGAGCTCGAAGTCTACGTCCCGCCCTTGGAGCTGTGCACGGACAATGCCGCCATGGTGGCTGGCCTCGGTTACCACTATGTGGCCCGGGGCGAACACTCAGCCTACGACGAAGGCGTCCGGGCTCGTGTGCCACGGTTCCGACACAGTTACCCCTGACCGCGCCCGGCTCTTACTCACTGCGGCGCCTCGAGCTCTTCGGCCTCTTCGGCTATCTCGAAGAGGTCTTCGTTTTCCGGATAGAGGGAGGGGGCGTGGGGCGTGGGCGCATCGATGAGACGCTTTGAGAGGGTGCGAATCGCCTGAACAAACTCGTCGTTCGGATACTTGAGCACCGCCGGCTTTCGCTCGAGGATGGAGCGGGTCATGTTCGGGCTGTGGGGAAGATAGCCAATGTATTCCACGTCCACAGCGAGATTCTTCTGTACGATTTGCCGAAGCTTTCCCCCCAAAGCTATGTCCTGAGGAGAGTGTCCCATGTTGAGTACTACCCGGGGCAGGAACTTCTCGATTTGCGCTTTGGCGAGCTCCGCGGACTCATTAGACACCTGGGATAGGCGGCCCACAATCGCCTGTAAGGTGATGTCCGTGCCTTCGATCTTTCCCTGCATAAACTCGTTCACCACCTGACGCTCCGCGCTCCGGTGGTGAAAGCTCCGCTGAACGAGGCGAATAAGGGCGGACTTGAGAAAAATGTAGGCGTTCAGAATTGCCGTGGTCTCCGGAGTGGTTACGATAATCCCCATCATCGAGGAGAGGTAGAAATCGAGGGTGTTGTACGCCGATCCGGAACCGAGATCTAAAATGACGTAATCCGCCACCAGCCCCTCCAGGCCTTGGAGGATCTTGAGCTTACGAAAGTAGGGGAGGTTTGCGGTGCCCGGAAGCAGGGCATCCCCGGGAATCATGTAGAGCCGGGGAACGTCGGTCTGGACGACCAGGGACTCCATGCTCTCTTCCTGCTTGTAGATGAAGTTGCCCAGGCCGCTGTGGCGGTTGCGCACCCCGAGGCATGTGTGCAGGTTCGAAGCTCCCAGATCCAGGTCCACAAGTATAGTGGTTTTCCCAGCCTGCGCGAGGGCGACGCCGAGGTTTGCAACGGTGAGGGTCTTTCCGACCCCTCCCTTTCCGCTAGCGAAGGGGATGATGTGAGCCATAGCTTATTAGACCATATCGCACTGCTCTGGTCAGGGCAAGTCGTGGTTTCCTCCGGGCCTCGGTGGCGTCCTCCCCGGTTTCTGCACGGGTCTGATCCTGCGGCGGCAAATTGACACGGTTCGGGCAACGGGCTATGGTAGTTTACGGCATGAGTGACTTCGACGTTCTCGATCCGGCGATTCGCAAAGTTCCGGACTTTCCTAAGCCCGGTATCCTCTTCTATGACATAACCGGGATTCTTGCCAAACCCGAGGCGTTCCAGTACTGCATCGATCGTATGGAGGAGCGATATCGGGACCGCGGCATCAGTGCAATCGGTGCGGTGGAGGCGCGAGGATTCATCTTTGCTGCACCCCTGGCCGTTCGTCTCGGTATTCCCCTCATTCTCATAAGGAAGAAGGGGAAGCTTCCCGGCAAGACCATCGAGCGCTCCTTCGACCTCGAGTACGGGCAGGACGTGGTAGAGCTCCATCCGGAGGATGTACCGCCGAATGCAAAGGTGCTACTGGTTGACGACCTGATCGCCACTGGTGGTACAATTCATGCAGCGGCACAACTCGTGGAGGACGCCGGGGCCACCGTTGAGGAGATTTTTTCGGTGGTGGCGTTGCCATTTCTTCCCTTTGAGGAAGCGCTGAAAGAGTACTCCGTTCACTACCTCATAGCCTATCAGAGCGAGTCTTCTGAGGGGCAGTGAGGCGGCTGAAGGGGTTGACAGTTTTGATTCTTGTGGCTACTATCCGCACCCAGTGATTCCCGGTGGTGTAATTGGTAGCACATCAGATTCTGGCTCTGACAGTGGGGGTTCAAGTCCTCCCCGGGAAGCCAAACGGCCCGTTCGTCTAGGGGCTAGGACGCGGGATTCTCATTCCCGAAACAGGGGTTCGATTCCCCTACGGGCTACGTAAGACCGGCTTTCTCAAGCCGGTCTTTTTTTATACCTTGGGTAACGGCGGCATCGGAGGCGGCCCCTTGGTGGTTGGCTTCGGATGCCCGAGAGAACCGACTCGAGGACGAGGATACGTGTATGAAGCGAGTCTATCTAATACTGCAGGACGGCAGCGAGTTCGCCGGACAGGGCTTTGGGGCAGAGGCGCCAAAGCCTCAAGAGCTCTCCTCTCTGAACGGAGGGGTTCGCTGCGTGGGAGAGGTGGTCTTCAACACCGCCATGTCCGGATACTCCGAGGTCCTGACCGATCCCTCTTACACCGGGCAACTGGTGGCGATGACCTATCCGCATATTGGCAACTACGGGGTCGACGCGGAGTGGTCGGAGATCGCTCCGGAGCAGGGAGTGTCCCGGCCGAAGATCAAGGCCGCGGGCTTCATTGTTCGAAGTCTCTATCGAGGGCCCGTTCCAGCGGGTCGCATAACCCTCGACGAGTTCCTAAGCGCTCACGATATTCCCGGAGTCTCGGACATCGACACCCGGGGCCTCACCCTTCATCTCCGGGACAAGGGCGCTCAGACCGGGGTCATAGTGGCGCCGGATTCGGGTAACAGCTTGAGCGACAAAGGTCGAGAGACGGTTACGCAGTTCCTTTCGGGGTTTCCCTCAATGGAGGGACGATCACTGCTGGGGGAAGTGGGAACCCTCGAGCCGGTGCGCATCAACTCGGGCGCCGGAGGGCCGCACATCGCTCTTTATGACTGCGGCACCAAGGCCAATATCATACGTGAGCTCACTGCGGCGGGAGCCGATGTGACGCTCTTTCAAAGTCGGGCCACCGCTGCGGAGCTTATGTCGGTGCACCCGGATGCCGTGCTCCTTTCCAACGGACCCGGGGACCCGGCGGTGCTTCCTGATCAGGTGAAAGCCGCGCAGGAGCTCATCGGAAAGGTGCCGCTTTTCGGCATCTGCCTCGGGCATCAGATCCTCGGGGAGGCTCTCGGCGGGGAGACCTACAAGATGAAGTTCGGCCATCACGGCGTGAACCATCCGGTCCGGGATGAGCGGACAAAGAAAGTTTTTGTGACTTCCCAGAACCACGGCTTCGCGGTCCGAGAGGAGAGTTTGCCAAAGGATACGGAGGTCTGGTTCCGCAACGCCAATGACCAGACCATCGAGGGGCTTCGAAACGATCGGTTGAAGGTTCTCACAACACAGTTTCATCCGGAATCCGCTCCGGGCCCCCGGGACTCCCGGTGGATCTTCAAGGCCTTTCTCGAGGCCATCTAGAGGGGGAATAGATGCCTGCAAGAAGGGACATACATAAGATTCTCATTATCGGCTCCGGTCCGATCGTTATCGGCCAGGCGTGTGAGTTCGACTACTCTGGAAACCAGGCGGTAAAGGCGCTCAAAGAGGAAGGGTACGAGGTGGTTCTCGTCAACCCGAATCCGGCCACGGTGATGACCACCCCCGGTAATGCCGACAGCGTCTACATGGACCCCCTCGACGTCCCCTACGTTGAGGAGATCATCAAGGCTGAGCGGCCCGACGCGGTCCTGGCGACCATGGGCGGGCAGACCGCGCTCAACCTCGCCATGGACCTCGACAAAGAGGGGATATTCGAGAAGTACGGGGTCGAAGTGATCGGCGCGAGCATCGATTCCATTCGCCTCGCCGAGGATCGGGGGGAGTTCAAGAAGCTCATCGATCGCATTGGTCTCGAGAGTCCCAAGTCCGAGCTTATCAGCTCGGTGGAAGAGGGGATGGTCTTCGCCGAGGAGACCGGGGTCCCGTTGATCATAAGACCGAGCTATACCCTCGGGGGCAAGGGTGGCAGCATTGCCAACACCATGGACGAGGCGAGGGAGTTTATTGACTGGGCCCTCTCGGAGTCCCCTGTACATACCGCCCTGGTGGAAGAGTCCCTGATCGGCTGGAAGGAGTTCGAGCTCGAGGTTATGCGGGACGAGGCGGACAACGCCGTC
>CAYZHV010000126.1:0-10391 GCA_964478055.1 uncultured Spirochaetaceae bacterium | reverse complement strand
AGGCGCTCTCTCTGGTCCTCAACGGCGATCGGGACGCCTACCAGGCGTACGTGGCCCGGCTCCAGGCTATAGAAGCCACGGACCAGGAAACACTAGAGAGCCTCGACCAGGCAAACCTAGAGAACATGAATCAGGCCTCCGAGCGGGTCGGGGAGGCTCTCTCACTCCTTGGAACCGAGGGGGCTGCGACGCTCCGCCCACAGTTCGAGCAGCATTTCGAGGTGTGGCAGCCAAATGCTCGACGAGTTCTTGAACTCCTTAGCATGACCTTCGAGGAAGAAGAGACGGTTCGAACTGCCAGCGCTTCCAGCGAGGGCGCCTTCGACGAGATGCGAGCAAATATCGACACCCTGGTGACGCTCCAGGATGAGCGGGCGGCAGCGGCGACCGCGGAGATGCAACAGGGTATCGTCCGAACGGATCGCATTTACGTCACCGTAACCGCGGTGGCACTTATCGCTGCGGGATTGATCGCCTACATTCTCGCACGGCGAATGCTGAGCTCTCTTTACGAGAGCATCCAGGCGGCCACGGCTCTCGCCAACGGCGATCTGACCACGGAGCTCACCGTACGTAGCAGCGACGAAGTTGGCCAACTCGCCGAAGCTCAGCGCGAGATGGTGGAACACCTGCGGACAGTGGTTGGAGAGATCTCCACCGCGAGTAACAACGTCGCCGCGGGAAGCGAGCAACTCGCCTCGAGCTCCCAGCAAATGTCCCAGGGAGCCACGGAGCAGGCATCCAACACCGAGGAGGTCTCCTCCTCCATGGAGCAAATGGACGCCAACATTCAACAGAACGCGGACAACGCCCAGGAGACCGAACGGATCTCTCAGAAAGCAGCGGAGGACGCTCAACGGAGCGGAGGTGCGGTGAAGCAGACGGTCCAGGCGATGAACGACATCGCCGAGCGCATCTCGATTATCGAAGAGATAGCCCGGAACACGAACCTCCTGGCCCTCAACGCGGCGATCGAGGCTGCGAGAGCCGGGGAGCAGGGCAAGGGCTTCGCCGTCGTCGCGGCGGAGGTTCGTAAGCTCGCTGAGCGAAGTCAGAAGGCCGCCTCGGAGATTAGCGAGGTTTCGAGCAACAGCGTCGCTGTGGCAGAAGAAGCGGGAAGCTGGCTCGACGCCCTGGTACCGGATATTCAGCGTACCGCAGAGCTTGTGCAGGAGATCAACGCCTCCAGCGCCGAACAGCGCTCCGGTAGTCAGCAGGTAAACAAGGCGATCACCGAGCTCGACAAGGTCGTTCAGCAGAACGCCTCTCAGTCCGAAGAGATGTCGAGTATGGCCGAGGAGCTCTCCGGCCAGGCGGAACAGCTGCAGCATTCGGTCGCTTTCTTCAAGGTTGACGGTCAGGCCACCGGGGAGAGACAAACGGTACGCCGAAGTATCTCCCGGCAGCCGGCAGCGACGCCTGCGGGAGCAAAGCCCTCCCGGGCCGAAGAGAGTAACACCGGTGAGACGAGCCTAGGAGACGGCGGAGAGGCGCGACAAGCCACCGGCATCACGCTTTCGGACATGGAGGATGAGAACTTCGAGGAGTACTAGGGGCCGGTTCTACCGTTTCCCGCTGTAGATATCGAACTCCCCTTTTCCCTCGAACTCGGAAACGATCTTGTTCCAGAGAACCGAGGGGGAGTAGATGTTGTTGTTCTTCTTCCCCCGCTCAATAAGGACGTCTCGGATCCTCTCCAGTCGTGCGGCGCCGTCTATTACGGTGCGCTCCTTCATACTGAAGAGTCCCGTCTGGTTAGCGATGATCTTCTCGTACTGCAGGTTCTCGAACTCCTGGGTCATTCGGTCGTAGAGGGCCACAACCTGCTTGAACCGGGTGAGGACCAAGGGGTCGAAGCCCGAGGCGCGGTCGAGGATATCGACGATGAGCTGAAGGAGACTGCTCACGGTCCGGTGGTCGTGAGCGCCCTCGTACAGGGCGATTGCCTGCTCACAGAGCTTGATAACGGCATCGTTGGTAAAGGTGCGTTCGTTTCCCTCTTCCTCCATTTTGACTCGGGGAATCGGCCGCGTTCGCAGCACCTGGGCAACAAGACTGACGGCGTTGGTGATCAGGCGATCGCTCCACCGTCCGTTCTTGGTTGCCTCGATGAGCTCGGTGTACTGCTCCTGGTACTCCGCCTTCTTGAGATCCTGCTTGTCGTAAAGGAGCTCGCAGACACTCACACTGGTTCCTTTGAAGTTGATCTTGCCGCAGTTGAAAAAGCTGAGCCAGTCGCTCTTGTCTCGACTCTTGTCAACTTCCTTCATGTAGCCCGCGCAGACGTGGGAAGTGACCATCACCTTTGAACGCTCAGGGGATATGGTGTTGGCAAATGCCTGGAGTCGAGCGGCGGTATTGATCACGCTGCCGGAGATATCGCCGTCCTGGGTTACGACCAGGGAGCTGTATCGCAGACCCCCGGCTATCCCCGCGGAGATGTGAAAGTCCTGCATCACGATAGACTTTCCTTTGCGTCCTTCCGAGAGATTTGCGGCTTTGAGAATGCTCTTGCGGGAGAAGAGGTCGATAATCCCGAGACACGCCCGAATAATCTCTCCCGGCGATGAGCCGATGACCACTATGTTGTCTCCCGCGGCCCGACGAGAGAGGCAGCCGTTCTTGTTGGCGATCTCGCGCATGTCCGTCTGGATGATGTCATCGAGAGTCCGCAGCATGGAAACATTGTGCCTATTCCGCCGGCAGAAATCGGTATAGGCGTGAATATCGAGAATGCCGCAGTAGACGTTGGGAACAACAACGTTACGCTTGAGGTCGGCAACACCGTCCATAGTTCGATTGGAGACGGTGAGGGACTTCCAGAGTTCCGGGTGGTTCTCGGGATCGAGCTCCTTGAAAATCCCCCAGTGCAGCTCCCGAATCAGCCGGTAGCAGTGGCGAACCACCCCTTCCAGGCGAGGATCCCAGTCGAGATCAGAGAGGTACTCGAGAAGCTCGCTGACGTTCACAATCTTGCGAGCTATGATTTGCTCGTAGGAGACGAGGAGAACGTCTCGGATATTTGCCGCAAGCCCATCCCGCTCTACGGCCCTTAGAACTCGTGCGTCCATACCGGACTTATATTCTCGTCTTTGCCGCCCGGACAGTCAACGGCACCAAGCCTGGCCGCGGGCACTGCTCAGCTTCACTCACCGAGGAGCCACCCCAGGGCGTTGTTCCAGAACCGGCCGTACCCGTCCCAGTAGACGAAGTTACATCCCCAGTGCGGAGCGGGGTCGGAGGTGTAGGCCAGGACCCTTCCGGAGCCGAACTGTCCCACCGTAAGAGCCGGGTCCCCCTCGGGCCACTGCAGTACAACCTCACACCCCTCCCGGGGTCTTACCGCGTTGTAGCCGAGAATCGGCGGCATTGTGGCTGTATCAATGCCGGAGAGTATGGGGTGAGCAGGGTTGACCGCTCGGGGCACGAAGCCCTCGGTGCTCTCCCGCAGGTCCTCCAGCTCGAGGCAGTGACACGGGAGAATCTCCTTGAGGCGGGTCCTCCCCCAGCCCCCTTTTCCGACCTCGCCGTTGAAGCTGAGCCAGCCACCGAGAAACATCATGTGGGTGCCGGCCTGGAGAGCCTCCACCGTAAGTCGAACCCGGTCGGGAAAAGTGAGAGGCTCCTTTCCGAACTTGGCGCGATCAAAAAATGCCGGGGCGAGCTGGAAGTTCTTCGCCTCCACGTCGGAAAGAATGATCACATCCTGCTCGTCGAGTATCCGTTCCCACGCTCCGGGCCCGAGGCCGTAAAACTCCCAGGTGGGGACGGAGGTCACCTCGTGATCGCCCCCGGACTCCAGGGCCTCCTTGAGCCAGCGACCGTAGTTGAAGACGTCAGTACCCTTGTAGGCGTAGTTAAAAGGAGTCTCCGCAAAGACCGGGCCTAGCATTACCGCCCAGTCACCGATGTAGTACACCTTGGCCATCTCTGCCTCCCGAGAGCCATAGTAGGCCCTGGCTCCGGCGGGCGCAAGGAGTCGAAATAGTTTGAAGCGCCCGCGCCGAGGACTATACTAAGAGGCCATGAGCAGCGAGAGGAGCAGCTGGAAATCGACGGGCCTCTGGGAAGCGCTGGAGTTGGAGACCGGCGGCGTGGTCGCATTAGTAGGCGCCGGAGGTAAGAGCGCTCTCCTGGACCGGGCCGCGAAGGAAGCGCGAGAACGCGGCAGAGCGCTGCTACTCTCGGTCACCACGCGCCTCGCCACGGCGCAGGAACAGGTCGCGGATCGCACCGTGCGAGTCGCCGGCAGCGCCCCTGGCGTCGAGGGCTCCTCCAGCGGCGATTCGAACGAGGCGTATCTTGGCCCGGCTGCCGGCGAGGTGATTCTCTTCGCCGGCGGTCAACTGCCGGAGATCGGAAAGACCGAAGGCATCTCCCCGGAACAAGCGTGCGCCCTCTCGAGGAAGCGTCCCCACACTCCCCTCCTGCTGGAGGCCGACGGCGCCGCCCAGGCGGACCTCAAGGTGCCGGGCCCGGGGGAGCCGGTCATTCCCGCGTGCGCCCGGCTCGTGGTAGCGGTGACCGGACTCCCGGCGCTCGGCACCGGCCAAGAGGAGGCGCGAGTCCACCGTCGGGAGGCGCTGGAACGGCTCGCTCCCGGCGGCGATCGGATTGGTCCGGACCTCCTCGGGGCCCTCCTGAGCCATCCGGAAGGATGCTTCAAGGGGACCCCTCCCGGAGCGAGGCGAATCTGGCTCATTAACCAGGCGGACACGCCGGAGGCAATGGAGCGGGCCCAAGGGTTTGCCGAGGAGGCTTGCTCACCAAAGAACTGCGCCGCACCACCGGACCTAATTCTGGTGGGCTCTCTTCGCTTCGGGACCCTCGCAGGGACGGGAATCTTCGGTTACTCTGCTTGAGTGGAGAATGAAGATGGGTGTCTTTGAAGAAGCTGCGCGACTGGAACGGGAGAATCGACCCTTCGCCCTGGCGACAATCCTGAGAGCGAAGGGGTCCACCCCGAGAAACGAGGGAGCCATGATAATTCGCTCCGACGGTACGGCCTTGGGTACTGTGGGCGGAGGGGCGATGGAGCTCTACGTGTTGGAACAGGCGCTCGAAGCGATGGTGGAAGGCAACTCCCGGATTGTCAGTCGGGAGCTCTTCGGCAGCGGAGAGGCCTCCACCGGAATGGAGTGCGGCGGCACCATGGAGGTGCACATTCACGTTGTAAAGCCGAAGCCGAGGTTGCTTCTTGTGGGGGGCGGGCACGTCAATCTCGCCATCGCCCGAGTAGCGGCACTCCTGGAGTTCGACCTCGCCGTGGCGGAGGAGAGACCGGATTTTGCCACCTCCGAGCGCTTCCCGATGGCCCGGAACTTTCACGTCGCCCCGGATATTCGCCAGGCGATAGATCAGGCCGAGGTGGACGAGGAAACGAGCATTATCATAGCCACCAAGGCGGAGGACATCGAAGCCGCGGAGGTCGCTCTCAGGAGCCCGGCGGGGTATGTGGGGATGCTCGGGAGCAAACGGAAGGTGGCCCTGGCGACGAAACAACTTCGCGAGGCGGGTATCCCGGAGCGCCGCATAGCAGAGTTTCACGCGCCCATTGGGCTCGACATCGGAGCAGAGACACCAGCGGAGATCGCCCTCAGCGTGCTCTCGGAGTTACTCGCATTTCGGGATCGGCGCAGCGGCCAGAGCCTCAAGAAGATGATACAGGATCTGGTGGTGATCCGCGGCGCCGGGGATATGGCGACCGGCACTGCCTGGCGGCTGCGGCGGTCCGGGTTTCCAGTGGTCTGCCTGGAAACGAGAAAGCCCACGGTCATTCGCCGCACGGTCTCCTTCGCCTCCGCCCTCTACGAGGGAGAAATCGTCGTCGAAGGTGTCCGGGCCGTACGGGCGGAAGGCGTGGATGAGCTCTATGAGATCCTCGAGGCCGGGGATGTTCCGGTCCTCTCGGACCCGGAGTGCGAGAGCTTGGAGACGCTGAAGCCCGCGGTCCTGGTGGACGCGATCCTGGCGAAACGAAATCTCGGGACCCATCCCGGCATGGCACCGATAACCGTCGCCTTGGGCCCGGGATTCCGAGCGCCGGAGGACGTCACCGCGGTGATCGAGACGAACCGCGGCCATAGTCTCGGCAGGGTGATCTTCCAGGGAGAGGCGGAGGCGAACACCGGTGTGCCCGGGACGATCGGAGGCGAGAGCGCCCGGCGGGTCGTCCGAGCTCCGGCGGCGGGCGTCTTCAACGCCGAGGTTTCCATAGGCGATATAGTAAAAGAGGGAGAGATCCTCGGCAGCCTAGGAACGACGAAGGTACCAAGCCCCTTGAGCGGTCTCGTTCGAGGGCTCCTCGCCTCGGGAATCGAGGTGACCGAGGGGTTCAAGATAGGTGACGTAGACCCCCGAGGAGCCTCAGTTGACTGGAAAACCGTCTCCGACAAGGCGAGAGCCGTGGCCGGAGGAGTCCTGGAAGCGATACTCTATTTGAAGACCAGAAGCAGGGAGGAAGTGGTCGATGGATAGCCCTCGCCTTACGCAGTATACCCAATTTGCCGGTTGCGGCGCCAAGCTTGGTCCGGGGCTTCTCGATCGGGCCCTCTGTGATCTCTCGCAACCCAAGTACAAGGAACTCCTGGTGGACTATACCACCGCCGACGACGCCGGGGTGTACCAAGTCGACGAGAACACAGCCCTCGTACAGACGGTGGATTTCTTTCCGCCCATAGTCGACGACTCCTACGCCTTCGGGCAGATAGCCGCGGCCAACGCCCTTTCGGACATTTACGCCATGGGTGGGCGACCGGTGACCGCCCTCTCGATCGTCACCTTTCCCACTGACAAGCTCGACGTCCAGGTGCTCCGGCGGATCATGGAAGGCGCACTAAGCAAGCTCGAAGAAGCTGGGGCGCCTCTCGTGGGTGGTCATTCAATTAATGACCCGGAGCTCAAGTTTGGCCTCGCCGTAACCGGCCTCATTCACCCTTCGGCGGTATTGAAGAACGGCGGGCTCCAGCCGGGAGACAAGCTCATCCTTACAAAGCCCCTGGGAACCGGGACTATCAACACCGCCATGCGGGCGGGGAAAGCCTCTCAAACCGCCGTGGCCGCGGCGACGGAGTCCATGACAACCCTCAACAGGAGAGCTTCGGAAATCCTCTCCAGCCACGGCGTAAACGCCATGACCGACGTCACCGGTTTTGGCCTCGCCGGTCACGTCTGCGAGATGCTCCAGTCGACCTCGGTTTCCATTGTTCTCGAGCTGCCGAGCCTTTCTCTCCTCCCCGAGGTCCGAGAGTACATAGCCGGAGGCTACGTCCCCGGTGGCACCGGACGGAACCGAGAGTTTCGCCTCCAGTTGGTGGAGAACGCCGAGGAACTCTCCGAGGAGGAGCTCAACCTCCTCTTTGATCCCCAGACTTCCGGCGGCTTACTCGCCGCGCTCCCGGAGGACAGGGCGGACCGAGCCCTGGAGGAACTTCGGGGTGCCCGTATACCCGCCTTCCTCTGCGGCTCCGTCGAGCCAGGCTCCGGGACCGTGCGAGTCGTGAAAGGATAGCGGAGGCCCCAATGGTGTGGCTTGCATTCTCCCTGGGCGCCGCGGTTTTCGTGGGGCTCAAGAACGTCTGGACTCGATCCTTCGCCGCTTCCATCGAAGCGCGGACAATGGTCCTGGCGACTTTTCTCTTTACCGGAGTCCTGAGTCTCGTGTACCTGGTCTTGACGGGAATGCCCGCGGTGGATCCTCGATTCTACTGGTCCATTGTGGGAGCCTCTCTCGTCGACGCGTTAGCCGTAACCCTGCTTACAAAGGCGATCTTTACGGCGGATCTCTCGGACGCCTACCCCCTGGTTGCCCTGACACCGGTCTTTGCCCTGGTGACCTCCTTTTTTATTCTCGGGGAGGCGCCATCTCTGACCGGTCTCGTTGGGGTTGTGGTGATTGTGGTGGGAGCCTACCTCCTCAGAGTTGAAGGGGCCCGGGAGAGTATCTTCGAGCCCTTTCGCCTCCTTATGAGAGACCGAGGAGCTCGGTACATGATGCTCACGGCGCTCCTTTTCAGCGTTATGGGCCCCCTTTTCAAGACCGCCATGCACGCCTCCTCGGCGGGACTCGCGCTCACGGCCTCCCAGTGGCTCACCACGCTCTGGCTCGCTCTCGTCTATCTTGTCGGGGGAACTCTCCGAGGAACAGTGAGAGAAATCCGGGAGAACTTCTGGCCCCTGGCGGGATTGAGCGTAACGAATTTCATGCAGGCGATCTTTACCTTTCTGGGCTTTCAGTTTGCCTTCGTGGCGTATGTGGCCAGTGTCAAACGGCTGGGAATACTCTTTACCGTTCTCTTTGGATATCTGGCTTTTAGAGAGAAAGGGGCGCTTCGAGGGGCTGCGGCGGGTCTGGTTATGCTCGCTGGGGTGATTCTGGTCTCCTTCGGCGGGGGTACAAGGTAGAGTGCAGAGGTGACGGCGAACGCCTCCCTTCGGTCGATGCTCAAAGGGCTCATCGCCCCGGTCTATCTCCCGGTTCTCCTGCTATCCTTTTCCTGGTCCGCCCTGGCGCCCTCCTTTCCTCAGTACCTGGCGGGCCTGGGCGCCGGCGTTGCCGCTGTCGGTCTCGTGGTAGCGATGAAAGGGATCGGACAGGTCGCAAGCGACCTCCCTGGGGGGCTCATGCTTGCGAACTGGGGCGAACGGCGTATAACCATGATCTCCTACGCCGTAGCGATCACCTCCAACCTGATTCTCTTCTGGAGCCGGGCGGTCCTGCTGATCGGCTTCCTGACTTTTGCCTCGGGCTTCGCGACCTCCATACTCCTCACAACAGTCATGACCCTCGTGCGAAGAACCGTCCCGGCCGATATCCGTGGCCGGGCTCTTTCGGGAGTTGGCGGCGCTCTCAGGATCGGGATGTTCCTCGGACCGTTAGCCGGCGGCTTCCTCGCTGAGCGCTTCGGCGTGCCCGTGGTCTTTCTCCTGAGGACCGCGCTGCTAATCGGAGGCATGAGCTCCTTCGCTCTCGGCCATCCCCGGGCAGTCTCTTCAGTCTCGGAGGCGGATGCAGCGGGCATCGCCGCGGACGGAGGGCAGTCGTCGAGGATCGCAACAGAGCCATCCGCCGCTGCGCCGCCACCCGGGGGAGTCCGTGGAGGTCTCCTCGGAGCCTTTGCGCCTGTCTTCCAGGGACTGAAAGGTCGCTGGTACGCCGTCGGTACCGTGGGCTTCGTCATTCTGGCTCTATCAAGCCTTCGAACGGCTCGGGAGGTGATTATGCCCCTCTGGGGAGAGGGCTTGGGACTCTCGGTGAGTCAAATCGGAGTAGCCATGCCGCCTTCGATCTTCTTCTCTTTGTGCCCGCGGGAATTATCTCCGACAGAAGAGGCAGACGCACCTCCCTGGGCCTCTGCCTGACCCTCTTCAGCGCCGGCCTTCTGCTCCTTCTGCCGGCGAAGAGTTTCGCTCTCTTTGTTGCCGCCGGAATCCTCGTGGGCCTGGGGAATGGCTTCGGTGCGGGGATCAACATGACCACCGGAACAGATCTAGCGCCACCAGAGGCTGTCTCGGAGTTCTTAGGCATCTGGCGACTCTACGGGGATCTCGGCAACGCCGCGGGGCCGATTCTGGTGGGCGCCCTCACTGCCGCAATCTCCTTGGGCCCGGCAGTGGCATTGACCGCCGCTATTGGGGGCCTGGGCCTGCTGGTAACCGTTCTACTGGCCCCGGAGACTAAGGATCTCTCGTGAGCTCGCGGACAACCGAAAGGGCGAACTCCGTCACCCGGGCGTGGTGCTCCGCGTCGATCGCTCCGAGCTCATCATCCAATCCGTGGTAGTCCTCGTGGAGACCGGTGAAAAAGAACAACGTCGGCGTCCCGGCACGATGAAAAACTAGTTGATCACTGGGAGCTCGCTCCTCGCTTTCCACTTGGAACTCGAGCCCTCCTGCGTGCACGCCGTAGTCCAGGGTACGAAAGAGACCGCGGCCGTTGTGATGTACCTGAACCGCCCGGTCCGGGTTCCGGCCTACCATGTCGAAATTGATCATTCCCACAACCCTCGACAAGTCGATCACTCCGCTTTCCATTAGGTGACGCGCTCCCAGAAGGCCGTGCTCTTCAGCGGAAAACGTAACAAAGAGGATCTCCATGCTACGCTCTTCGAGACTCATGAGCCGGGCGATCTCCAGCACCGTCGCCACACCGGAAGCGTTGTCATCTGCGCCGTTATAGACCCGATCCTTGCCGGTGGCCAGACTCCCGAGATGATCGTGGTGGGCACCGATGATCAGCAGCTCCTCAAAGCCATCTCTGGTTGCGGAAAGATGTCCCAGGATGTTGCGGCCGGCAACGTCCGTGGGCTCCAGGGCGGTTACCTCGATATGCGCGAGAAGCGAGTCGCCGGTCTGTCCATTAACGGGACCGGCGTCCGCCTCGCCTACCAACT
>CAYZHV010000125.1:0-10479 GCA_964478055.1 uncultured Spirochaetaceae bacterium | reverse complement strand
TCCTTTCTGCCCCGGATGAGTACCGACAACGAATTGCCGCCGCGTTGGACCTCTTTTACCGCAGGTTCCTCGAGGAGCAAATAGAAGAGCTCGAGCAAGAGGTCAGGGAGAAGATTCTCGCCTATGAGCCGCAGATTCGAGAGAAGCCGGAAGTCTCCCTGGACCTACTCTCCGGGGGCAACTACGAGTCACTCCTTGCAGGCAGGGAGCGGCTGACACTCTTTATCACGCGTCTCGCCGCATTCGAGCGGTCGATCCTTCTGCCCGGGGAGGCGTATATCGTGGTCGGCACCGGACTGCTCGAGATCTCCCTTTTTCCCACCACTGACCAACGGGCCGTCGAAGAGCGAACTGATGAGCTTCTCAAGACCCTCTCTGATCCTAGTCGGCTTGCCATCCTACGGCTTCTCAGCCGCCGGCCCCGTTACGGCAAGGAGCTGGCGCGGGAGCTCGAAATTGCGGCACCCACTGCCTCCTACCATCTCGACAAGCTGATGCGGGCGAATCTCGTGCGACTCGAGCTCCCCCAAGGGAGGCGATTCTATTACTCGGTCAATCCGAAGGGGATCGAAGAGCTCCGGAAGTGCCTGGAGCAGGAGTTTCTTGGGAAGGGGGAATGAAAGCCCGCTGCGACCTTTCCCCCTTCCTGCCTAATCTGGTGTTCAGATAAGCTCGGGCGCAGGGGAGGCACAGGAGCTGGCGCCGCAATGAGGGCGGCACCAGCTGAGCTGCGATGCTATCGTCGAACCGTGCCTACTTCGCGTTTCGCTCTACAGATACATCAAAGTCGAAGCAGGTGTGGCCCACCCGATCGTCCATAACGTAGGCGCCCTCGCTGAGATGCACCACATCCGCGAGATCCCAGGTGATTACGATGTCCAGGGTCTCCGTGGCGGGATCGAAGCCGGTGAGATCGACCGGATCCATCGGCACGATCAGCGCGCCGTTGAGATCAATCGGCGTGTCCGTGTCGTAGATACTACCGGAGCGGTGGATCGTCTCCACCAGAGTGCATTCGGCCTCCGTAAGCCCGAGGCCCAGAGAGCTCGCGGGCTCCCCGTCCCGAGCGATCTGCTCCTCCAACACCCGGGTGATCAGGATCGGCCGGGAAAGAAAGGCCCTGTCGACGAAGAAGATGGAGTTGCCGTTTATGCCGCTGTTGTGACTCCAATCCGCGGTATAGACGTCCTGCTCTACTCCGTCGATTTCAAAGGTTACCATTCCTGAGCCTATGTCGAGCCGGATTGCGTTGACCTTCGTTTTGCCGGCCCCAACGAAGGCCGCCACATTGTCCGCCCAGTTTGGATTGAGATCGGCCCGGTCTATGCCGACGACCACATCCTGAGAGGGCGTAAAGACAATCGACTCCACCGCGTCGCCGAGTTCGTACTCGAGACTGTGATTCTGGGAGTAATCCACGGCGCCCTCTGCATGCTTGGCCGAAACGATACCTGCGATGTCCGCCACCGCCTCAATCTGCCAGAACTCGATGTCGGAACTGCGAAAGAAGATCCGGTCGCCGGCACTCAGCGACGATCCCTGGACCGAACCGCCCGCGGAAGCCGCGCCGACCGAGGCGCCCACTGACGTCCCCCCAAGACTTAGGGTCGAGGAGCGAATGTTAGTCGCCGGCGCATCCGACGAGTCTCCCCCGCCTGTGTTACATCCCGTTGCCAGCAGACCGACTGCAAGCAACACGACCAAACCAAGACCGAAGAATCGATGTTTCATCTCTACCTCCAACGGTGCAAGAGTGTCACTAGAGATGATCACACCTTTTCTTGTTCCGAACATCGGGGAAAACATGCGTAGTTTGGGTGTTATTTGGCGGTGCCGGCGAATGAAATCGATGGTCCGCTAGTGCTCGAGTGCCTTTTGTGGCGCCCGTCTCGGGGACTTTCACTTTTCCCTTGCAATGCCGTGGATCTGATATATAATATGTTATAATGTATGATGATTCCGGAGCAAGAAAGCCATGAGTGACGGACCCATACGAAAAGAGTCTTTGAGCGAGAAGGTGTTCCATCGAATCCGGGACTGGATTCGGGACAACGATGTTCGGGAGGGCGAAAGGCTTCCCACAGAGGACTACTTCTGCAAAGCGTACTCGGTCAGCAGGACCACTGTGCGAGAAGCGGTACGTATGCTCAAGAGCCTGCGTTACGTTGAGACCTATCCGGGGCGAGGGACCTTTGTGGTCAATCCGGATGGCGATGTTAGTGGCAGGCCGGGGTATTGGTTTCTTGAGAACGAAGCAGAGATCGTGGAAGCCTTGGAGGCGAGGATTGCCATTGAGGTCGGTGCGTCCAAGCTGGCGGCGGAGCGTGCTACTGCGGAGGATCTCACGAAGCTCTCTCAGTTGGCTGATGAGTTTGAACAGGCGACGAAGCACAAGGCGCCGGAGTTGATGACGAAAGCGGATATTGCATTCCATCGGGAGATCATGCGCATTTCAGGCAACCGCATCCTTGGTGATCTTCACGGTAACGTAATGAAAGCGCTTGATGGTTTCTTTCAGGGTGTTTTCGGGTTGGAAGGGATCCCGGCCATTTCGACTAAGGGGCACAGAAAGATCATCGAGGCGATGAAGTCAGGAAACGGTGAAAGAACTGGAAGGGCCATGGAAGCCCACATCCAGACATCTCTCGAAAACGTGGACCGGATCGAGCATACGCTACGTAGGATACAAGAACAAGGAGACTCGACCGCTCCCTAGAGGAGGGCGCAGCTTTCTGTGTCCTCGAAACGAGGAGGTCGGTTTGAAAAAGCAAGTTAGTCTCTATCCTGAGACTACGACGCAGGAAGTGTCGGAAGAAAGAAAGAAGGAACTCCTGGCACTGTGCAAAAAGTTCCTTACCCTCACTGGCGGCGCGGCGGCAGTAGACGACGCGCTTACCAGTCTCGGATATCCGAGAACGGCCATGAACTCAGACATTCGTCCCTACTTTCCGGACAAGGGTCGAATGTGCGGCCTGGCCTACACCATCCGTGGAGTGAACGTTCCGGGGTTGCCCCCGGGCACGAAAGAAGTACGCGAAACGGTGGACGTAGAGTACTACGACGGCGTTGGGGAGGGGTATGTCCTCGCCTACGGCACGGACACTGCCGACCGCGGCACTATCATCGGGGACGTCATCTCAACCTTCTGCTCGAGTCGCGGTGCCGTGGGAGCGGTCTGCGATGGGCCGATCAGAGATCTCGAACGCATCAAGCCCCTGGACTTCCTTCCTTTTGGAAAGGGCGCCAATCCCATTAGCGGAGAAGGGCAGGTCCTCTGGGTGGAGTTCAATTGCATCGTCCAAATCGGAGGGGTCTGGGTGGAGCCGTTCGACATCCTCTACGGGGACATGGACGGAGTAACGGTTATTCCCAAACACCTCGCGGAGCAGGCGTACAAACTGGCCAAGGATCTCTGTGAAAAAGAGGACGCGATCAAGGCGGACTTTCTCAAGTACCGAGACAAGAAGCTTCTAGAGATCTTCGCACGCCACGAGAGGAGGCCCTAAGGGCGAGAGGTAACAAAGATGAAAGAAGAAAAGAAGGGTCTCCCGGAGATTGATCCTGAGACCAAGGACCTCATCGACCGACTGAGCAAGTTCTACAGCGGTGTGGTCAACGACATACTGGACCGCCTCGGCATCTGGGGCTATTTTCGCGGTCTCAATCTGCAGACGGCGCTTCCGAGCTCGGGAAAGATCGTCGCCCCTGCAACTACTGTGCAGTTCCGTATGACCAAGGTTTCCCGGGTGCAGTGGGACGTACATCGGGCAATCGACGAAGGGCGTGACCACATTCTGGTCATAGACAGCGACTACAAGAACGGTGCTACGGGATCAGTCTTCGGGGGGCTCATGTCCACTGGGGCAAAGGTAAACGGTCTATTGGGCACGATCGTAGACGGGACCGTGCGGGACATTGAAGAGGTGAGGAGGGTGGACTATCCGCTATTCGCCCGGGGGATCGAGCCCATTACGGCGGTCCGGAGGCTCAAAGCCGTCGGAATGAACGTGACCGTTGAGTGCGCAGGGGTAACCGTACGTCCAGGGGACATCATCTTTGCCGATCTCGACGGGGCCGTATGCGTCCCCAGGGATGCCCTCTCAACCGTCGTAGCCTTGGGAGAGGAGCTCTTTGCAGAGGAGAATGACTACGAGCAGAGAATCAAAGGTGGGGAAGCGCTAGTCTCCGTCTTTTCCGCGCTCGCTTCGACTGATGAGCCCGAACACTTTGCCTAGAGCCTTTGGTAAGGAGGTTCAGTAGCGCAGACCGGGACTGAGTTGCTGAAGAAGCACAAGCGCAGACGCCTCGGCACACTCGTCGGGGCTTCTAGGAGGCATGGTTATGCTGAGAAAAGTAAGCCTTGGGGCGGCGTTGGCTGTCGTCCTACTGTTCTTTGTTTTGGTTCAACCGGTACTCGCCAGTGGTGCAGCAGAGGAGGAAGAAATCGTACTCACTCTTGGTACGATCTATCCCCCGGAACAACCGGCAAGCGTGGCGATAGACTGGGCAGCGGAGGAGCTCGACAGCAGAACGAACGGTCGAATCACAATCGACCACCATCATTCTGCGACTCTTGGTAGCAACCCTGAGCTCGCTGATCAGCTCGTCTCAGGTGCTCTGGATATCAACGTTCAGAGTCTTAGCTATTTCGAAGGGGACGTACCGGAGGTTGCTATCGATGGCGCCTTCTTCCTCTACGATGACTGGGATCACGTGGAGCGCGCCTGGGGATCGGACGGCGCCTTTGGGAACTTCTTTCGAGAAGAGGTGCTGGACGTTGCAGGCGTTCGAATACTGGTTCCATGGAACTACGGGCGCCGTGTGATCACCACAAAGTCAATTCCGGTTCGCCATCCGCGAGACCTGGAGGGTGCCAAGATTAGGGCTCCCGGAGCTCCCATCTGGCTTGACCAGGTGGCGTCCTGGGGTGCCAGTGCGACACCGGTAGCCTTTCCGGAGCTCTACCTCGCCCTGAGCCAGGGCGTTGTGGAGGGGCAGGAGAACCCGATTTCGGTTATCTACGCGAACAAGTTCCACGAGGTTCAGGGTTACATGTCCCTAACAAATCACAAGATCAACCTCATCTACGTGCTCTTTAACGAGGAGACCTGGCAATCCCTTTCCGAAGATGATCGGGAGCTCATTCAAGAGGTCTTCACCGAGGCGATTTCGGTAAACGAGAGCGAGATAGTGCGACTCAACGAGGTTGCCCTGGAGGAATTTCGAGCCACCGGTGGAACGGTTATCGAAGATCCAAACAGGGACGCGTTTCGAGAGCGGGTAATGGAGCTCTACGAGCCTGGAGGCAAGTACGAGTACCTCGGGCCCATGCGGGAGTTGGCTGCTCAGTCATCGATGCGATAGGACCACTGTGCTGCCCGCAAGGGCAGCCCGGATTGTAGTTCGGAAGTCATCCGGTCTTTGGACCGGGTGGCTCTCGATGCAAACGGCTTGCTGCAGCTTCACGGAGGATCGAGCTGAATATGTCCCTGGAACAGTGGAAGAAACTCGACCGAACGGCCGCTCAATATGCTCGGAGGCTGTTCCTTCTGATTTGTGTGCTACTCATGCTCGCAATCTTGCTGACCGTAAGCTGGCAGGTAGCCGCCCGGCAGCTCAACGTAGTGAGCGTATGGACTGAAGAAGTGAGCCGATGGCTCTTTGTCTACTTGAGCTTTCTAGGTTTCACACTTCTCAGCGTTCGGAACGACCACGTCAGGGTCGACGCGTTTCTGCAGCTGGAGGTAATCCGCAGAATCGTCCGATGGACCGATCCTGTGGTGAGTCTCCTTCGTCTGATGTTCTACGCTTTCTTTGTCTGGGCAAGTCTCGCTCTGATGGAGCGCTTCGGTGACGCGCCGAGCGCAAGTATTGGGATTACGATGCGTGTGCTCTATGCGGCGGTACCGATTTCTTTCATTCTCGCCTCGATTATCGAGATTCGCAGATTCTTAGGTATCACATGGCGACTGGTACGCGGAACGGACGTCTCCGATGAGGAGCGAGCCCAATGGAGCTGATTCTTCTCTTTGGGACGATAGCTGTGCTCCTTGTGATCGGAACCGGGGTGGGGATGAGTATTGGGATTCCTTCTCTTCTTTATCTCGTCTTCGTCCTCGACATTCCCGCGGCGTCCATAACCCGCCGCCTCATAGAGTCCCTGAATAACTTTCCGATTCTCGCAGCGCCCCTATTCATCCTTGCCGGCAACCTGATGAACGCCGGAGGCGTTACCGACCGAGTCTTCGATTTCGCCCACAAGCTGCTCCGGGGTGTGCCGGCGGGGCTGGCACACTCGAATATCGTCGCCAGCATCGTGTTCTCCGGAATGTCGGGATCTGCCCTTGCTGATGCCGGAGGGCTCGGGGCGGTTGAGATCAAAGCGATGCGCGACCACGGATATAGCGATACCTTGAGCGTCGGGGTTACCGGCGGTTCATCCATCATAGGACCAATCATCCCACCAAGTATTCCCGCCGTGGTCTACGCGGTCACCGCCGGGGTCTCGGTAGGGCGCCTCTTCGTCGCAGGTATCGTGCCCGGATTGCTCATGGGCTTGCTTCTGGCTGCGCTGGTTATCTTTCTGGCGAGCAAAGAGAAACCCCTTGAGATGGAGCCGAGCAAGATCAAAGAGGTAGCGGTGAGCTTCCTGCACAGCATGCCCGGATTGTTCGCTATCTTCATAATACTGGGTGGTATCATTTCCGGGCTCTTCACGCCCACCGAAGCTGCCGCTGTGGCAGTAGTCTACGTTCTTCTGATAGGACGCTTCCTCTACCGGGAGCTTACGTGGCGGCGGTTTATCGCCTGCGTGGAAACCAGTGCCCTTACGATGGTAAAGGTGAGTTTCCTCATCGTTACTGCGGCGCTATTCGGGAACATAATGATACGGGAGAACGTTGCGCTCAAACTATCGACCATTCTTACCGAGGTCGTGGTCAATCCCATTCTCATTCTGATTCTAATCAATGTGCTCATGCTGATCCTCGGCACGTTCATGGAACAGTTGGCTGCGATCATGATCGTCACACCCATTTTCATGCCGGTGATTATTGCCCTTGGCATGTCTCCGGTCCAGTTCGGCGTCATCGTAGTTCTGAACTTGATGATCGGTTTGCTTACGCCGCCGGTGGGTATCGTGCTATATACTCTCTCGGAGGTGAGCGGCCTGCCCCTGGACAAGACTGTCCGAGCGGTGCTTCCCTTCCTCGTGCCCCTCATCATGGTGCTCCTGCTCATAACCTTTGTGCCCTGGTTTACTCTGGCGCTGCCGAGTCTCTTCTGGGGATAGCAGGGAAGCAGAGAAGGCCGCTTATCCCGACCCATTCCCGAGCTTTTTTCTCACGGTAGCTCTGTCCAACCCCAGATCTCGGGCAGTTCGGGTGAGGTTCTGACCGTTCTCCTCGTAGACTCGGCGGACTATAACAGACTCGAGCTCGCGAAGCGTTTTTCCCTGGATCCCGGTGGTCGAGAGGGGTTCCTCCGGTTCGGACTCCTCGGGGCCACCGATCTCGGAGATCAGGTCTGCGAGTATGTCGTCTTTGTACTCGTGTATGGAGAAGAGAATGCTCACCTTCTCGGCGAAGTTCTTGAGCTGCCGAACGTTTCCGGGCCAGTGGTACGAGTCAATGGCGGCGAGTAGCTCTCTTGGAACGGTGGGGGGCTCGTAGGAGTACTGCCTGGAGAAGCGGTCTACGAAGGATTGGAAGATCGGTCTAATGTCCTCCCGGCGTTGTCGGAGCGGAAGGATCTGAATGTCCAGCACTCGAAGCCGGTAGTAGAGGTCTCGCCGAAAATCGCCGCTTTCGGTCTCGGCATAGAGGTTCTTGTTGCAGGCGGCAATGACGCGAACATCCACGTCATGTAGTCGGTCGTCCCCGACCCGCATGACCTGTTTTTCCTGGAGCACCCGGAGGAATCGGGCCTGCACGGTCTTGCTCATGTCATTAACCTCATCGAGGAAGATGGTGCCGCGGTGGGCCATCTCGAAGAGCCCGGGCTTGCCTCCCTTTCGTGCGCCGGTAAAGGCGCCCTCGGCGTATCCGAAGAGCTCACTCTCGAGAAGGCTGTCCGGCAGGGCGGCGCAGTTTACCGCTACAAAGGGCCCGGTTGAGCGGGAGGAGGCGTTGTGGATGCTCTGGGCGAAAACCTCTTTGCCCGTGCCGGTTTCTCCGAGGAGGAGAATCGTGGAGTCCGTCAGGGCGTACCGACGGGCCTGGTCGATGGTTTTCTGGAACCGTGGGCTCAAACCCACCATCTCCTCGAAGGTGTAGCCCGCGACGAGGCCTCTGGTTGTGAGCTGCTTTCGGATCATCACTTCCAGGTCGCGGATCTTTCCGGTGCTCTGGAGGAAGACAAGGGTCGAAACGGTCTGCCCCTCGGTCTGCAGGGGTAGCACTTCCACGACATAGTGGCGCTCTCCGATGTCGATGAGCTCATCCTTTGCCTCCTTCTCTATCGCTGCAGCGAGGGTTGAAGGGAACATGGGTGAGTCCACGGTGCATCCGAGGAGTTGGTCTTTGCTCCTGTGTAGTATTCGCTCGGCGATACCGTTGGCGAGCTCTACCTTCCCGTGACTGTTGAGATATAGAACCCCCCGGTCGTTGTGCTCGAGAATGGAATTGAGACGCTTGTTTCGAACGATCTCACTCTGGAGGTGCTCGTAGAAGCTTCGGGCGGCATCAACGGCTCGTCGCACCGCCTCGGGTCCGGATCGGACGAGCTCCGAGGCGATGCCGTGTCGCTGGGCGGTCATGACCGAGACGCTGTCTCCCACCACGATGTCCGCCCCCCATTTTGCGACATCCTGCATTACAGCTGGCAGATCACTCTCCTGAGAAATCAGAAAGTAGCCGAGGTCGTAGCCGAGGGTCTCGCCGAGGCTGCGAGCGCCGCTTACCACGTTCGCGTATCCGACCACGGCTATCCGTTTTTCCTCCGACACGTAGGGGTAGATCGCCCGAAGGAGGTCGTAGCCGGTTACGTGTATTTCGTATATCGGTACCTTGAGTCGGCTACGGAGGAGTGACGCGGTGCCTCCTCGACTTACGATGATGTCCGCCTCGTGGGCGGCGATACGCTCCCGGGCCTGGCGGACGCCTTCTTCGAGGTCCCCTTCTACTACGGCGACCTCCGGATAGTCCTGGGAGGCGACTTCTCTGCTTGTTTCCACCAGGTCTGGATAGGGAGCAACGACGAGTACGTGCATAGGTAACTGTAGGTCCAGTTTGTCTCCGACGCAAGAAAAATGTAGAAGAATTCCCCGGTATCTGGTGTTGCTGAGGAATGAATCGCCGCCCTCCAACGGTGCTCGGGGAAGCGGGATTCGGCCCTGTCGTTTCTAACTCCATTGCGGAGAGAGAGTTGCACTGAGATCGTGCCACGCTGGTCGGTTGGCACGCTTCTTACTGTACAGATCCCGATGGCAAAGCTCCGACGTGTAGTACTTGCTGACGATCTCACCGGTGCAAATGATGCGGGGGTTCATTTCCTGTTAGGGGATCAAGACGTGGTGGTAGCGGTGGATGGTCTGCAGAATGAACTCCCCGTGGACGCAGAAACCGTTGTGATTAACACCAACAGTCGGCTCTGCGATGGTCGTGAGGCGTATCGCCGCGTGGCCGACTCCCTGGGACCTCTCTCCTCGCAGAAGGGGCTACAGCTTTTCAAGAAGGTCGACTCCACCCTTCGGGGCAATGTAGGCGCGGAAATCGACGCCCTTATGGACTCCGGAAGGTTCACCGTCGCCTGCCTGGCCCCGGCCACGCCCCGAAACGGGCGAAGTGTGGAAAACGGAGTCTGCTACGTCAACGGCAAGCCCCTGGACCAGACGGAGATGGCAGCGGACCCTTTCACCCCGGTCTGTAGCGCGAAAGTTCGAGAGATCCTTGCCGTCCAGAGTTCCCGGAATGTTGGAGCGCTCCCGCTTGGGACTATAAGAGGCGAACCGGCCAAGGCTCTGGCAGAGGTCCAGGCGCTTATCGCCGGGGGATCGGAGATCCTGGTTGCCGACTCGACAACCACCGAGGATCTACAGGCCGTTGCCCGCATCTTTGCGGAGCTCGGTGACTCGGTACTCTATGTCGGCTCCGCGGGGCTCTTCCACGCCATGGCTCAGGGAGCGGCGGTTCGCAGCTCCTATGTTGCCAACGCCGAAGCCAAGGCGCTCTTTGTGGTTGGGAGTCTCATGGGAACGACCGCCGAGCAGATCGACCTGCTGAAGAGTCGCCGCGGCGTGGCGAGCTTCACTCTCGGGAAAGCCGGTACCCCGGAAGAATTGGTGCAACTGGTAGATCGTACGGCCTCGGGTATACACGAAGCGTTTCTCGAAGGACCTCTTGTCTCTCTGGAGACGGACCGCGTTTTTGCGGGAACACCAACTGACGGCGATGCAATCGGCCGGACGATCGGGCAGACTGTCAGCGCCGCTCTCGAGTATGGAGGGGTGGACGCGCTGGTGGTAACCGGGGGAGATACTGC
>CAYZHV010000124.1:0-10567 GCA_964478055.1 uncultured Spirochaetaceae bacterium | reverse complement strand
GTCCTTCGGCGAGGCAAAGCGCTCGAAGAGCAGGGGGCTCCGCCTCGGCGATTCTCCCTCACCGAGCATATTCTCCCGGCGAATCATCTCTAACGAGCCTTCATCGACCTCGAGTGCCCGGAGGATCGTCTCGGGCAAATCCACCAGACCGTATCGCCCCTCTCTCAATACCCCCTCCCGCTTCGGGACTCGAATCATGCCGAGAGGCCAGAACCGACCGAAGGGCTGCCCCTCGATACCGTGAGACTCATCGGAGACAACGAGTAGTAGCGTATCCTCGAATCGCCCGGTTCGACGAAGGCGCTCGAAAAACTTTCCCAAGGCGGCGTCCAAATAGTGGACCGCGGCGACTTTCTTGTTTGGATACTCCCGGGCGAACTCCTCAGGAACGGCGTAGGGGTGGTGGGTCCCTACGGTGAGGAGGGTGAGAAACCAGGGGCGATCCTCCGCTTCTAACCGGTCCACCATGGCGGCGGACTCCTCGAGGAACGTCCGATCGTCCGGGCCCCAACCGAACTCGACGTACTGTTTTTGGAACCGTTCCTTTCCGATAATGCGCTCATACCCGAGGGCTTTCATTACCTGGTCCTTGGACATGTATCCCAGGGGCGCCGCCTGGAGGTAGGCCGTGTTGTACCCCCCGGCGGTGAGCACCTGCGGCAAGGCACCGGGCCGCTCATCCGAGGGGATCCCCATATATCGGTACGCCCGAGGGGTCTTGAGTTCGAAGGCCGGGTAGTCCCCGGTGAGCATGGCGTAGAGGCCCCGGATGGTCTGCCGATTGTGGGAGACCAGATTAGGAAAAACATAAAACTCCTCCGCGGCGTCGCTCAACCGTTCCATAACAACCCCATGGTCGACCCCGGTCTGCTCCTGAACCTGTCGCAGGTACGCCCCGGGAATCCCTTCGAGAATGAGCAGGAGCACGTTCCACTGCCGTCCCAACCTGGGGCTCTCCTCCGGTGGCGAGGGAGTCTCCAGATGATCCCCTTCTACGGCGGCTTCCTCCCCGGAGGCGAGAGAGTCGATCTCCAGGGACTCTTCCGTCATGGTCCCGAGGAGGCTGGAGGTCTGCCACGGCTCACCGGGAGAGATAGAAAGGGTGAGGGGTCTCAGGAGGTGGAGGAGGAGGAAGGGAAGGAGACCGAGGGGAACGTTGTACCGCAACGGTACCGGTCGTTCCCTCCCTCGGCTGAGGGAGAAGAGGAGAGCGGAGAGAATGAGCAGGAGGCCGTAACCGGGAAAGGAGAGCGCGCCGCCGCTTCCCTCCAAGAAGGTCAGGTCCACCCTCCAGCCGAGTTCCCGGAGGTTCACCACCGTTTGCATGGCAAATGCCATTTCCAGATTGGCCAGATAGAGCAGGGAGATCAGAAGCAATAGTAGGGGCATTAGGATCCAGTGCACCCTTCGGAGCAACTCCGAAACCCCGAGGAGTCCAAGGGCGAAGAGGGTCTCTGAAAGAAGGGCCGCCGGCTCCACCTGCTGGTCTACCATGTTTCCCGCCAGGTGGAACCGTCCGGCCACGAAGATGAGAAGAAAGAGCGCCGCCGCCGTGAGCTGCAAGGCGTGAGCGCGGGGGGAGGGCCTGCTTTCTCTTTCTCTCACCTCGCGGCTCCTTCTCGAGAAAGGATACTATCCGCCCCCCGGGGCGCCAAGGGCGGGCGTGCAACTTCACGAAAGCTTAACGGAATCTCCACGTACCCTTGGAGTTCGAGTCATAGGTTTAAGACAGATTCAAGATGAGGAGGAATCGTATGAAGAAGCTACTGTTACTCGCCATTCTGCCCCTGCTTTTCGGAGCGTTTTTCACCGGCTGTGAGCCCGTGGACGAGGATGAGCTACCGGCACAGCCGCAGCAACAGGAGCAGCCGCTCCAGTAACGCTTAGGCAACAGGCGAATCAACTCAACCGTGACGGAGGCCCGCCATTGGCGGGCCTCTGCTCGTAATCTTTCCCGACCGCTGGGGGTTTAGCCGGTTGCCGCGACCTCTTCGGGAATTGCGTCGGTCTGGAGTACGCAGTTGTTGTAGTAGTACTCGATACTCTCAACCAACGCCTCCCAGGAGGCTTCTACGATGTTCTCGTGAACCCCAACGGTGTCCCAGCTCTTCTCATGGTCCGAGGAGGTAATAAAGACCCGCACCTTCGCCGCCGCGGCGCTCTCGGGGTTCAGTACCCGGACCCGATAGTCCGTGAGGGCGATCTTGTCGATCCAGCCGTAATGGGGACGCAGCGCGTCGCGAATGGCGTGGTCCAGGGTCTCCACCGGGCCGATGCCGACGGCGGCGCCCATGGTTTCGAGGTTCTCCACGTTCATAAAGATCCGGCCCACGGTCTTGGATGGCGAGTCTGAGGTTTTGAAGGACTCGAGATGGTAGTTCTTGAGCTCGAGGACCGGCTGGTAGTTGCCGAGCTCCTTGCGAATCATCAGGTCGAAGGAAGCTTCCGCCGCCTCGTACTCGTAGCCCTGGCGCTCCTTCTCTTTGAGAGCCCGGGTAAGAGTCTCCACGGCTTCGGAGTTCTTGTCGAACTCCCCATATCGCCGGAGTTTCGCGACAACTGTGGACTTACCGGCGAGCTCCGAGAGGAGGATGTGCCGCTCGTTACCCACGAGGGCGGCGTCGATGTGCTCCATCAGATAATCCGCCTTCGCCACGACGTCCGCATGCTGCCCCGCCTTATGGCTGAAGGCCGCCTCACCGACGTAGGGCTGCCGCCTGTCGGGGATGATGTTCGCCTTTTCCGCGACGAATCGGGAGAGAAGGGTAAGGTGGTCGAGCTGATCGGCCACGTTCGCCTTGTAGCCGGTCTTCAGGACGATATTCGGGATAAAAACGCAGAGGTTGGCGTTCCCGGTCCGCTCGCCCCAGCCGTTCACGGTGCCCTGGATGTGCACCGCCCCGGCGTTCACGGCGGCGAGGCTGTTGGCAACGGCAGTGCCGCAGTCATCGTGGAAATGACCTCCCAGGGGGCCGAGAGAGTCCTGAGGCAGGCTCTCGATGATTTCGGTGACCCTGCCGGGGAGCGTGCCGCCGTTGGTATCGCAGAGCACGAGAGTATCCGCCCCTGCTTCGGTGCCCGCCTTGAGAACCTGGAGGGCGTACTCAGCATCGTCGTTGAAGCCGTCGAAAAAGTGCTCCAGGTCAAAAAAGACCTCTCTGCCCTGGGACTTCAGGTAGGCGATGGAGTCGTAGACCATCCGAAGATTCTCCTCCTGGTCGGTCTTGAGGACTTTCTCGACGTGGGCCTTCCAGGTCTTTCCGACCACGATACAGGTGGGTGTTTCTGCTTCGAGAATGGCCCGTAGATTGATATCCTTCTCCGGGGCGATATTGGGTTTCCGAGTCGAGCCGAAGGAGACGATCCGAGAGTGCTTGAAGTTTTCCTTCTGACACTGCTGAAAGAACGCCTGCTCCTTTTCGTTTGAGAGAGGAAACCCGCCCTCGATGTAGTCGATCTTCATTTCATCGAGCTTGTGGGCGATCTGGATCTTGTCATCCAGGGTGTAGTTGACCTGGATGCCCTGCATACCGTCCCGGAGAGTCGTATCGTAAATGACAACATCCTGCCCCTTTTGGGGCACATGGGGCCCGGCGTACTGCGAGCCCCCCTGCTGGCCGGTCTTCCGGCCGTTCGTAAGGTCCCTACTCATGGGTTGACTTCTCCCTTTTCCATAACCAGTTGTTTCACTGTTACGCTCCGGCTCAAAGCGTTAACGTACGCCTTGGCACTCGCCTCGAGGATGTCCGTAGAAGCTCCTCGTCCGGTCACCCGCTTGTCCTCCACCATGACGATTACCGAAACCTCGCCCATCGCCTGCTTTCCCGGGGTTACGGCGTGAACGTTGTACTCCACCAGCGTCGATTCCACCCCGGTTGCCCGCTCAATCGCCTTGAAGATGGCGCTTACGGGACCATCGCCGGTGGCAGCCTCTTCGAGGAGCTCTTCGCCATAACGAATTCGCACCGTGGCGGTGGGTATGGAGGTATTTCCGGACTGGATATTGAAGTACTCCAGCTCGTAGGCCGCGGCTTTGGAGCCGAGCTCGTCGCTAACGATAGCAAAGAGGTCTTCGTCGTAGACCTCCTTCTTGCGGTCGGCGATGTTGAGAAAGGCGTCGTAGGCGTGCTTGAGCTCTTCTTTCTCCAGGGTTATGCCGAGTTCTTCCAGGCGCCGGCTGAAGCCGTGAATTCCGGAATGGCGTCCGAGAACGATCTTGCTCTCGTCTCGGCCCACGCTTTCTGGAGTCATGATCTCGTAGGTCTGGCGATTCGAGAGAACACCGTGCTGGTGAATCCCCGCCTCATGGCTGAAGGCGTTCTCCCCGACTACCGCCTTGTTCCGAGCGATGGGGAACCCGATAATGGTGGAGACCATTCGGGAGGCGTTGTAGATCTGCTTCGTGTTAATTCCGGTCTCCAGGCCGAAGACGTCCTTGCGGACATTCATCGCCATGACCACCTCTTCCAGAGCTGCATTGCCTGCTCGCTCACCGATTCCGTTGACCGTGACCTCCGCCTGTCGCGCTCCGGCGCGCAGGGCGCTCACGGTGTTCGCAACCGCTAGTCCGAGGTCGTCATGGCAGTGGACCGAGAGGATTGCCTTGTCGATGTTCGGCACGCGATTTCGAAGGGTCTCGATAAGCGCTGCGTACTCCGCGGGAACGGTATAACCAACGGTGTCCGGAATGTTGATAATCGTCGCCCCGGAGTCGATGGCTGCCTCCACAACCTGGCAGAGAAAGTCGACTTCGGTACGAGTTCCGTCTTCCGGAGAGAACTCTACTTCCGCGCACCGATTGCGGGCGTGGGCAACCGCTTTCTTGGTCATCTCGAGCACTTCGTCGGGCTTCTTCTTGAGCTTGTACTCCATGTGAATCGGCGAAGTCGAAATGAAGGTGTGAATCCTCGGATGGGCGGCCTTTTCGATGGAGTCCGCCGCCGCATCGATGTCCGCGGTCATCGCCCGTGCGAGGGCGGCGATCGTACTTCCCCGAACAGCCTCGGAGATTCGCTTAACCCCCTCGAACTGCTGGGGAGAGCTAATCGGGAAGCCCGCCTCGATGACATCAACCCCCATGCGCTCGAGCTGCAGGGCGATCTCATACTTCTGCTCCACGTCCATGGAGGCCCCGGGAGATTGCTCTCCGTCCCGCAGCGTTGTGTCGAAGATGTACACTCGGTCCATGTTACTCCTCCTACTTGGTTACAAAAAAAGGCCGTCCCTCATGGAAGGACGGCCTCCTGTTTATAGCAACAGTCTGCTATCCTTCCGTCACGGGCTTACCGATAATAAGGAGGCCGAGAAGGATGGAAAGCAGAATGGTGCTACCGTTCATTGATCATTAGAATGGTAGTCATTCTCCGTATTGTCAAGTCCGGGGCCCACATTTTGGCAGTTCTCCCGTAGAATAGAGGTAGTATGGCAGCGGAAGAGCAGCAGGAACAACAAGCGTCAACCTTTGATCTACTTGCACGGCAACTAAATCCGCGGGAGCGGGACGAGATGCTTCGCCGGATTGAAGAGTCAGTTACCGACAGTCCGGAGCCTCTGAAACAGCCGGAGACTGATGAGGCGATTAATCTTGACGAGGTCTTCGAATCCTTCGGCCTCCTTAGAAGGCTTATGATCTGGCTCCGGATGATGATTGGCGGTCTCGAGCGAAATGAGGCGATAGAGCGAACTCTTCTAAAGGATCTCGCCCACCGGGTCAACCAGCACGACCCGGACCTCATAGACTTTCGCCACCGGCAACTCCTGATTCGTTTTGCTCAGTTTCTTCGAGAGTTGCAGGAACACTCCCGGGTGCTCAATCCGCTGCTGAGCCGCATCGTGGGCAGGGAGAAGCAGGCGTTTGTCGTCTTCTACGCCGCCATGGAGATCGAAGAGCACCACCATAGACTCCTGGAAGACACGAATCCGAACAATGAGTACGCCATTGAGGATGAGGTGGCGGAGCGAGACATCCGGGCGAAGCTCAACGGTAAGCTCGAGGGGACCCTTCAATCAATACCGAAGATCATGAGGCAGAAGATAGCCAACTCTCTCAAGCTCCTGGAGTTGCTCTTCCGCCTCAGTTCCTTTCCCTTCGATCGAATTCTCAATCAGTTTCAGGAATTTCCCGATGGCACGGGCTTCTGCGGTTTCGATATGGTCGCCGAGGACGTGGAGCGCCTCGCATCGATTATGGCGGGGCTCACGGAGTATCCCGGCATGCGGGTGATCGAGGCGGCGATTCTCTTCGCCTATCAGGGGGACCATGACGCGGGAGAGGATGGAGAGGAGCAAATGCGTCGGCATCTCCACAAGGCCCTCGCTGCCGCCGACGGGATTCGCTCATTTAACCGTTCGGTTCCCCTGGGCGATATCGTCCGTATTATACGGGGCAAACGGACCTATGTGATCAAGGCCGAAGGAGGAGGCGAGGAGTGGTACCAGCTCTACCTCCACTTCTGGAAGAGCCGCCTCGACCGTCTGGTTAATCGGTTCGTGGCGCGACGGAAACTACAGGCGATTGTACAAGAGGCGGCGGACCTTCTCGAGACACCGCGAATCGAGTCGCCCGCCTACTACCCGAAACGGGAAACCGGAGAACCGGCGTTCTATGGGCTCGCCTTCGCCTTTATTCGTCACTTCTATACGAAACTTTTTCCTGGCCGTATGGAAGGGCCGATCAAGACGGTCCATATAGATGGCGAGTTCTACAAGCAATCTAATCGAGAGCAGTACAACTCCGTCTACAACGAGCTACTACGACTGCAGGAGCGGGCGAACCTCCTCGCCTCCCGGCTCGAACCTGGGGGGACGATTCATGAGCACCTTCAGAAAGTGCAGCAAGAGGAGGAGAGCCCCTCGATCCGCCGGAGCAAGATAAACGAGCAGGTTCGACGGATTGAGGAGGACGCCTACTCGATCGTGGACGGCACAATCACCAACCTTGGAATACTCGAGAACTTGATCAATGGAATTCTCAACGCCCGGGCCGGCAGCGCCTACGACACCCTGGCAAACCGCTCTCAGATAGGAGGAAGTCAGAACGGGCGCCTCCTTGAGGATCTGCAACGGTGCGTGGAGCTCTCTCAGGAGGTGCGGCGGGTGGCTGTGGAGATTCTCAACATTGAGAAGACCAGCCGAGGAAGCGAGTCTGAAGAGTAGGTAGTGTCTAGAGCCTTGTTGACGCCGCAGGTTCATACGTGCTACATCCGCGGCAAGCCATGAAAGCGATACGTGAAGCCTGGAAAGAGTACGTTCTCGACGCCCTTCTGTCATTTGCTTCGGAGCAGGGTCTCGAAGTTGAACGAGAGAGCCTGGAGCGGGAGCTGATCGTCGAGCGTCCGCCAAAGCCTGAACTCGGGGACCTGGCGGTTCCTATGTTCCCCTACGCGAAGATCCTCCGGATGGCTCCGCAGAAAATCGCGGAGTCCCTGGCGGCAACCCTCAACGAGAAGAACCGCGGGAAGTGTGAGACTGCGGGGCCCTACCTCAATGTGTGGCTCTCTCGACCCGCCGTGGCGGGGGAGGTTCTCGGCGCGGTGGACCGGGAAGGGGAGCGGTACGGCCACTCGGGACGGTTTTCCGGGCGCAAGGTGATGGTGGAGTTTTCCTGCCCCAACACGAACAAGCCTCTTCATCTCGGACACCTGAGAAACGACGCTCTTGGTGAGAGTGTTTCCCGTATTCTCGCCGCCGCTGGAGCGGATGTGCGAAAGGTCAACCTGATCAACGATCGGGGAGTCCACATCTGCAAGTCAATGCTCGCCTATCGTGAGTTCGGGGAGGGCAAGACCCCGGAGAGCGAGGAGCGTAAGTCGGACCACTTCGTGGGAGACTACTACGTCAAGTTCAACCAGTGGGCAGGGCAGGACAAGAGTGCCGAGACCCAGGCGCGGCAGATGCTCCAGCAATGGGAGGCTGGGGATGAAGAGGTGCACGAGCTCTGGAAGCTGATGAACCGATGGGCGATCGAAGGGATTCAGGAAACCTATCGACGGACCGGTATCAGCTTCGACGAGTACTACTACGAGAGCCAGACTTACGCCGCCGGGCGAGACGAGGTGCTCAAAGGACTGGAGCGAGGCATCTTCTTCAAGGACGAAGAGGGAACAGTCTGGGTAGACCTGGAAGAGATCGATCTGGACCGCAAGGTGCTCCTACGCGGAGACGGTACCTCGCTCTATCTCACCCAGGATATCGGGACCGCCATAGCCCGGCACCGGGACTGGCCCTTCGACCAGCTCGTTTATGTGGTCGCCTCGGAGCAGCGCTATCATTTCACCGTGCTCTTTCATGTCCTGGATAAGCTCGGCTTCGACTGGGCGAAGAATCTCTACCACCTGAGCTACGGCATGGTAAATCTTCCCGAAGGAAAGATGAAGAGCCGGGAGGGAACGGTGGTGGACGCCGACGATCTCCTCGTGGAGCTTGCCTCTATGGCAAAGAAGGAGATCGAAGAGAAAGAGCGGGACGGCACGATCGAGGATATCGACGCGACCGGTGAGAAGATCGCCCTGGCGGCTCTGCACTACTACCTGCTCCAGGTGCAGCCGAACAAGGACATGGTTTTCAACCCCGCGGAGTCTCTCTCCTTTAACGGAAACACCGGTCCCTACCTGCAGTATACCGGGGCACGGATCTCAACGATGCTCAGAAAGGCCGGGGATTTGCCGGAGTTCGGCGAGGTAGACCTTTCTGTGCTAGAAGAGCCCGGTGAATGGGAGCTCGTCAAGCACATCGCCGAGTTCCCCGAGGCTGTGGAGCAGGCGGCGGAGCAGTTCAATCCCGCCCTTCTCACGTCTTACGCCTACGAACTCGCTCGACAGTTCGCTCGGTACTACCACGACAACCCGATCATGGTTCACGAAGACCCACGGATTCGAGCCGCCCGGCTCGTTCTCTCCAAAGAGGTGCTCAGAGTACTGAGGAATGTCCTCGAGCTCCTCAATATTCCGTATATTCCAGTAATGTAGCTATCTGCCCGGGGCGCCGGGCAGGGGTGATCGACTCGTTGCCCGCGGGCGGTACTATCGGAGGGGCTCGGAGCTTCAGGCTCGCTCTCGCCTTTTCCTGTTTCGACCTACCAAAATGTAGCCGAATTTTGAGTCCACCTACGAAAATGTAGTACCTTTCTGTAGGCTCGTCGAATCGAGCTCCTATCTTCATGCTCCGTAACACTTTACATAATCGACAGTTCTGGCACGGCATTTGCATGTTAACTAGTTACAGAAGGTTATTGCGCGATTCTAGGGAGATTGACCATGGCACGAAAGCGTCGACCAGACCAACAGGTACTCTACAGTCCGCTGTTCGAGCATGAAAACTGCGGCGTAGGGTTTGTTGCCCATATCAAGGGCGAGCGGAGCCACCAGATAATCGAGGACGCGAAGGAAGTACTCCTCAACATGACCCACCGCGGTGCCGTGGGCGCCGAAAAGAACACCGGCGATGGCGCCGGGATACTCACGACCCTTCCTCAGAAGTTCATTGAAAAGGTAGCCCGGGAGGAGTTGAAGACCACGCTTCCGGAGCGAGGGCGCTTTTCCGCGGGGCTTGTCTTTCTTCCTCAGGATGAGACCCAACGCAGTGAGTGTAAGGCGCGGTTCGAGATGATCACCGCCCAGGAAGGGCAGAGATTCGTCGGGTGGCGTCGGGTGCCCAAGAACAACGAGAGCATCGGCCCCACCGCCCTTGCCGCGGAGCCGGTGATCGAGTGGGCGGTGATCGCCGCGGGAGATGAGACTACCCCCGATCAGTTCGAGCGAAAACTCTATGTCATTCGCAAGCTCGTAACCAACGAGCTTCGAGGCAGCGAGCACGACACGGATCACTTCTTCTATGTCTGCAGTCTTTCCACCCGGAATATCGTCTACAAAGGGATGCTCATGCCGGAGCAGCTCTTCGAGTACTATCCGGATCTCTCCGACCCCGACTACGAGAGCCATCTCGCCATGGTCCATAGCCGGTTTTCGACCAACACCTTTCCCAGCTGGGACCGGGCGCAGCCCCTGCGTTTCATGAGTCACAACGGAGAGATCAATACCTTGCGGGGCAACATAAACAAGATGCGCGCCCGGGAGGGGCAGCTCAAGAGCGCGCTCTTCGGTGATGACATCACCAAGATTATGCCGATTATCGAACCCGACTGTTCGGACAGCGGCAACTTCGACAATGTCCTGGAGCTTCTGCTCATGAGTGGCCGCCTTCTGCCTGAGGCGATCATGATGATGGTCCCCGAGGCGTGGCAGAACCACAAGCATATGCCGCAGATCGGCCGGGACATGTACGAGTACATGAGCCTGCAAATGGAGCCCTGGGACGGGCCCGCCTCTATCGCCTTTACCGACGGTCACGTTATCGGGGCGGTCCTCGACCGAAACGGTCTTCGACCCAGTCGTTACTACGTCACCGAGGATGACGTGGTCATCATGGCGAGCGAGGCGGGGGTCCTGCCAATGCCGCCGGATCGGGTCCGGTCGAAGGGTCGGCTCCAGCCGGGGCGGATGTTCCTGGTTGACTTTGACAAGGGAAAAATTGTCGGCGATGAGGAGCTGAAGAACGGGATCGCCGCGAG
>CAYZHV010000123.1:0-10574 GCA_964478055.1 uncultured Spirochaetaceae bacterium | reverse complement strand
GTCTCGTCCTTGACGACGTTGAGGATCTTCTCCTCGCTCGCCAACAGCGCCTTGAGCTCCTCGATAAGGGCGAGGACCTGCTCGAGCTCATCGATGATCTTCTGCGTCTCGAGGCTGGTGAGTCGCTGGAGCCGCATGTCGAGAATCGCCTGAGCCTGCACCTCGTCGAGGGCAAACCGGGTCATCAAACGCCCCCGGGCGGTCTCAACGTCCTTAGACTCCTTGATGATCTGGATTACCTCGTCGATGTTGTCCAGAGCGATCTTGAGTCCCCGGAGGATATGGGCCCGCTCTTCCGCCTTTCGCAGATCGTACTTCGCCCGACGGATTACCACGTCCCGTCGGTGCTGAATGAAGTACTGGATCATATCCTTGATGTTCAGGAGCTTCGGCTTGCCGTCCGCCAGAGCGAGAGCGTTGACGTTGAAATTTACCTGGAGCTGCGTATGGGTAAAGAGCTGGTTGAGAATGATCTTCGGGCTTACGCCCTTCTTGAGCTCGATAATCACCCGCAAGCCGTTTCGGTCGGACTCGTCTCTGAGATCGCTGATCCCCTCGATTCGCTTGTCCCGAACCAGGTCAGCGATCCGGGTGATCATTGTCGCTTTGTTGACCTGGTAGGGAATCTCGTGGATCACGATTATGTCCCGACCGCTCTTGTTAGACTCTATGGAGAAGCGGGAGCGAATGGTAATCTTTCCGCGGCCGGTCTTGTACGCCTCGCGAATGCCCCGCTTACCGTAAATGATGCCTCCCGTGGGAAAGTCCGGAGCGGTAATGTGATCTCGTATGAGCTCGTCGATGGTGATGTTCGGGTTGTCTATCACCGCCGAAATACCAGAGGCGATCTCCCGAATGTTATGGGGAGGAATGTTCGTCGCCATGCCGACGGCGATTCCGCTTGCGCCGTTGGCCAGGAGATAGGGAAAGGCCGCAGGAAGAACCGTTGGCTCCTGCAAGGTGTCGTCGTAGTTGGGCCCGAAGTCGACGGTCTCTTTCTTGATGTCCCGAAGCATCTCCTCGGTGAGGGTGTGCATCTTAGCCTCGGTGTACCGCATAGCCGCCGGCGGATCGCCGTCCACGGAGCCAAAGTTGCCTTGCCCGTTGACCACGGGATACCGCATGGAAAAGGGCTGGGCGAGACGAACCAGAGCGTCGTAGATCGACTGGTCTCCGTGAGGGTGCGTCTTACCGAGGACGTCTCCAACGATGCGTCCACACTTCTTGAATGGGGTATTCGGCCGCAAGCCCATCTCGCTCATACCCCAGAGAATCCGCCGGTGCACCGGCTTGAGTCCGTCTCGCACATCCGGGAGGGCCCGGCTTACGATAACGGACATAGCGTAGTTGAGGTACGACTCCTTGAGCTCGTCTTCTATTGCAATGGGTATTACCCGTCCACGTTCATCTGCCACGGTCTACTCCAGTTATACGTCCAGGTTGGAGACAGAGAGAGCGTTCTCCTCTATGAACTCCCGCCTCGGGGCGACGTGCTCGCCCATGAGGGTAGTAAAGATATCTTCCGCCTCCACGGCGTCTTCCATTTTGATTTGCATGATGTTTCGGGTCTCCGGGTTCATGGTGGTTTCCCAGAGCTGGTCCGGATTCATCTCACCGAGTCCCTTATAGCGCTGCACGCTGATCTTATCGATCGGGATCTCTTTGTTGGTACGCATCTCCTTTAGCACCCGGTCCCGTTCGGCGTCGGTGTAGGCGTAGTGCACCTCTTTCCCATACCAGATCTTGTAGAGCGGCGGCATAGCGATAAAGACGTGTCCCCGCTCGATGAGCTCTGTCATATACCGGTAAAAGAAGGTGAGAAGAAGCGTGCGAATATGAGAGCCGTCCACATCGGCGTCGGCCATAATAATCACTTTGTGGTAGCGCAGCTTGTCCACGGCGAACTCGTTTCCCGCTCCGGCACCGAGGCTCGAGATAATCGGCTGAAGCTTGTCGTTGGCCAGGACCTTGTCGATTCGGGTCTTCTCGACATTGAGCATTTTGCCCCAGAGGGCGAGAATCGCCTGAAACTGTCGGTCCCGTCCCTGCTTGGCGCTTCCCCCTGCAGAGTCTCCCTCAACGATGTAGATCTCCGCCTTTTCCGGATCCTTCTCGCTGCAGTCGGCGAGCTTGCCCGGTAGGCCGCTGGACTCGAGGAAGCTCTTTCGCCGTGTCAGCTCTCTGGCACGTCGTGCCGCGCTGCGCGCTTTGGCTGCGAGGACGCACTTTTCGATAATCGAATCTATAACCTTCGGATTCTCATCGAAGTAGTGCACCAGGCTCTCGTTCACCTGGCTCTCAACGATCCCCTTTACCTCGGAGTTTCCCAGGCGCGCTTTGGTCTGCCCTTCGAACTGCGGATCCATCACCTTCACCGAGATCACCGCGGTAAGGCCCTCGCGGACGTCATCTCCGCTCAAGCTCTCGTCCATCTTTTTGGCATGCTTGCTCTTGCGCAGGTAGTCGTTGATGGTCCTCGTAAGAGCCGCGCGAAAACCGGTAAGGTGCGTTCCGCCCTCCCGGGTGTTAATGTTGTTCACAAAGGAGAAGAGCGTCTCGTTGTAGGTGTCGTTGTAGATGAGGGCCATCTCCATTTCCACCTCGTCCCTGGTTGCCTCGAAATAGATCGGATCTTTGTGAATCGAGGTCTTGTTCTTGTTGAGGAACTGGACGAACTCCTTCAAGCCCCCTTCGAACTTGAAGTCGTGAGACTTCGGGGTCGGGAGGCGGTTGTCGGATATGGAGATCTGAATCCCTTTGTTGAGAAAGGCGAGCTCCCTCAGTCGGTTCGAGAGTGTATCGAAGCTGAAGTCTTCAACCTCGAAGATATCCGGATCCGCCTTAAAGGTGACCACCGTACCGCTCTGGTCGGTCTCGCCTATAACAGCGACCCCTTTTCGTGGTACCCCCCGATCGTAGGCTTGATAGTAGGTCTTGCCATCCCGGTGGACGTGTACCTCGCACCATTCGGAGAGGGCGTTTACAACGGAGACCCCAACGCCGTGGAGTCCACCGGAGACCTTGTAGCTCTCCTTGTCGAATTTTCCTCCGGCGTGGAGACGAGTCATGACGATCTCCAGGGCGCTTACGTTCTCTCCACCGTGGAGATCAACGGGAATACCCCGACCATCGTCGATGACTTTGATCACATTCTCAGGCTCTATGAAAACCTGGATCGAGTCGCAATAGCCCGCAAGGGCTTCGTCGATACTGTTATCAACAACCTCGTAAACGAGATGATGAAGACCGTCGCTCCCGGTAGAACCGATGTACATTCCGGGACGTTTACGAACAGCCTCGAGTCCCTTAAGGACTTGAATATGTTCTGCAGAATACTGATTGGGCATGCAAGGGACCTCAATTCATGGAAGTCTGCATATTATAAGGAAATAGGGGCGTCGAGTAAAGCTGCCGCCTTCTTTTGGCCTCCTCTAAAAACTCAAATACAATTCTGTGGAAAAGTTGTGGAAATCCTGTGGATAACTAACCCTCTTACTGTGCACTGTTGGTGCAGAACGTTGACCGCCCCAGGGCTCCCGAAAAAACCCGCATATTTCGCCGGGAAATTCGCTCGTCACAGGTAGAATTTTCAACCATTCATGCTACAATGATTCCTTGTGCCTCAGTCCACTTTGGATGGGGTTAATCCTTGGGAGGGGAGAACAAAATGTGGATAACTTGTGTATAAAATGAGGTTGATCTATGGATAATTGGGACTACGGGGTATTCTGGGAAGAGACCATTAAGCAAATCCGTCAGGAGGTCTCAGAGCAGGAATACAGCATGTGGTTCAACCAGATTCAGTACTCCCGCTCCGAAGAGCAGCAGATCATCGTAACCGTCCCTTCTTCATTCTATCGTGATCAGGTAAAGCAGCGCTACCTCGCAATGATCGAGAATAAGCTCCTCGAGCTCTCCGGCACGCCCATAAAATTGAGCTTCGAGGTGTCGAGAAACGGCGCAAGCACACAACAGGTCTCCCAAGTCTCCGGCAATGGCCATAATTCCACCAAAGAAAGCGCAAAGGCGTCTTCCGGGAGTAGTGGATCTTCCGGCAGGGTAGCGACCGCCGCGGCTCCCAGACACGCTCCGGCGAAGCCGGAAAAGAGCGACCACGCCCCGGGATTGAGCAGAGAGTACACCTTTGAAAACTTCGTCGTCGGTGACAACAACCGTTTTGCCGCCAACGCAGCCATGGCGATTGCCAAGAACCCCGGAACCACCTACAACCCGTGCCTGATATACGGAGGGGTAGGCCTCGGCAAGACGCACCTCCTTCAGTCAATCGGAAACCGGGCGTATCTCGAGTTCGACGATATGAAGATCGTCTACGTTACCGCCGAGGACTTCACCAATGAGTTCATCCGGTCAATCCAGGAAAACAAGACACACCTATTCAAAAACAAGTACCGAAGAGCGGACGTTCTTCTTATCGACGACATTCACTTCCTCCAGAAAAAGCACGAGACTCAGGAGGAGCTCTTTCACACCTTTAACGCCCTCTTCGACGCCAAGAAGCAGATGGTCTTTACTTCCGACCGTCCGGTCACGGAGATCAAAGACATAACCGAGCGGTTACAGAACAGGTTTACCCGAGGCCTCACGGTGGATCTGCAGCCCCCGAAGATCGAGACGGCAATCGCCATCCTCAAAAAGAAGGTGGAGCACGCCAAGGTTCACATTCCTGACGAAGTGATCAACCTGATCTGTAGCAAGGTAACCACCAACGTCCGGGATCTCGAGGCGGCACTGACGCGAATTATCGCCTACGCCGACCTGGTCAACAAAGACGTCACCGTCGATGTAGCTCAGAGGCAGCTGAAGGACTTCTTTGCCTCCCCGGTGCAGAACAACATAACCGTCGACATCATCCAGCGCTCCGTGGCGGATTACTTCAACCTCTCCAGTGGCGAGCTCAAAGGAAAAAAGCGCACCCGAGCCGTCGCCTTTCCCAGACAGCTCGCTATGTACATAACTAGGGAAATCACCGAAGCATCCATGACCGATATCGGCCTGGAGTTTGGCGGAAGAGACCACACCACAGTCATGCACGCCTGTCAGAGAATAGAGAGCCGGATGCGTAGCGATCCGACCCTGGAGAACGTGATTCAGACGTTGATTAGAAGAATAAAGGACGCCGGTAGCAAGGCGTAGACTGGATTCCGACGCCCGAGGGGGGTCGGATAACGTGTTAGTTTAACGTGCATAACCTGTCCGCAGGTTCGGGAAGAATGAGCTTCTTCTGTACGCGGCAGTGGATATGTGGTTAAATGCGGGATAACCGAGACAGGTTGTTCTAGGAGGTAACCTGTGTCAACTAAAGGGATTAGGGCGCTTTTCCACATATCCCGGGAGCCTACTACTATGGCTTCTAATTTATATGTATATAAGAGATCATAAGAGTTCATAAGAATTAAGGAGAAGAGAGCGTGAAGTTCATCATCGAGCGCGATGTAATCATCAAAGAGATCCAGGTCGCCCAGGAGATCATCTCTTCCCGTACCAACATGTCGATCCTCTCAAATGTTCTTCTGGATGCCCGGGAAAACGAGCTTCTCATAAGAGCGACGGATCTCAAGGTCTCCTTTGAGACAACTGTTCCCGTGGATGTTCAGGAGCCGGGGACGACTACGGTTTTCTGCGACAAGTTTCTCGGGATCCTGCGCTCTCTCCCATCCGGAGAGATCGAGTTCGAGCAGAGCGGTAACGAGAACTTCGTTATCCGGCCGATGTTCAAAAAGATCGACTTTCGTCTCAAGAGCATCTCCGCCGAGAAGTATCCGGAGATTCAGGTCGCCGCGGACGAATCCTACTTTGAATTTCCTCAGAACGATCTGATCGAGATGATCTCTCAGACGGTTTTCGCCGTATCTGATGACGAGACGCGGTATTTCATGAACGGCGTCTATCTCGAACAGGTGGAAAACAGCCTCGTCATGGTTGCCACCGACGGTCGCCGGCTGAGCTACATCAGCAAAGAGCTCGAAAACGCTCCTCCGAACTTCAGCGGCGTGATTATTCCGCCGAAGGTGCTCACCCTGGTGCGCAAGCTCGCAAGTGGTGAGGGACCTTTCTCCATCGCCGTCACTGACAAACACGTTTTTTTCCGGTTTGACAATAAACGCCTCTCATCGGCTCTCATCGAGGGACAGTTTCCCAACTATCAGCGAGTTATCCCGGAGAAGCAGGAGCACGAGATCGTCATCAACAAGGGGGAGCTCGAGGAGGCTCTCAAGCGTGTCTCTCTCCTGGTGGAGAAGTCCCGGCGGATCTACATCAATCTCTCCGAGGACCATCTGGAGCTCAAGAGCGAGGAGACCGAGATCGGTATCGCCAGCGAGGAGATAGGCTGCACATACCAGGGTCCGGAAGCGACAATAGCGCTCAATTATCTCTACCTGGTCGAGCCTTTGCGGGTCATTGACTCCGACGAGATCTCCTTCAATTTTACCGAACCGAACAAGGCGATTACGATCTACAGCATTCCGAAGGAGAACTACTTCCATATCGTGATGCCGATGCAGCTCGACTAACGGCTAGTGGGTTTCTCCGAGATTCGGGTCTACCAGTTCCGTAATCTCGCCGATCAGCGCGTCCATACTGACGCGAAAGAGGTGTTTCTGGTCGGGGAAAACGGAATGGGAAAGACGAACTTCCTCGAGGCGATTTACTACCTCTGCTACGCATCGAGTTTTCGAACTCGCCGAGACGACCAGATTCTCCGGCACGGAGAGGAGGAAATGGCGGTCCATGGGACCCTCCTGCGAGAGGGGGACCACCGGGAGCTATCCTGCAAGAGCATCAATCGAAAGAAGGAGATCGAGCTCGACGGCAAGAAGATCGACGATCGAAAGGAGCTCATCTCAGTGATGCCCTGCGTCGTTTTCTGCCACGATGACATCGAATTCGTCAAAGGCGCTCCGGAAATGCAGCGCTACTTTCTCGATCAGACCTTGAGCATGTATAACCCTCTCTTTATCGACGACATGCGCCGATACCGGCGGATCCTCAAGAGCCGCAATCTCGCCCTCAAAGCGGGGCACAACGACGTCCTCGAGGTCTATGACGAGCAGCTTGCAGAGGCGGGAGTACATTTGCAGGAGAATCGGAGGGTAGCGGTGGAGGCGTTCAACCGCACCTTTAGCGAGCTCTTTCGGGAGGTTTCAGGTCTTCCGGAGCCCTTGCAGCTTCTTTACCGACCTTCCTGGCGTGCAGGGACGAAAAAGGTGAGTGCCTCGTCGGAGGGAGCCGCCGGGGCACGCCGGGCTTCCAGGCCATCCCGGGACGCAACGCCAACCCACCGAGAAGTCCTCGACACCCTTGCCGACCGCCGGGAGCAGGATATCTACTTTCGCACAACCACCAGCGGGCCCCACCGGGACAAGTTTCGTTACGACTTGGGGGGCAGGGACTTTACCGAGGTGGGATCCACCGGCCAGATGCGCCTGGTCTCGCTCATACTACGGGTCGCTCAGGCTAAGTTCTACCAGGAACAGGCGCGGCGCCTGCCGCTTCTCCTTTTTGACGACGTGCTCCTGGAGCTCGATCCGGCAAGGAGGAGCCGCTTCTTTGACGCCATGCCTGAGTACGAACAGGCGTTTTTTACCTTCTTGCCGGACGAGCAGTACCAGCGCTACCGTAAGGAGGGGACGCTCCTCTACCGCGTGGCGGATGGCAAACTAACCCGGGAGGCCGTATGAAACGAGCGGGAAAACTCCTGAGCGCCTTTTTCGAGCGCAACAATATTCAGGATACCCAGGGGTATGTCGATTTCTTTCAGAGCTGGCACCGGATCGTTGGCGTTGATCTGGCGGCTCACTCCGACGCCGTGGACATACGAAATCACGCCCTCGTTGTGGAAGTGGACCACCCGGGGTGGATGCAAAAGCTCCACATGCAGCGGGAGAGGATTCTCAAGACTTTGCAGCAGCGCTACCCGAATCTGGAGATCCGGAACATTCATTTCACCCTGGTGGAAGAGGGAAGCCTCGGCTCCGCTGAGCAGCGTACGGGAGCGCGCAGAGCAGGAGGCGTTGCCGACTCAGGCGAAGAATCGGCGGCATCCATGGACCGAGCCACTTTTCAGCATGCGGATCCTGCGGAGCCTTCACCGGAAGAGCGTCAACGGGAGCGACAAGAGGAGCCGAAGCCGAGCAGAAATGAGAAAGAAGCCCTAAAAAAGATCGGTAGTGAGCGACTTCGGGAACGCCTGGAATCCCTGGGGCGGCACATACACGAAAGAGACGAGCAAGAGGGCGATCAAGATTGACCCACTAGGGCCATATCCGTATACTGTGCAACCACTTTTACACTGACCCAAGATCTGTGAGGAGAGCAGAATGAAACGTACATATCAGCCTAGCCGGCGAAAGAGAAACCGCAAGTTCGGCTTCCGGGAACGGATGAAAACCCGAGGCGGACGGCAGGTGCTGAAGCGACGACGGGCGAAGGGACGCAAGAAGCTGTCCGTCGCCAATGAGAAAAAGCCTTACTAAGGCCGAGATTCTTCGAAAACCCGATGAAATTCGACGGGTGTTCAGTTTTGGGCGTCGTGTTCGCACGCATGGCGCCCACGTTCGTTTTCTCGAGAACAACCTAGGGCGAAATCGTATCCTCTTTGCCACCACCCGTTCCTTCGGAAACGCCGTCCGGCGCAACAGGGCTCGTCGCCTTGTTAGAGAGGCCTACCGTCAGCTGAAACCTACTATGCGGCAAGGATACGATCTCGCCTGCGTGGTCTACCCCGACGGAGATAATCTTGCTGAGCGGATGTCTCAGCTCAGGGGACTTTTTCGAAGAGCCGGTCTGATATCAGAATCAGAAGGACCTGTGACGCATGGATAAGAGAACCCTCCTTGCCGTTGTACTCTCCGTTATTGTCATAACGGTTGGTTTTATCATTCAAAACACCCTCTACCCGCCCCAGCCGGCGCCGGAGCCTCGGGAGCAAACCGAACAGGCAGCGCAGGAGCAACCTGAGCAGCAGCCTACCGGGGGAACCGAGACCCAAGAACGCCCCTCTGAGGCCGGTGAGATCGCCGCGGTGGAACAGCAGAACCTGGAGAACCTTCCACCGGGAGTTGTTCGTCCCGTTCCGATCCAGGGAGCGACGCCTCAGGAGGACTATGTCTACGAGAACGATACCGTTCGGGTGCAGTTCTCTGCCGTCGGCGGTGCCGTGGAGAGCTTTCAGCTCCTAAAGCACCAGGATGGTGATGAGCCGGTGGAAATGATCCTTCGGGGAACCGAGGAGCAACGCGCCTTTACCACTGCTTTTGGCGGCGCCGAAGCAGCGCCGACGGAGGCGATGTTCTTTCGTCGGGATACCACGGACTCCAACGTTGTGGAGTACTACCGGGACTTCTACGTTACCGGCCAGGAAGAGGCCCCATTTCGCCTCATCAAGCGGTACACGTTCCAGCCTGGAGAGTACCTCTTCGAGCTCGACATCACCCTGGAGAATTCCCGGAACGCCTTTATTCCCCTCAATTTTGACGGAACCGCTTACAGCTTGACCGTGGGCCCTCAGATCGGACCTACCTATCAGACCCTGGACAACCGAAACGAGTATCGCCGGTTTCACTACCTCGAGGATGGTAGCCGAGAGGACGTAAACATCCGTGGCAACGGAAGTGAGCGCATCGAGGAGCGAGTCGGCTGGGCCGCCATCGCCGGAAAATACTTTGCCATCCTAGGAGTCCCGGACTCCACGCAGTACGGCATCGTGTTCTCTCAGGAAGAAGCGGCAGGGCTCGAAGACACCGCCTTTATGTCCTTTGTCCGGCCCGTCATCCGATCGAGCCGCAGCACCGACCGCTACCGGTTCTACGTCGGTCCAAAAACTGCCCGGGTTCTCGAACGGTACAGCGACGCCGAGGCGAACGCCTTTGGCATAAGCAATCTCGAGCTCGATACCGTGGTAGATCGCCGGTTTCTCTTTGGCTGGCTCGAGAGCATTCTCAAGTTCATCCTGCAAATGATCGTCCAGGTCGTCCCGAACTACGGAATCGCGATCATTATTCTTACCATTATTGTGAAAGCTCTCCTCTTTCCGCTAACTCACAAAAGCTACGAGTCCACCAGCAGGATGCAGACCCTGCAGCCGAAGATTCAGGAGCTGCGAGAAAAGCACAAAGACAACCCACAGAAGATGAACGCCGAGATGGCGGAGCTCTACAAGAAAGAAGGGGTCAATCCCCTTGGTGGCTGTCTGCCGATGTTGCTGCAGTTTCCCTTCTTTATCGCTATGTTCGGACTCTTTAACAACCACTTCGATCTGCGGGGGGCGACCTTTATACCCGGTTGGATTACAGACCTTTCCGCGCCGGACTCGATCCTCCACTTTGACTTTACGATTCCCCTTATCGGCTGGAACGATATTCGGCTATTGCCGATACTTTTCCTTGGAAGCCAGATCCTGACGAGCATGCTCATGCAGAGCAGTACCGCCCAGAGCTCCGGACAGATGAAGTTCATGCAGTTCGGACTCCCGGTGATGTTCTTCTTCATTCTCTACAACATGCCCTCAGGACTCCTGGTCTACTGGATTTTCTCCAACGTTCTGACGGCCGGGC
>CAYZHV010000122.1:0-11061 GCA_964478055.1 uncultured Spirochaetaceae bacterium | reverse complement strand
CCGAGGCGATTATGACTACCGACCGGTACCCGAAGCTGAAGCGGGTAGATCTGGGCAAGGGGAGCGTTTTCGGCATAGCCAAGGGCGCGGGAATGATCGAGCCCAATCTCGCGACAATGCTCTCGGTCGTCCTGACGGACTTCGAACTCCCCCGGGAGGAGCTTTCCGGACTGCTTCGTGGTAGTGTTGAGAAGAGCTTTAATCGGATCGGAGTTGACGGCGAGCAGAGTACCAGTGACGTGGTCCTTCTTATCTCATCCGGTTCGGCGGGTCCCGTGGATTCCGCTGAGTTTGGTCTCGCCCTGGACGAACTGACCGGCGAGCTCTCCCGGCAGGTTGTGCGAAACGGAGAGGGGACCGCTCACGTTGTCCGGGTCGAGGTGCGAGGCATCTCAGGGGAAGGGCGGGCGCTCTATCTCGCCCGGCGGGTTTCCAACTCGCCCCTGGTCAAGAGCGCCATATACGGAAACGATCCGAACGTTGGCCGGATTTTGATGGCCCTCGGCGACGGGCTCAGCGACCTAAGTGAGGAGGGGAGCCTCGAGAACCTTACCATCGAGATCGACGGGACCGCCGTCTTCTCCGCCGGACATTTTGTCTTGGACCCGGAAAAGGAAATGGCTCTTTCCGAAAGCCTCCGGGCCAGCGCCATGGACCCTGCCCTAAAGGGGTATCCGCAGCACGATCGGGAAGTCTCCATCGTCGTGGACTTCGGAGACGGCACTCCGGGAGAAGCGGTCTACGGGAGCGACCTTTCTTACGAGTATGTGCGAGAGAACGCAGATTATCGGACCTGAGGAGTAGTATGGAACATCAGGAGATTACAGAGGGGAGTCTGGACGTCCAGGTTCGCCGTGCTCAGGAGCTCGTTGATCGGGCCAAGAGCGAAATAGGCAAGCGCATTGTAGCCCAGGAACGAATGATCGAGGGGCTTCTGACCGGTATCCTCGCGGGAGGACACGTGCTTTTGGAGGGTGTCCCGGGCCTTGCGAAGACTCTAACCGTCAAGACCTTGGCGGAAGTAGTGGACGCGAGTTTTCGCCGAATTCAGTTCACCCCGGATCTTCTGCCGGCGGACGTTATCGGCACGATGATCTACCGGCAGCAGACCGGTGAGTTCGTACCTCGAAAGGGGCCGATCTTTTCCAACATAATTCTCGCGGATGAGATCAACCGCGCTCCTGCCAAGGTACAGTCCGCCATGCTCGAGGCGATGGAAGAGCGACAGGTCACCATCGGGGACAACACTTACCACCTCTCGGAGCCCTTTTTCGTTCTCGCCACGCAGAACCCGATCGAGCAGGAGGGAACCTATCCCCTGCCGGAGGCGCAGCTCGACCGCTTCATTCTGAAGCTCTTTGTGGACTACCCGACGCAGGAGGAAGAGCTCTCGGTTCTCAGGCGGGTAGGCGTGCCCCAGGAGATACCGGTCCAACGCTCCCTTTTCAAAGCGGACGTTCGCAGACTTCGGGAAATCGCCGCCTCGGTCACCGTGGATGAGCGTATCGAGGAGTACATCGTCGCCCTGGTCGGCGCGAGCCGCGATGTCTCGGCGAGCTCCCGAGCCTTCTCGCGATACATCGAGTTTGGGGCCTCCCCTCGGGCTTCGATCTATCTCTACCGGTGTGCCAAGGTAAAGGCGATGATGGACGGCCGCAGCTACGTGATCCCCGAGGACGTCAAGTTTGTCGCTCCGGATGTCCTCAGGCACCGGGTAATTCTCTCCTATGAGGCGGAGGCTGAGGAGATGACCAACGACGACGTCGTTCGCCTTCTTCTCTCGGCAGTACCTGTTCCCTAATGAGCGCATCCGATCCTCGAGCCTTAAACAGACGAATACGGCGCCTGCGCCTTACCTCGAGCCGCCTGGTAGAAGAACTCCTCGCCGGGAACTACCGTAGTGTCTTCAAGGGTCCGGGTATCGAATTCGACGAGACCCGGGAGTACGTGGAAGGTGACGACGCTCGGCTTATCGACTGGAACGTCAGCAGTCGCCTCGGAAACGTTTATACCAAGACCTTTCGGGAGGAACGGGAGCTCACGCTCTTTGTTGTAGTGGACTCCTCGGCCTCCCTCCGCTTCGGAAGCGGTGAGTCCTCCGCCAAAGAAGCGGCGGAGCTGCTCTTTTCGCTCCTCGCCCTCGCGGCGGTGCAGAATAACGACAAGGTGGGAGCTCTTTTCTTTAGCGACCAGATCGAGCAGTGGATACCGCCGGTGAAGGGGCAGCGCCACGCCCTTCGACTGATTCAGGAAATTGTGGACCGGGAGCCCCAGGGAAAAGGCTCGAACCTGCCCCTCGCGCTGAGAACCGTTGGTGAATCCCTCAAACGAAGGGGTATTTGCGTGGTCATTTCGGATTTCTTTGTGGAAGGGTACCAGCGAGAGCTTGCGATTCTCTCCAAGAAGCACGACGTGATCGCCGTTCGGCTCACGGACCCGCTCCTTCAGGAGTTGCCGGACGTGGGCATGGTGACCTTTGAGGATCCGGAAACCGGAGCGACTGCCCGGGTTCAGACGAGCTCCCGACGAGTGCGTTCGCACTACAGCGAGTATCGCTCCCAGCAGCGACAGCAGTGGTTTCGGGACTGTCTCAGGACCGGGGCAACCCCATTGGAGATATCGAGCGAGCAGGACGCGGCGGAGGCGATTATTCGCTTTTTTCGGAGGCGCCGAAAGTGAGAAGCCCCGCTCTCCGTGCCGGGACCTCAGCCTCCGGCCCTCCGTCTCTCTTCGCTACTGCCCTCGCGTTCCTTCTCCTTTTCGCAGCGGTGAGTCCGGTAGCGGTCGGAGCGCAGGAGTTCTCGGAGGCTACGGTGACGCAGAGTGTCGTTCTGCCGAGCCGGTTTTTCGTGGGCGACCTCGTGGAAATCCGGGCAACAGTGCGCATACCCTCGGGGGTCCGGTTCCGAACGCCCGAGAGTCTTCCCACCCCGGCCTGGGGAGAGCTCCTGCAGGTGCAGATTCAAGGAGAGGGAATAGAGCGGTTGGTTCGCATCCGCGTGCGTCCCTTTCAACCCGGGACACTTACGATTCCGACCCTGGAGCTCGGGGAGGTGCGGCTTTCGGGGTTGAGCATCTACGTGGACTCGGTTGTTGAGGGCTCGGAGGTGGGGCTTCAGGAGCCCCGGAGCCAAGCTCTTCTGCCGGGAACGCAGCTCCTGGTGACCCTCGTGGCGTCGGCGTTGCTTCTCTTGCCGACCGCCACGGTTCTCCTCTGGAGAGGAGGGCGACGGCGGATCGCCCGGATAATCGGCTCATACCGTGAGAACCGGCCCTATCGGAGGGCCCGGAGCAGACTCAAGAGCTTGCGGCAGGAGATGGCCTCCCTCGACGGCAGGAGCTTTTACATCGAGGCGACAAAGCTCCTCCGGGAGTATATGGCTCAGCGGGTGCACTCGGAGCTCTTGTCCTCCACTACCCGGGAGCTTCCGGAACGGTTCCGGGAGGTAAAACTGCCGGTGGACCTGGCGGAAGAGCTTCTCTCGGTCTATCGATACGCGGATATGGTGAAGTTTGCACGGCAAAAGACCTCACTGGACCGCCGGAACGAAGACCTGGAAAGGATCGCCCAGGCGGTGGATGATCTGCATCACTGGAAGGAGGCGACTCGTGTGGGTGTTTGAGGACCCCCTCTTCCTTCTTCTTCTCGCGCTCGTTCCTCCAGCGATCTGGTTTCGCCACCTTTGGCATGGCCGAGGTAGTCGCGTACCCCTACCGATAGCAATGGTCCCCCGGGGTCAGTACCGTGCTCCCTTCCACCTGAGTAAGCTGTTGCAGGCGTTTTCGGGACTGCTCTTCTGGCTTGCTCTTATCGTGGTAATCGTGGCCCTCGCCGGGCCCGCCCGGGTAACCCGGGAGCGGGTCTATCTTACCCGAGGGATGGACATCATGGTGGTCCTGGACGAGTCCCCGAGCATGGCGGCGGAGGATTTTCGTCCCTACAACCGATTTGAGACTGCTCAGCGGGTGATTCGCTCATTCGTGGAGAGTCGGGAGAATGACGCAATAGGCCTAGTCACCTTTGCCGGGGAGGCGGCGTTGCGAGTGCCTCCAACTCTGGATTACCCGGAGCTCGTCGGTTCTCTGGAGGAGTTGCGGATCATGGATCTCGGGGACGGGACCGCTATCGGCATGGGGATAGCGGTGGCAGCACTGCATCTCTCCCAGAGCCCGGCCTCGGAGAAGGTGATAATCCTGATAACCGACGGCGTAAACAACTCCGGAGATGTAAGGCCGGAGACCGCCTCCCAGGTAGCAGGAGAGCTCGGAATCAAGATCTACGCCATTGGCATCGGTACCGACGAGGAGGTTCCGGTGGAGTTCACCAACCCTGAAACCGGAGAGACCTATCGTGGAACCGTCCGGGACGGCTACGACCCGGAGGCCCTCAAGGCGGTAGCGGACTCCAGCGGTGGTTCCTATTTCTCCGCGGGCACCCCGGGCACCCTGGAAAACGTCTTTCGAGCGATCGATGCCTCGGAACGAGTAGAGCATCGGGTTCGCACGAGAGTGGTGTCCGATCCCTACCATCGTGAGCTCATATTTCTCGCCCTGGGACTCCTGGTACTTCACCTTCTCTTGAAAGTGGTGATACTGAGGGAGGTGCTATGAGCCTGCTGTATCCGGAGACACTCTGGTACCTCCTCGGCATCGTGCCGGTTTTGGGTCTGCTCATTTACGGCTATCGCAGAAGCCGACGCCGCCTCGCTCTTCTTACCGGCGGCTGGCGCTCGGGCTCGGTGTACAACGTCTTTCTGGTAAAGTCTTTCTTCCAGAATCTTCTGCTGCTTCTGTTCCTTGTCTTTGCCGTCCTCGCCGCGAGCGGTTTTAGCTGGGGGCGGCGGACCGTCGAGGACGACAGAAGCGGAGTGGATCTCGTTTTCGCCGTAGACATTTCCCGGAGCATGCTCGCTCAGGACGTCTCTCCCTCCCGCCTCGGACGGGCCAGAGACGCCATGCGCGGAGCTCTCCGGGAGCTCGATTTCAGCAGGTTCTCCGTCGTCGTGTTTCGGGGAGACGCGGTAACCGCGGTTCCGATGACCGAGGACAGCGTTGCGATCGAAAATTTTCTCTCGGCCCTCTCGGTTCAGATTATGACCTCCCCGGGTACCGATCTCGCAGCAGGGCTGGAGGAGGCGCTGACGGCGTTCCCCTCGGGGGTCAATCGTCACCGCCTCGTGGTGCTCTTTAGCGACGGCGAGAGTGTGGGCGGTGGTGAGCTCGAGCCGGTGATCGCAGAGGCTGTACGGCAGGAGGTGCCGGTTTTTGCGGTGGCCGCGGGAACGGAGACCGGGGCTCGGATTCCCTTGGGGGAGGGCAACTTTGTCACGGACGAAGAGGGTGAGCCTGTAGTCTCCCGGGTTCACTACGCCGCCCTGAGGCGACTGGCTTCGGAGACCGGGGGTGGGTTCTTCTCCTTTTCCGAGGCCGGAGCGATCTCTTCTCTCCTCGGAACCCTTAGGGAGCACCACCTATCCGTTTCCGCGGACGGCCTGCGAACTTTGTCGGTGGAGCGTTACCAGACCTTTCTTGCTCTGGCGCTCCTTTTTCTCTTCCTCTACGTTCTTCTCGGAGCTTTGCGATGGCGAAATCTCTTTTAGGACCTGTCTCCGCCGTTACCCTGCTGCTTCTTCTCCTGAGCGGCTGCGCACCGGTCCGGGGGCACCTGGAGGTGCTCCAGGGGAACTATTACTACAGCCGCGGGGAGTATCAGGAGTCCATCGTGAGCTATCTCACCCTCTTGGAGGAACCGGAGACCGGCGAGTACGTCTCCTATAACCTTGGCAATGTGTATCAGGCCCTTGGGGAGGGCAACGCGGCCCTTCGCATGTGGGAGCAGGCGGACGCAAGCAATGACGAGGAACTACTCTACAGGGTTAGCTTCAATAGAGGGGTGTTCCACTTCGATCGGGGCGAGTACGAAGAGGCGTATGACGCCTTCAAGGAGGCGCTTCGGCTCAACAACGGAAGCGTCCCGGCCAAGATCAACTTGGAGCTTACGCTCCTGCGGCTTATGGCGGAGGAGCAACTCACACCCCAGACGGGAGAACAGCAGACGGGCGAGGGCGAGGATATCGGACGGGAGGCCCTGCGGGTCCTCGAGTTTGTGCGAAGAAAGGAACAGCAGCGGTGGGAAGCAAACAGAGAGCGCGAAACATCGGACTATCAGCGCGACTGGTAAGCGGGGCGCTTCTCTTCCTGCTCTTCGCGGGAAGCCTCGACGCCCAGGAACGTCCCGGTCTCACAATGGAGCTCTCCAGTGACCTGGTCGGTCAGGGAGAGCGGATCACCGTGGAGATCTTTGTCCCCGGTTCCGATCCCGACGAGCTCAACTTCTTGCTCCCGGGGCTACCGGACCGGCTTACGCTCGTGGGTGAGCCCCTTCTCACGGAGTCTCGGAGGCTGGTAAACAACTCTGTTCTCTCGGGGACACTGATTATTCTGCAACTCCAGGCGGGTACGCCGGGGCGCACCGCGCTGCCGCCGATGCGGGTGGAAGGGCTCGGCATGGAGCCCTTGGAGACCGAGGAACAGCTGATCGAGATATCCCTGGACGGAACAGCTCAGGGAGTCCCGTTTGACCTGCGCTGGCGGATTGATGACCCAGAGGTGCTGGTTGGAGAGACCGTGCCCCTCTATCTGGAAATGAGGAACATGCTCGATTTGCACTACCCCGACGCGATTGACGTGGATTCACCGAGTAGTGGGGTCTTCGAGGAGGTCCGTGGGCTTGGAGAGGTTAGCTCTCGGCAGGTGGAAGAGACCACCCTCTACGACGTCCCGGTGGCGGTATTTTTGGTCACACCCACCGAGGAGGGGAGACTCCGGGTTCCTTCCGCCTCGGTAACCCTCGGGGAGCTAACCAGGGAGTCCCCCTTCCTGGACATCACCGCCCTCACGCCCACTACGCAGCCGGATTCCGGGGCGATTGGGGTGTTTGACTTCGCCGCGGAAGTCTCTCAGGAGGAAGGCGAGGTCATCGAGGGCCTTACTCTGAGAATGACGATCTCCGGGACCGGCAACCTCCCCTTTCTTAGCTTTCCCCCCGTTGCGGTGGAGAACCTCATAGAGCTCGACCGGCAAGAGCAGAGTCGGCAGGTTCCTTCCCGCTCCGGCTACGAGGGAGAGCGGACCCTTACGCTGCGCTACTCTCCCGGTGAGGGAAACCAGGCTACCCTGGAGGTAGCAGATTTTCAGTTCTACGACCCTGAGGAAGGCCGTCTCCGATCGGTGGAGGGGGGTAGATACGAGTACGCTCTACCCACTCCCGGAAGCGTGGAGTCCCGGGGCGAGAAGCGGGATCTGAGTCTTCTCTCGGTGGAGGAGATACTGGCGGAAGAGGAGGCCTTTAGTCACCGTGAGAGCGGCTCCTATCTTCTTTTTCTGATCGGCCCCGGAATACTCCTCGTTATCGGCGTAAGCGTCACGCTGCAGCGCCGCAGAGCAGCTCCAGCGGCGGCGGCGATACTGGTTGCGGGGCTGCTGACCGTGCTTCCCCTAACAGGAGAGTCCGAGCGGCTGGAAGCGCAACTCGGACGGGCAGAGCGGCACTTCGAGACCGGGGCCTACGCCGAGGCCCTCGGCGCCTATACCGCTCTGGCGGAGCAGATGGGGCGTAACAGCTCCCTCCATCACAATTACGGCGTAGCTGCCTACTTCCTGGGTTCTCGTGGGGAGGCTGTTCACGGGTTTCGGGAGGCGGTTCGATTCGATCAGGCAGACTCGGAGCATCGGGCGGTGCTGAGAACCGTGGAAGAGGAGTACGGTCTCGAACAGCAAGTTGACGTGCCAAGGTTCGTTGATCCGGACATAGCACTCATCGGGTTACTCCTCCTCTTTAACGTGGGACTCCCTCTGGTGGTACTTCTTCCTTTCCGGGCCAAGGGGCAGCGGGTCATTTTCGGAACTCTCTTCCTCATTCTTACCCTCCTCGGCTCCTTGGTGTTGATTCAGGCTGTGCGTATAGAGACCGAAGGGCGAGGCGTGGTCCGTTCCGAGGTGGCACAAATGCTGCGAATCCCGGAGCCCGACGCGGATACCTGGCTTACCCTGCCTCAGGGGACCGCCGTGCAAGTGGATCTGCGTCACCAGGAATTTGTCCTCGTGCGGACTGGTCTCGGCGTTGAGGGTTGGCTCGAGGCGGAGCAACTGCTACTGGGAGCGACGGGAGATGGATGATTTCGGGGAAACCCTAAGGAAGTGGGAAGAGCTGCGACAGGGCGGGGAGAAGGATAAGAGTCCGATGGAAGAGGCTCTCGAACTCTATCCGCCTTCAAAGAAGAGTGCCAGGGAGAAAGCCGCTCCCGGAGGCGCCACCGGAAAGCGAGCCGTCGCGGGACGACGGCTGCCGGTGCAGGAGGTCGTTGACCTTCACGGGCTCACCTCGGAGCAGGCGATAGAGCTCTTGGAGGAGGCCATTCGGCGCAACACGCTTCCCGGGGAGCGTCGACGGATTCTTGTCGTCCACGGCAAGGGGATACACTCCCCCAAGGGAGCCAAGCTTCTCGAGGTAGTTCGCGAATACGTGAAAAATCATCCCCTCGTCGGCGAGACTGGGATACCGCCGGCGAAGGAAGGTGGGGACGGCGCCGTCTGGGCGGTGTGCCGTCAGCGCTCTCGATAAATGATGCGACCTCGGCTGAGATCGTACGGGGAAAGTGCTACTTTTACTTTGTCACCCGGAACGATGCGGATGTAGTGCTTCCTCATCTTGCCGGAAAGATGCGTTAGGATGGTGTGTCCATTCTTGAGCTCCACCCGAAACATCGTGTTCGGGAGAGACTCTTTGACGATGCCTTCTACTTCGATGGCTTCTTCTTTCGCCACGGCTCCTCCTGTTGTTTAGTTGTATGGGTACTATACGCGCTTTCAATTGCATCGTCAATTGCGTCCAATTCTCCCGGAAGGCTTGACATTTCTTCCGGTTTGAGTAGTGTTAGGGCGTTTTTCTGCGAACTATAACACCGTAGCAAGGAAGGCAGATATGGACAGCGCGTTCATCGAAAAGATGAAGACTCGCCTGGAGGAAATGAAGACCGAGATTCTCCAGAACCTCATGCAGGAAGATGAGGAGTTTCGAGAGATTGTCAGCTCCAGCGACACGAAGGACCTCGTGGATGTGGCGAGCTCCGACGTTGACAAGAAGATACTCAGCAGCCTCGGCTCCCAGGAGATGAAGCGTCTTCGCCTTATCGAAGCGGCCCTTGCTCGCATAGACAACGGCAATTACGGAATCTGTCTGAAGAGCGGCAAACCGATCCCGAAAGAGCGTCTCGAGGCGATCCCTTACGCCCTTTATCGGGTTGAGTATCAGAACGAGATAGAGCGTAGAAACCGATAATTCCAGGAGTCGGTACTTCTAAAGATTAGGCCCCACTTTCCGATACCTTAGTCGGGAGGTGGTGGTCGTGATTACCGAAACACCCCTACAGAATGTAACGCTCTCGAGCATACTGAGAGCCCGGTATGGAAACGGACCGGTCTCCCTCCCAACCCGGGGCGGCGTGTACGCCAGACTGAAGCATATTCAGGGGATTCCGTCTCGCGGGGAGGGCGGTTTCACAATTTCTCGGCTCCGAGCGCTGGACAACCTGATCGACAGGTTGACCCGTCTCAAAGGTACGGCTCCCGAGGCGGGGAAGAGTGCCTCGGCCCAGCAGGTAGACCGACAGATCGAAGACCTGAGCAAACAACTGCGTCAGGAGCTCGCCAGTCTCGATAACTCCGGTTTCGCCGCGGGCTGGAAAGAACTATCCCTCGGCTCCCTGGTTAACCTGCTCGCCTAGATCGTCGCTCCATCACTCACCAAAGGGTTGTTCATGATTTCTCGCTCGATCGTCGAGACCGGCCCGTGCCCGGGAAAGAGCCGGGTCTCCTCAGGCAGGGTGAAGAGTCGCTCCTTGATGGTGGTCTTGAGGGTCTCTTCGTCCCCCAAGGGGACGTCGCTACGGCCGATGGAGTGAAAGAAGAGCGTATCCCCGGAGAAGACCACCTTCCTGCTCTCGCTATAGATGGAAATGCTACCTCGCGTATGGCCCGGAGTGTGCATAATCGTCAAGTCCGTGTCGAGGAGGGTGTCCCCTTCGTCGATGTAGAAGTCCGCCTCCGGCAACGGCTTTACGAGCTCCTCGTAAGCTGCCAATCCCCGCTCACCAAAAAACTCGAAGGTCGCCTTGTTTGCTTCGATGCCGGAGCTCCCGAGAAAGCTATCATCACCTTTGTGGATGCCAACTTGAATCTCTGCGTCTCGCTGGGCAAAATGCTCGAGTATACCCCGGGTGGCCCCGGTGTGATCGAGATGGCCATGAGTAAAGACGATAGCCAGAGGGGTCATGTTGATTGCCTCGAGCCGCTGAATCAGCTTCTCCACATCCGCGCCGGGATCAATGAGTATGCACTCCTTCTTCGATACCGAGGCGATGTAGGAGTTAGTGTAGAGATTTCCAACTACGATACGTTCTATCATTTCGATGGGTAAGGGTATTACAAATGTGGCAGCGAGGGCAAGCAAGATGAACCAGGCAACGGCCATTCTGGCAACGGTATTCTTCTTCTACATTCTGGTTCCCGGGGTGGGGGCCTTCGTTGTCAGGGCAAGGTGGCGTCGATTCCGCCGTCGGGTGGTGGAGAGCTCCCTGATGCCCATTCTCTCCTACGCCGCCCTTCGTACCGGTCGCTCCGCCGCGTACCGTTTCTATGGCCGTCTGGAAGCGGTGCAGGGAGACCACCGTGTCTGGGTCTCCGACGGCCATCTCTCCGTGGCCCTGGAGTTGCAAGGCGTTTCCATATACGCGGTGCCGGCCGTGGAGCCCGGAGGTCGCGCCGGCCCTCGAAGAGATGAGACTCCCAGGGTGCTTTCCTGGGAAGCCCTTGGATCTTTGCCCGAAGGAACCCCCTTCTATGTCGCCGGGGAGCTCGAGTTTGCCGAGGGAGGGCCAGTCTTTCGGGAGAGCTCGGAGAGACGGCTCTTTGTGATCCTCTACGAGGAGAATGAACGAAGACTGCTGGCCCGGGCGATCTGGTGCGGCCGGCAGCGAAACGAGTACTGGAACCAGTTCACGC
>CAYZHV010000121.1:213-11079 GCA_964478055.1 uncultured Spirochaetaceae bacterium | reverse complement strand
AAGAGCAAAGGCCGAAGCCACGGCGTCATGATCCGGAAAGTCGTGAGCCTGAATAATAATCTGCCGCTCCGGATCAAGGGTTGCCTTGAGCTCCTGTATTCCACGCATAGCTATTCCCGCAGCTCTGAGAGGCGTAACTCCGCGAGTCGTCGCTCGAGGAAGCCTGCAAGCTGCTGATCGGTTACTTTAGCATAGAGTCGCCGGGCAAGGGTATGGCTCTCGTTGAGCTCATATTGAGCGGCCATATAGAAGCTCATCCGCTTCTTCAGCAGCTGATCCTCCGTCTCCTCGAGCTGTCGGAAGGCGATCGCTTCGTAGGAGGGCTCCACGTAGAAACGTCCCACGTGGTAATAAAGGGAGTTCCTCGGAAACTGATCGATCTTTTCCCGTAAGTACTCTCGAGCCTCCCGTTCTTCTCCGAGTCGCTTTAGCGCCAAGGAGGCCATAATCGCCTGGGCGTGGTCCTTGGTCTCGCTCTTCTCGTAGCTTTCGGCGAACATCTCATGCGCCTTCCGCCACTGTTGGTCTTCGTAGTAGAGCGTGCCGAGGGGTGCGTAGGCGGGATGGTAGTCCGGGCGCATCTGAATCGCCTGCTCGTAGTCCTCTATCGCCGCAACGTCCTTGTCCAGGCGATCTCTCATCCGGGCGCGATAGACGTAGGCGAGAAAGATATCGTCGTTGAGGTCGATCGCTCTCGTAAAGTCCGCCTCAGCACCCTCCAGATTGTTCCTTTGCGCCCGGACCCGTCCCCGGTCGAGGTAGTTCCAGGGAAACTCCGGTTCGAGCTCAATGGCGCGGTTCAGGTCGCCCTCGGCCTCGCCGTAGCGGTCCTGCAGGATTCGTGCCCGGCCCCGATCAACATAGGTAAAGGGGTAGTCCTCCCGCTCCTCGATCGCCTGGCTCAGGTACTCTTCCGCTTCCTCGGGCTTGTCGGTACGAAGCTTGACGTTTCCCAGACCCTGGAGAGCGACAAAGTTATCCGGCTCCGCGTCCAAACTCGCCTCGAAGGACTCTTCAGCCCAGACGTAGTTACGATTCTCGAGATGCACCTCCCCCAGGGCTGCCTGGGCCGAGGCGTTCTCCGGCTCCTGCTCTACCACCCTGGTGAGAAGCTCCTTTTTCGCGCTTCGGTCTCCACGGGCGCCGGCTATGAGCGCCTTGGCGTAGAGCGCATCGCTGTTCTCAGGATTGATCGCGAGGACCTGGTCCAGAATGCGCTCGGCCTCGCCGATCTGGCCGGCGGTCATATAGAGGTTGGCCAGGAGCACTTGTGTTTCGGGCTCGTCGGGATTCTCGAGTTCCGCCTTCTCATAGGCGGCGATTGCCGCCTCCGGGTCCCCCGCGGCCATGGCGAGACTGATACTCTCGTACGCCTCTTCGGCGGGATCGATTATCGGCTCTTCCGCCGGTGCTTCTTCCTCCGGTTCCGGCGGGGCCTCCGCCGGAGGCGTCGCGCAGCCAAAGAACACCATCACCGATAGGACGGCGAGCAGAAGAAAATGGGTTATCTTCATAAGCGGCCCAATGATAGCGAAACTTGCTTTGAAGTTCAAATCCTGCTACAGTCCCGCCTATGCATACCCGGGTTGGCCGCCGTTACCTCCTTATTCCACTGGTATATGTCGGCGTCATCCTTCTCCTTCTTTTTTTGCAGTTTTCCGGAACCACCAGCGTATCCTTTTCCATACAAGATCTCTCATTCACCGGCGTGGTGGATGAAGAGCAGCAACAGGCGCCCCGATCGGAGATCACCGCTGCGGAGGTGAGCTTTCAGGGGCTCCTCTTCGACTTTACCAACTCCGGCACCGCACGCCTGCGCACCGCCGAGGGTGAGTCCATACCCCTCACACCCTACCGGTATGATCTCTCGGGACAGGGAATTTCTCTCTTTCTCAAGCTAGCCGAGGGGAGCGAGGACACACTGCCACCACCGGCGGCGGAGGTGCAGCCCCTGGCGACCGTGCAGTATCAGATTACCGGGGACGACGATGAGGAGCTCCTTATCACCACCGAGGTCAATGCCGTGGAGGGAACCGAACAGGTGGTCTCTCTGGAGCTCCCCTTCTCCCTCACCGACCGGGTAGAGCGAGTCGAGCCCGAAGGCGCCCAGGAGGGAACGCTGGCAGTGGCAGTGGACGAGGAGACAACGTACTTTGTCTCCCTCCCTCAAGAGGCGACAGTCGAAGTGGACAGCATCGTTGTTCCTGCGGGCTTTGGAGCACAGACCGTGCGCTACGCCCGGCTCACCGAGGAGCGCCTCGACGTGGTGGCGACGGCCTTTTCTTCTATGGAACGAGCTGTCCCGGACGACCGCTACACCGGAGAGCTCAACGGCTACTTCGACCAGGCGTATCGGGATTGGGGAAACAGACGGTACAACGGTGGCACGGGAACCTGGCTGATGCGTGGAACCTCCCCACGATTTAGTGAGCAGATCCTCACCGCCTACCTCGCGGAAGCGTGGAACCGGGATAATTACACCGTCGCCTTTAATCAGATGCGCCGGGCCGCGGATCTCCACCCGGAGGAAGTGGGGCTTCTCTCAGCGGTCTTTTTGGGCGATCTCCGGGACGTTACTCTGCGGTTCCTGGAACAGGACGAAGAAACCGCTGCGGCCATCGAAGAACAGGTGGTAAGCAGAGACCCCGCGGTCTTCGAGCGGGAGAATCTCCTTCCCTTTGCTGCCCTGAGAGGGAGCGAGGAGCTTTTCAGATCGACTCTCGAGTTCGCCTCCTACGTCGACTACCTGCAAGTTCCGATCGGGACGGCCATCGGGATGCTCAGGAACTATGTCGACGTCGATCACATCACCGAGGAGAGCGAAGCGGTGATGTCACGATTTCGACCGATTGTCGAGGAACGAATCTACCCAGCAATAATCCAAACGGACCGAGGCTTCTTCGTGGAAACCGGGCAGGGGGAAGTCGATGTTGCTCTCTCGGTCCTTGCCGGACACCTCCTCAGTCTCCAGGGCGGCCGGGAGGATGACGCTCGAATGGTCATGATCGGGCGGAACCTTGTGCTCTCTGCCCTCGAGCTCGCCGATCAGTTCGGATTTCTTCCGGAGACCCTTTACATTTCCGGCTCAACGATTCAGAGCTCCACCGGCTCCTTCGGCCCCGAGCGCCTCTATCCGATCCTACGGGATAATCCGAACTATCCGAGAATGATCAGTCTCTACGAGGAGCTCGGAGCAGGTAGCTTTGTCTGGACTGTCGTGAACTTCACGGAGATAGAGATAACCGAGGATCAGTACCGCTTCGCCCTCAGTTACCCGAGAAACCGAACCCACTACATCCTCATGCAGGGTATTTCGCCCTTCGAGTCGATGAACCTCTTCGGCAGGGTTTGGCGAAACGATCCCTTCTTCGAGGCGTACATCAAGGGCCGGCACTACGAGCCCAGCACGGAGACCCTGATGATCAAGTACACCGACAACTCCGTAGAAGAAGAGATCGTCCTGGATTACTAGCCGAGAACCCGCTCCTCGAGCACCTTCTGCCAGGTTTCGTATGCCTCTCGGTAGGCGTCCTTCTTGGCGCTGTCAGGCTCGACTCGCTCCTTGAGCTCCAAACCGCGATACGCTTCATCAAAATCCTTGTAGATCCCCGCACCCACACCGGCGCCCCGGGCTGCCCCCTCGGAGCCGTCCGTGGAGTAGAGCTCCACGGTTGTCCCGGTCGTCGTGGCAAAGGCCTCCCGGAAAATCGGGCTCAGGAACATGTTTGCGTCTCCAGCCCGTACAGTCTGGATGGAGAGGCCCATATCCCGCATGATCTCGATGCCAAAGTTCAGGGCAAAGACGATGCCCTCCTGGGCCGCTCGGAAGAGCTCCGGTCGATCGTGGATGTTGAAGTTGAGATTGTGTAGCGAAGCGTTAACATCCTGGTTCTCGAGCATACGCTCAGCGCCGTTTCCGAAGGGGAGAAAGACGAGTCCCTTGGAACCGATCGGGGCTCTCCCGGCGATTTCGTTGATCTTGCCGTAGTCGATCGGTTCTCCCTCAACGGGGTCCGCTGCGACCTGCTTGGTCCACTTGTTGAGGATTCCCGTTCCGTTCAGAGCGAGAAGCACACCGAATCGGTTCTCCTTGCTTCCGCCGCTACGGTGATTGACGTGGACAAAGGTGTTCACCCGGGATTTGGTCTCGTAGACCGCCTTATCTACAATACCGTAGACCACACCGGAGGTCCCGGCGGTGGCGGCAAGCTCTCCGGGCTCGAGGACTCGCAGAGAGAAGGCGTTGTTCGGCTGATCTCCAGCCCGGTAGCTCACCGGCACCCCCGCCGGGAGCCCAATCTCCCGGGCTATTCGGGACTCCACGGTGCCGAGGGTGGTAAAGCTCTCGTGCGCCTCGGGTAGCAGGGCAGGGTCGAAGCCGAAGTAGTCCAGGAGCTCCGTGGAGACTCCATTCTTGGTAAAGTCCCAGAAGATCCCCTCGGAGAGACCGGAATAGGTGGTGCGAACTTCTCCGGTAAGCCGGTAGGCGATGTAGTCTCCGGGAAGCATGATCTTCCAGATGCGATTATAGAGCTCCGGCTCGTTTTCCTTGACCCAGGCGAGCTTCGCGGCTGTGAAATTGCCCGGAGAGTTGAGCAGGGTGCTGAGGACCTTTTCCGGGCCCAGAGCGTCGAAGGCGGCGTTACCGTGAGAGACCGCCCGGCTGTCGCACCAGATTATGGATGGACGCAGGACCTCGCCGCTCTTGTCCACCGGAACCAGGCCGTGCATTTGATAGGAGATTCCGACAGCCTTGATCGCTTCCACCTCTTTCTTGTGCCGGAGCCTGAGCTCCTCGATCGCCTCTCCAACGTAGCGCCACCACATCTCCGGCTCCTGCTCGGCCCAGCCAGACCGGGGGGCGTTGATCTTCATTTCGGTCTTCGGACAGGTGGCCGCATCGACCCGTCGCCCGTCATCAATAGCGAGAAGAGACGCCTTGACCGAGGAGCTTCCTACGTCGAGTCCCAGCAAATAACCGCTCATTTCATGCCTCCTCTGAAAATAGAAGCGGCGCCGCCGCATTGCTGCAGCGACGCCGTCGGTGTCGTCCGTTCAAGTTACCCGTCGATCTTCTTGACCAGATTATCAACGGTGAGGCCCATAGCCTCTGCAACCGCGTTACCCGGTCCCGAGGCGCCAAAGCCGTGGAGGCAGTGATGGTCCGCCTCCCGGCCGCCAAAGACTTCCCATCCCTGGCAAATGCCCGCCTCGGCTACCACGACCTTGGCGTTCCTGGGCACCAGGCTTGTCTGAAAACCTTGGTCCTGGGAGAGGAAGAGCTCCCGGGAGATAATGGAGACGACCCGCACCTTCTTCTTTGACCGCTTGGCCGCTTCCACCGCCATGGAGACTTCGCTTCCCGTGGCCACGATGACCACCTCCGGCTCGCCCTCGGTGTCGATGACGATATAGCCGCCTCTGCGCATGTTCTTGCGCCAGTTCTTGTCCGCCTTCTCCAGGGTGGGGAGTCCCTGTCGGGTAAGAGCAAGAGAAGTGGGCCCTTGATGCTCGAGCGCCATGAGCCACGCTTCGTTTGTCTCATCACCGTCCGCAGGCCGCAGGACGCGCATATTCGGGATCGCCCGGAGCGCCGCGAGATGCTCGATCGGCTGGTGGGTAGGACCATCCTCACCGAGATAGACAGAGTCGTGGGTGAGAATGTAAACCACCGGAATGTTCATCAGTGCGGCGAGGCGCATGGCCGGCCGGGCATAGTCGGAAAAGACGAGGAAGGTCGCGCAGAAGGGGCGCAGGCCGCCATAGAGGGCGATACCGTTGGATATGGCACCCATGGCGAGCTCCCGAACGCCGAAGTGCAGGGTCCTGCCTTGCGGATGGTCGACGGAAAAATCGCCGTAATCCGGGAGAGCGGTGTTGTTGGAGGGCGCGAGGTCCGCGGAGCCGCCGACGAGGTTCGGAAGAAGCTTGGCCAGCGCCTGCAGGGCCGCGCCGCTCGCCTTTCGGGTGGCGGTCTTCGAGCCCGGCTCGTACTCAGGAAGGCTCACGTCCTTGAGAAGGTCCGAGAGGTCCCCGGAAGTCACCGTCTCCTGCCACTGCGCGAAGAGACCAGGGTTCGCCTTGCTCCAGGCGTCGAACTCGTTCTTCCAGGCTCGGTACCGGTCCGCGAGCTCCTTTTTGTACTCGGCGAAGTAAGCCGTAGCCGCCGGGTCGATGTAGAACTGGCTGTTCTCATCCACCCCGAGCTCTTTCTTTGCGGCTTTGCACTCATCCTCGCCCAGCGCGGCGCCGTGAACGCCGTGGGTTCCCGCCTTGTTCGGGGATCCCTTTCCGATGAGGGACTTGAGAATAATAATGCTCGGCTTGGAAGACTCTTTCTTGGCCGCATCAACAAGCTTGCGAATGCCGTCCACATCGTAGGCGTCGCCCTCCTGGACATGCCAGCCGTAGGCGCGGTAGCGATCCGCCACGTTTTCGGTAAAGGCGAGCTCCGTGGAACCCTCGATACTGATCTTGTTGGAGTCATAAAACATGATCAGCTTGCCGAGGCCGAGGTGTCCAGCGAGAGAAGATGCCTCGGAGCTGATGCCCTCCATGAGGCACCCGTCCCCGGCTAGGACGTAAGTGTAGTTGTCAACGACCGTGTGATCTTTCGTGTTAAATCGGCCGGCCATCATGCGCTCGGCGATAGCCATACCAACGCCGTTGGCAACACCCTGTCCTAAGGGGCCAGTAGTTGTCTCCACGCCGACAGTGTGACCATACTCCGGGTGGCCCGGAGTCTTGGAACCAACCTGCCGAAAGTTCTTGAGCTCTTCCAAAGGAAGGTCGTAGCCCGAGAGATGGAGCAAAGAATAGAGAAACATCGAACCGTGCCCGGCGGAAAGCACAAAACGGTCACGATTAGGCCAGTCAGGGTTTTCGGGATTGTGATTGAGAATCTCTCCGTACAGAAGCGCGCCGAGTTCCGCGACGCCCATGGGAAGCCCCGGATGTCCGGAGTTTGCCTTCTGCACCGCGTCCATCGTAAGAGTTCGGACCGAGAGTGCAGTTGCTTCAATAGCGCGATTATCCATTGATTTACGTCCTCCAAAGGTGATTATAGTTGTTGAACGGTATGTGTATCTGGTTGGGATTGTACCACAATCGAGGTACTCGCGGGAACTGAAGGTGACCCGCAGTCTGCAGGCGACGTCCCGGGGCGGGGGACAGATAGCAGACGGGATTAATAGGCATCGGCGGCGGCGATCATATTGAGCAGCTCCACCTTGTTCACCACCCCCAGCTTGGCGTAGATGCTCGAAATGTGCGCCTTTACGGTGCGCTCAGTGATGCCCAGAGAGTTCGCCACGTCCGCGTTGGTCCAGCCGGTAACCAGGAGCTCGAGCACTTCCTGCTCGCGGTCGGTTAGGCCGAACTCTCTTTGCGCGCTGGATAGCGCCCGAAGGAGGGCGCAAAGTATCAGGATACCGAGGAAATCGCCAAACTTGTCGTAGACCGCCCGATACCGGACCCGATAGACCTGAGAGCCCACGACAATGGTGCGGGTAACCATCTGCGGCCTACGATGGGCCCCGTCCGCCGCCGATGCCTCCGCCGTCACCGACGTCTCCGGCACGGTATCGGAGGTTTCTACGACAGCGTGGAGCTCCCGGGGCACCTCGAAGAGTCCCGGCAGGAACGAGGTGCTCCGGCCATAGTGGCCGACGAGGCGGCGGGCACTCGGGTTCGCGTAGACTACCTTCCCCTCGATGTCCACAAGGAGAATCGCCTCATCCGTGATTCGGAGTATGTCTTTGGCCACCGCCTCAGGCATGAGGTTCATGAACTGGTACTTTTCTATGGCGACTACCATCGCCAGAATCCATGGTGACTGAAGGATCGGAGAAAGCACCACCGTCCAAGCGGGGATGACCCGAGCCGCGAGAAGATACTCGCCAAGGGTGATTAGCAGAGTAGCTGCGAGGGCCGTTCTAAGCAGGCGGAACTGCTTACGCTCCCGGTTGAGCGTCGTCTTCCGCGCCGCCCGGGCCATGTAGATTATCGAGGCAATTGCCGAGGCGCTGGCCAAGAGGACCCAGGCCGTACTCCAGGGAGTGCCTGCGGCGGGGAGGAACTTCCACCCGAAGGAGAGACGCTCGAATCCGGCCATTGAGACCCCGAGGTTCAGCTCCCGAATGAAAAACACGCCAAAAGGAAGGTAGACGATCAGCGAGTAAACTCGCCGACCGATCGGGAGGTACGGCTTGGTAAGGGAAAAAACGAAGTGATGATTCAGAGGATAGTAGAAGAACATCCCGAGGCATGAGAGGTGGTACCAGAACCGGAGTTGCCGATAGGTCGGGGCGGCGTAAGCAAAGTAGGCAAGAAAGGTCCAGAGAAAGAGCGCCCCGGCAGTAGCCGACAGGAGGTAGTGCGCCTCCTGCTTCTGCCGGTTGCGCAATACAAAGAGCGCCAGGGCGAGATAGAAGAGGGAGATGGTAATCGTCGCCGGAAGGATAACCTGCACGCCAGGACCCTTACACAGCGTACCACGAGAATAGATGGGCGTGAAACAGACAAACAGTGAGATTACTCCGTTAACAGCGGTATAGTTCCTTCTTCTCTATTCACCTTCCCGCACCGGCCAGGCGGCCATGTCGGTTTGTCCGAAGTGGGCGAGGCTCATGAGCTCTCGGGTGTTCGGAAGCCGCCAGTCAGTATTGCCCGCCGTTGCCGCGGGAGTCGCCGGGTGCTATGCTTCAACCATGAAATTTGAGCATTTTGCATTGAACGTGGCGGATAAGAGCAAGGCGGAGTCGTGGTACACCGAGCACCTCGGTCTCTCGGTGGTTCGAAGCGTGCCGGGGAACATGAGCTTTCTCGCGGATTCGACGGGTCGGGTTATTCTCGAGATCTACCAGAAGAGCGAGGCGAAGGTCCTACCCTACGCTGATATGCACCCGCTCATGATGCACCTAGCTTTTTCGGTGGATGATGTCGAAAAAGAGACCAAGCGCCTCGAGGCCGCGGGGGCAACACTCATCGACGGACCGAACACGGTAAAGGGCGATACCCTGGCGATGCTTCGAGACCCCTTCGGTATGGCGCTTCAGCTGGTACAGCGAGAAGAGCCGATGAATTAGCGGCTATAGGTCCCCATGAGCTGCGCCTCGTCGAGGACGTGGTTTTCCATGCGCTTGAGTATCTCGTTCTTGGACAAACCGGCTTCGGCGTCAAGAGATGTATCCAGGGCGTAGAGCTTGAAGTAGTAACGGTGAGTACCTCCGGGTGGGCACGGCCCGCCGTAGCCGATCTTCTTGAAGTCGTTAACGCCCTGCTTGCTGCCGTCTGAGTCCACTTCCTGCTTCGGATAGTTCTCCTGCAGTTCTCGAGCACGCTCGGGGATGTCGTAGATAACCCAGTGGACCCAGGTTCCCACCGGTGCGTCAGGGTCGTCTGCGATGAGAACAAAGGTCTCGGTCCCCGCAGGAACATCCTGCCACTGCAGGGGCGGAGAGATGTCCTGGCCGTCACAGCTGTACTGCTTTGGTATGGCGCTTTCCTCGGAAAAGGCGTTGCTTCTAAGCTTCATGCTTTCTTCCTCCTACTATGTAGAGGGTACGGCCGGCGGCGCAGGCCCATCAAGCGCGGGTCCGCCACCGTCCGGTCAACGCCCGGGCGGAGGATGGGCTAATGCGAGCAGCCAGGCGCCGGGTTGCGACAAAGGTCCTCTAGAGCGTTCTCCGACGCAGACCTAGCCGAACAGGAGAATGAAAAGCCCGTAGGCGAGAAGAACGGCGAGAAGGATTATTAGAACAATCGGGAGAATCACCTGCAAAGCGGCGACAATGAGGGCGAAGATATCGGAAATCCTATATCTATCGCCGCCTTTTCCATTGCCCCGTCGGAACAATCCCACTCTAGGCTCTCGCTCCGTCGGTAGCTTCGGTGGCGTTAGCTTCACTCGCCGCAACCTTCTCGCTCATCTCCGGAGGATGGACGCGATGGCAGGCGGCGTAATGTCCCGAGGGCGTAGGAAGTAGCTTCGGAACCACCCGCTTGCACACATCCATAGCAACGGGACAGCGTGTGTGGAAAGGGCAGCCCGACGGCGGATTTGCGGGGCTCGGTACATCTCCCTTCAAGATTATTCGCTTCTTCTTGTAAGTGGGATCACTCACCGGAATAGCAGAGAGCAGGGCCTGACTGTAAGGGTGGAGGGGGTTATCGTAAAACTCACGCTTTTCCGCCACCTCAACGAGTTTGCCGAGGTACATCACCCCCACCCGGTCGGCAATGTGCTTGACCACGCTCAGGTCGTGGCTAATAAAGAGGTAGGTAAGGTCGAACTCCTCCTGCAGGTCCTCGAGGAGATTTATGATCTGGCTCTGGATACTCACGTCAAGCGCTGAGATCGGCTCGTCAGCCACCACAAAGGTAGGGTCCAGGGCGAGGGCCCGGGCAATGACAACCCGTTGACGCTGCCCCCCGGAAAACTCGTGCGGATAGCGACGGGAGTGATAGGGTTGCAGCCCACAGCGGCGGAGCACGTCCTCCACCCGGTCCTGTGCCTCGGTTCCTCGAGCGATGTCGTGAACCGAGAGTATCTCCCGTATGGCGGCGCCGACCGTCATCCGAGGGTTGAGTGCGCTGTAAGGATCCTGAAATACGATCTGCATCTCTTTGCGCAACGTTCGCATACGGTCACCCTGGGCGCCGTAGACATCTTCCCCGTTAAAGCGAACACTACCCTCCGTGGCAGGCTGGAGCCGCAGAATCACCTGGCCGGTGGTGCTCTTTCCGCAGCCGCTCTCGCCTACAAGGGCGAAGGTTTCCCCGGGGAATATGCTGAAGCTGAGGCCGTCCACCGCCTTTACGTGGCCTGTAACCCGGCTGAAGACACCGGTCTTGATGGGAAAGTGC
>CAYZHV010000121.1:0-203 GCA_964478055.1 uncultured Spirochaetaceae bacterium | reverse complement strand
TGCTTTTTGAGCCCGGAAACCGAAAGTACCGGCTCCCGGCCATTTGTGGTCCCTAGCTCACTGTTCTGCGTATCAGCCATGATCCACTCCGGTTTTTTCGCCACTGTCGCTGCTTCCGCTACTCTCCGCGGTGGCCGGCCAGAGTCGTTCCGCCTGATGCGGTTCGAGCTTCTCGTGGAGCCAGCAGCGGACGCTGTGCCCGG
>CAYZHV010000120.1:0-11200 GCA_964478055.1 uncultured Spirochaetaceae bacterium | reverse complement strand
TCCATGCAAATTAGTTGTATGCACATGCAACTGTCAACAGGAGGATGACTAATCAGGTGAAAATTTCGTATACTCTGACCTATTAGTAACACGCCCTTAGGAGGCATATACCAATGAAGCGGAACGCCGCTACACATACAGGTTCCTGGGAGGCCAGGAGAAAAAAGAAGAGGTCAAGGCGCAATTTGGAGGCGAGTCAAGAGGCGCTGCAGTTTGTTCTGGACAACTGTCCGGGCTACAATCTCGGCAAGGCGTACAAGCGGGTGACCCGGCAGTTCGAGGAGGAGTTCCGTTCCAGCGAGCTAACGCTCCCGCAATTCGCGGTGCTCGTGAACACCGGTGTTGATGAGCCGGCCAGCGGTAGTGAGATTGCCCGCCGTCTCGGTTCGGACGTAAGCACAACCTCTCGAACAATGGACGTCCTCGAACGTCGCGGTTTGGTCAAGGAGAGCAGAGGTGAGGATAGGAGAGTCCGACTGTACGAACTAACCCCCTCCGGATGCGCGGCCCTTGATGAGGCGCTCTCCAAGTGGGACCGGATTCGCCGTCGGATCATTGAAGATCTCGACCATAAAGAGTGGGAAACCACCCTCAGCACGCTCAAGAAACTCACCGCCTAAATCCTCGGGCTGCGGGCCTCGTTGAGGCTTGTCCCCGAAACCGGTGCCGAGAAACTCCGCGATGTACGCTTTCTTACGGTTTGTCACTACTGACCGCGTATCTCGTCGAGGGCCTTCAACACCTCATCCGGCTCCGCCCGTTCGGTATAGTCTACATTGACGTAGGAGTAGCGGATGGTACCGGTCTGGTCCACCACGTAGGTGGCGGGTATGGGCAGGAGGTAACTGAGATCCCGGTTGTACGCTTCGAGATCAGCCATGTCGTCGTGAAACTCCCGGAACTCCTCGGGGATCTCGAAGGCGAGACCAAACTCTTTGGCGACGTGGTTGCCCGGGTCACTCAATACCGAATAGTCGAGCAGCAGTCGCTCTGCCATGGTCATGGACTTCTCTATAATCTGTGGCGATACCGCGATTAGTCTCGCCCCTCGCGCCTCGATGTCCGGAAGCGCCATGTGCAGTGCCTTGAGCTCCGTTTCGCAGAAGGGGCACCAGGCACCCCGAAAGAAGGAGACAACCAGGTCGCCCAGCTTCAGTAGATCCGAGAGCCGTACATCCGCACCCACCTGATCGGGCAGGGTGAAATCGGGAACCTTTTCGTCCCTACCAAGGGCGTCCTTTCCCACTCCCAGACTCCTCAGTCGCGCGATAAGCTCTTTCTGCTTTCGGAGCGCCTCCTCTCCGGAGCCTTCGCTCATCGCTTCCTTTAGCTCCTCGAGCTCTGTGCCGAGCTGGCTCATGTGGACTCCTCCTGCAGGGTTTCTCGAATGGTGTTGAACTCCTCTTGCCGCTTTTCGAACGCCTCCACCACCAGCGGGTCGAAGTGTTGGCCTCTTTCGTTTCGTATAAGCTCCGTTGCTGCCTCGTGGGTCCACGCCTTCTTGTAGGGGCGTTCGGATGTCAGAGCGTCATAGACGTCAGCGAGGGCGGTGATCCGGGCTGATACCGGGATCGCTCCGCCACCCACGCCTTCCGGATAGCCGGAGCCGTCGTACCGCTCGTGATGGAACCGGGCGATCTCAGCGGCCATCTCGAGAGTAGTCCGTCCCGCAAGGATCTGGTAGCCCAGGGTAGTGTGGGTCCGCATGATCTCGAACTCCTCGTCGGTGAGCTTGCGAGGTGCCAGGAGAATCTGGTCAGGTATGCCGACCTTTCCGATGTCGTGAAGGGGAGAGAAGAGCTCGATTTGATCGAGAAACGCCTTCGGCATGCCCAACTCCTCCGCGAGAGTCCGGCAGTAGGATGCGATGCGCTTGAGATGATTTCCTGTCTCATTGTCCCGAGTCTCGGCGAGTCCGGTAATCGCCCGGTAGATTTCCATTCGGATTTGCAGGTCCGCCTCGAGCTCCTCGGATACACTCTCCGTGGCCCAGAGAAAGCCGGTTACCCCTCCCTTTTCGTCTCGCACCGGGCTGAGACGTAGCTTAACCCAGGTGAGATCACCATTCTTGCACCGGTTCAGGACCCTCCCTTCCCACTGAGCGTCTTCGGGCGCTTGAAAAAACTCTTGGAGACCCCGAAAGAGCCGTTCGTACTCCCCCTGGTAGATCCCGTTCTCGAAGTAAACGCTGCGCCCCGCGTCCAGAAGGCTCGAGGACTCTCCGACAACCTCATCCTGCTCGTAGCCGTAAAGCCGCGTAAAGGCTGGATTAACCAGCTGGATCTTGCGGTTCCTGTCAGTTACACAGAGGGCGGTTTGAGAACTGAGGATGAGCTCTCTGTAAAGGTCATTTGTAATCGCCGGCATACATCCGAGTGTATGAAATGATAGATGTATAGGCAAGTAAATCCTTGACGATCCGCAGCCGGCGATATTACTTGTATATTCAACTAACTATAAGGAGGCAGCCATGTCCAAGATTGCTGTAGTCATACTCGCGGATACGGAGGAGCACGCCGATCACGGAAGGTTCACCAACGCTATTGAGCTCGCAAAGGAGGCCAAGGAGGAGGGAGACCAGGTACAGGTTATTTTTGACGGTGCCGGTACTCGGTGGATCCCCATGGTCACGAACGGGGAAGGTCCAATGACGAAAATGTTCGCTTCCGTACGGGATGTTGTCACCGGGGCCTGCGCCTTCTGCGCCGGAGCTTTCGGAGTCAAGGAAGCCATCCAGGAGGCGGGTATCCCCCTCCTGAGTGAGTACGAAGGGCACCCCTCCCTGCGGAAGTTGATAGCTGATGGATACGAGGTGGTGACGTTCTGACCCGGTGTTGGATTGCTCCCGGTGCGCCCCGGGGCAATCCAACTTGTGCGATCCCCGGTTCGGTGGTTTCATAGAGATATGCTTGATTCACTGAAGGTCACTATCGTTGCGGAAGACTCCGTCGGCTACGAGACGCCGTATCTCGGACAACACGGGGTTTCGTTCTTTCTCGAGGTGCGCGGGGGCGGCGTGGAGCGCCGTGTCCTTGTTGATGTTGCCCAGCATCCGGGGCCGTTGCTCTCGAACATGGAGCTCCTGGGAATCGCCCCTTCCACCACCGACACGATCATCCTCACCCACTGCCACTACGATCACACCCAGGGCCTCGCGGAGGTCCTCGAGGCGATCGGCAAGCAGGACCTCCCGGTAATCGCCCATCCGGAGATCTTCAGGCTGAACTTTGCCACGGAGCCGGAGCTCCGCCACATCGGCGTCATGAGCTCGGACACCCAGGCGAAGATAGAAGCCGCCGGGGGCACTCTCTTTTTCACCAGAGAACCGTTGCAGATCCTCCCAGGGCTGACCACCAGCGGCGAAGTTCCCCGAGTCACGGAGTACGAGAACAAGGAAGAGAACCTCAAGACGCTTCGGGACGGTAGGATCGTGGTGGACCGGATGCTCGACGAGATGAGCGTCTACGCCGTTGTAGCCGGTATCGGGACGGTCATCGTCACCGGCTGCAGCCACCCGGGCATCGTGAACATTACCAAGCACGCGAAGGCCCTGGGTGTCGCGGCGCCGGGAGCTGCGGCCGGTGGTGCGGATCGAGTGGCCGCGGTAATCGGCGGCTTTCACCTGATCGAGTCTGACGCTGATCGCATCAGCCGGACCGTCGCCGACCTCAAGGAGGAGGCGGTGGGCCACGTCTACGCCGGACACTGCACCGGCTTCCCGGCGCAATCGGAGCTCTACAAGAGCTTCGGCGACGCCTTTACGCCGCTACGGACGGGATTGGTCTTGAGCTTCGGGGGGTAGGAGTAACCAGTGTTCACAAGCGTGGTGATAATCTTGCCCTAAACTCTTTGCCCGCCGCTTTTCACTTCCCCTTATCAGTATAGTTGAGTAGCTTACTCAAGCTTACTGAGCGGAGGAGGGTCTATGAGCAAATCCGGGGGCGCTTTGCCTCGGAGCTTTGGCGCCGGGGCGGTGTTCGCGATCGCCGTTGGAGCCATGATCAGCTCCGGTATCTTTGTTCTTCCGGGAATCGCCTTTGCCCGGACCGGCCCCGCGGTCTTTGTCGCCTACGGAGTCGCCGGGCTACTGGCGCTCCTCGGAACCTTGAGCGTCATCGAGCTGGTGACGGGCATGCCGAAAACCGGGGGCGATTACTTTTTTGTCGCCCGAAGCCTCGGTCCTCTGGTGGGCACCGTCTCCGGGCTCCTGAGCTGGTTTGCCCTCTCCGCGAAGAGCGCCTTCGCGATATACGGTCTTGCGGCGTTGATCCTGGAGTTCACGGGGCTCCCGTCGGTCCCGGTCTCAATCGCCCTGGTGGCACTCTTTCTCGCGGTCAATCTCGTCGGGGCAAAGTCCGCCGCCTCAACGGAGATTGTCCTCGTTGCGGGGCTCCTGGTGATCCTTCTCGGCTTTGCCTCGGTGGGCCTGCCCCGCCTCGAGACCGACCGCTTCCGCCCCTTTATCCAGGGCAACTGGAACAGCCTCGCGAGCTCCGTGGGCTTTGTCTTTGTCTCCTTTGGCGGGCTCATAAACGCCTCCAGCGTCGCCGGGGAGGTGCGCCGTCCGGGGAGGGCGCTCCCTATTGGCTTTCTCGGGGCGATTATCGCAGTTACGGCGATCTACGTGGTGAGCCTCATCGTGACCGTGGGAGTGCTACCGGCGGAGCAGCTTGCCCGGTCCAACGCGCCCCTTGCCGAGGCGGCTGCGCTGCTCGTCGGTCCCTGGGGCTTTACCGCTCTGGCCGTCGCGGCGGGCCTCGCTTTTGTCACCACCGCCCACGCGGGCATTCTCTCCGCCTCCCGATACCCTGTTGCTCTTGCCACGGACGAGCTCATGCCCTCCTTTTTAGGGAGGGTGAGCAGAAAGCGGCAGGTTCCGGTCCCCTCGCTGTTGGTCACTGCGATCCTGGTGGGAGTTGCAAGCGTTGTCCGCCTGGAGCTCCTGGTAACCGCGGCGAGCACGATCATCCTGAGCTCCTACTTCCTCGCAAACCTCTCCGCCCTGGTTATGCGCTACAGCGGACTGACCGGCTATCGTCCCACCTTCCGGGTACGGCTGACACCCTGGGTGCAGATAGTCTCGATGCTCCTCTTCGCCTTCTTCATTATCGATCTCGGCTTGACGGGACTCGTCGTGGCGGTGAGTCTTGTGGCCCTCAGCCTCGGGGTCTACTTCCTCTACGGTAGATCGCGTCATCGCGGGGAGTACGCCCTCCTGCACATTCTCGAGCGGATCACCAACCGCGCCTTTACCGGGGACAACCTGGAGCGAGAGCTCAGGAGCATCGTCCATGAGAAGAACGAAGTGGTCCTCGACCATGTGGACGACGTGCTAAAGGCGGCGGTAGTTCTCGACCTTCCGGAGGTTCGTACCCAGGAGGAGCTCTTCGCGCAGATTGCCGACGCCCTTTCCGGTGTTCTCGAACAGGAGCCTCGAGAGCTCGAGCGGCTCCTCTGGTCCCGGGAGAAGCAGAGCAGCACCGCCATCTCCCGGTTCGTCGCGGTGCCGCACCTGATTACACGCCTACCGAACCACTTTGGCCTCCTCTGCGCCCGGACCTCCTCGGGAGTCCACTTCTCCGACACCTTTCCGGAAGTGAAAGCGGTCTTCGTCCTCGCGGGCTCTCCGGAGCAGCGCAACCTTCACCTCCAGACCCTGGCGGCCCTGGCGCAAATCGCCATGGATAAGAGCTTCGAAGGGGAATGGATGGAGGCGCGAAAGCCCGAACAGCTCCGGGAGGTCTTACTCCTCGGCGAGCGGCGAAGGCACAGTTAGGGCGTCGCCGGGGAGGCGGGGCTTCGGCGGCCTCTCTATGCTCGGCTCGAAAGATCCCTTTGGTCGACCCCGGTGACCGGGGGAATCGATTAGACTTTCAGGTGAAATGAAACAAGCCTTCCGGAAGAAGCTCACGCTCCTAATCGTCGGCGTAGCCGCGGCGCTGATACTCATCCTTGGCGCCTGGCTACTGCTTAAAGAGAAGTCCGTTGAGGAGCTCTACGGAGAGTATCCCGACGGTGCCGAGGCGTACCGTCCCGGAGTCTCCAACCCCGGGGCGCCTCGTCCAAACATCATCATTATCTTTGTGGATGACCTCGGCTACGGCGACCTGGGAATCCAGGGAAACGAGCTCATCGAAACCCCGAACATCGACCGGATCGGTCGGGAGGGTGTGCGCTTTACCCAGTTTTACGCCTCCGCGGCGGTCTGTGCGCCCTCCCGGGCGGGACTGCTTACCGGGCGCTACCCTTTTCGTACCGGGGTGATCGGCAACACCTATCCGGAAGAAGAGCCCCTAGGGCGCAAGCTTTCGCGAAGATTCGGCGTACTAACCCGGGAGCTCGGGGTCCTGGACATTCGAGAGGAGTACATCTCCCGGGGGCTCCCGCAGGAGGAGCTCACCCTGCCCGAGGGCCTGGCGGAGGCGGGATACCGCAGCTGCATGGTAGGCAAGTGGCATCTCGGCGACTACTCTCAGGAGCCTACCCGGAACCCGATTAACCACGGCTTTGATCACTACCTCGGGGTGCCCTACAGCAACGACATGGTTCCCCTGCCGGTCTATCGCAACGAGACCGAGATAGAATCGAACCTCGGCCTGGATGCGGATCAGGCTCGGCTCACTCCGCTCTACACCGAGGAAGCGCTCCGCTTTATCCGGGACCATCGCGCCCACCACAAAGAGGAGCCCTTCTTTCTCTACATGGCCCACACCTTTCCCCATCAGCCCCTCTTTGCCTCGCTGGAGTTCGCCGGCCATTCGGAAGGTGGCGCCTTTGGAGACACTGTGGAAGAGGTGGACTGGAGCGTGGGAGAGATACTTACACTCCTCGAGGAGGCGGGCATTGCCGAGGAGACACTACTTGTTTTTACCAGCGATAACGGCCCCTGGTTCGAGGGGAGCGCTGCGGGCCTGCGCGGCCGCAAGGGAGAGAGCCTGGAAGGAGGCTTTCGCGTTCCCTTTCTCGCCCGGTGGCCCGGCCGCATTCCTGCCGGCACGGTCGTCACCGACCCGGCGATGAACATCGATCTCTTTCCGACGATTTTCGACCTCGCCGGAGTCGAGCTGCCGACGGACCGAGTCATCGACGGCCGAAGCCTGCGGGCCACCCTGGAGAACCCGGAGACACCCCTGCGGGAGCGGCCCCTCTACTTCTACCACTACCACCTCTTAGAGGCGGTACGCCTGGGCTCGTGGAAGTACTACCCCCGGGTGCATCGCTACACCTGGCCGATCCCCCTGGACGCGGCCTCCATCCCCAACGCCATGGCGGGCGAACAGATCGGAGAGCGCTGGCCGCTCCTCTACAACCTTGCCCGAGACCCCGGAGAGGCGTACAACCTCCTCGACCGCAATCCAGGGGTCGCCCAGGAGCTCGCCGGGTTGCTCGAGGAGTGGGAGAAGGCGGCCGATAGTAATGCCCGGGGATTCCAACTAACCCACAAGTCCGTGGGACAGAAGTGATGGAGCGAGGGAATCATCAACCGAAGATAGTCGTCATCGACGATGACCCAACGGGATCTCAGACGGTGCACAGCTGCCCACTTCTGATGCAGTGGGATCTGGAGACGCTCCGGGAGGCCCTCCTCGATGAAGCGCCGATATTCTTCGTCTTGACAAACTCTCGGGGCATGGATGAAGAGCGTGCACGAAGCGTAAACCGGGAAATCGCGAGCAATCTCCGCGCTGCCGGGGAAGATGCTGGCCACGCTCAGTTCCTTATCGTGAGCCGCTCAGACTCTACCCTCCGGGGCCACTTCCCCGCGGAAACTGATGTACTCACCGAAGAGCTCGGGCCCTTTGACGTGACGTTTCTGGTGCCGGCGTTTTTTGAAGCTGGCCGTGTAACGATCAAGGGCGTGCACTACATCCGCACAAAAGAAGGGCTCCTTCGCACGGATCAGACACCCTTCGCTCGGGACAGTCTATTCGGCTACTCCAGCTCCAATCTCCCGGAGTATGTGGAGGAAAAGAGCTCCGGTCGGGTAGCCGCCGGCGATGTGGCGGTGTTGCCTCGCGGCCTTGCTCCGGAGGAGCTAGTCGCCCGAATCGACGCACTTCCCCGGGGTTGCTACTGCGCCGTGGACGCCGAAGAGCAACGGGACCTCGATCTCTTCGCGAAGGCCGTACGGCGGCTCGTGTCAAAGGGGAGGCAGTATCTCTTTCGATCTGCTGCGAGCCTGCTCACCTCTTTGAGCGGCCTCCCGCCGCAACCGGTTCCCGCCGGGGAGTTCTCCTCCTTTGTCCACGGCCCTCTCCCGGGGGTGGTGATTTGCGGCTCTCACGTTCCCCTCACTACGGAGCAACTCGAGTCGCTCTTGAGCGTGGAGTATGCCCGGAGTGTGGAGGTAGACGTAGATCGTGCCGCCGCAGATTTATCCTCGTATCTGGAGGAGATCGAAAACCTCGTGAACTCTGCTCTCCGCGGTGGCAAGGTGCCCGTCGTTTACACCAGCCGAGAGGAACGCAGCTTCGACTCCGCGGCTGAGCGTATCGCCTTTGGCGTGCAGATCTCCGAGTTCCTCGTTTCTGTGGTCAGGAGGCTGCCGGAGGACATCGGGTTTCTCGTCGCCAAGGGTGGCATCACGTCCCACGAGGTTCTCTCCCGAGGGCTCGGCCTCAGCACCGCGCGGGTTCTCGGACAGATTGCTCCGGGATGTACGGTGGTTCTCCCCCCGGAGGGGCAGAGGCTGGCAGGAGTCCCGACGGTTATCTTCCCGGGAAATGTTGGGCCCCGGGATGGACTCAAGAGGGTGACGGAGACGCTTCTCGGTATCAACGACAGGAGCAGGAGTACCGCTTCGCGGTAACCGTCTCGACGCCCTCAGCCCACTCAACCCCCGGGCCCCTTTCATGCTATACCTTCCCCGATGAACCGCATACTGAAACCTGAACCGATTAGAACGACCGCAGAGAACGAGTTTGCCCACAGGACGATGACCCACCGGTTGCCGAAGAACATCCGAAACGTTATCGAGGCGCATCCGGGTTATCCCGAGTCGGTAAAAGCAGGGCTCGAGGAGCTCGCCTCTCAGATGGAGGCGAATGCACCGATCCGGTCGATACCATATCCCGCCTGGGACGGTGAGGAGTGGGAGCGCGCCTGGACCTTGAGAAAAGGGGAGCGGTGGCAGGATACGGACTGGTTTTTCGGCGAGACCTACGGCTTTCGGCTGCTGCTCTCGGTGGTCCGCTACTTCGAAACCTTCATCGATCCCTACGGCCCGATGAAGGAGCGGGAGCTCGAGGGGGGCACCCCGTTCCTTCCGGTGCAACGCTTTTTTGGAGCCGAAGGGCCTGGCGCCGCGCTCCGGGAGGAGCAGACTCCTGAGCTCGGAGTTGCCGAGATCCTCGAGGACGCGCTGCACCTCTCCATGTGGGGAAACCGGGCGGACATCTCCTTTCACGCCGGAGGCGAGATGGACCACTCCGCCGGGGATCGGGAGTTGCTCTTGGCGGATCAGGGCGCCGAGGCGGCGAGACTCCTATCGGATAACCGGAAGGGCGTCCACATTGTCATGGACAACTCCGGAGCGGAAATGTCCGGGGACCTGGTCCTCGCGCTGACAGTGAACAAGCTCACCGGAGCCCCGGTGACGATGCACCTCAAGTTCTACCCGACCTACGTCAGTGACACGATCGTCGCGGATGTGCACAACTTCCTGAGCGCCGGAGACGACCATTCCGACGAGGTGGTGCGTTGGTTCGTGGATGAAGTGAAGGCGGCCCTGGACGAAGGCCGGATCCTGCTTGCCCCGGACCCGTACTGGTGCGAGACGGAGTTTCTCTCCTCCATGCCTCCGCGAATCGGTCGCGCCCTCTCCGAGGGAGCCCTCACCATCGTAAAGGGGGACTTCAACTACCGCCGCGCCTTTCGCGACACGATCTGGCCCGCGGACCTGCCCTTGGCCGAGGCCATGGGACTTTCCGAGGGAACCGCGGCGGCAAGAAGCATGGGCGAGACCGCCTGGCTCTTCCTGCGCACCATGAAAAGCGACGTCCTCGTCGGGGTGAACCGCCCCCAGGCGGACCGGCTCGACGCCGAGGAGCCGGGCTGGCGCACCGACGGCCGCCGGGGGGTCATTCAGTTTCTTCCGTGATCGCACATCTCAGCGGCCGGTGACGCGACGGCGGCTCAGAGCCCATACCACTGCCACCGAAGCGGCGGTGAACAGCAACGCCCAGCCCGGTATGGTCATGGCCAGAACTAGTCCGGCGCGGTCGGCGACCCCACCGATCGCCCAGGGGCCGAGGATGCGCCCGACAAGCATGAATAGCGCCATGACTGCAGTGACGCTTCCGGTCCGCCGTGGAAGAAAAAAGAAGCCGAAGCTATAGGCGAGAGGTATGGTGGCCCCGCTGGTAATGCCTGCGACCACCAAGAGCCCCTGGGCGAGCCAGACCGTCGGAAGGAGGACCGCGCCAAGAGTCGTGGCGGCGGAGAGTACCGCTCCGAAGACGAGGATCACCGACTCGCCGACGCTGTCCACGATTCTGGACATCAGGAATCGACCGACTATGATACCGACCCAGTACGCCGAGAGACCGATGCTGGCGGCGTTCGCGCCCGCTCCTCGAGAGCTCTCCAGGAAGTAGGGGACCCAGGAGGTGAGACCTACCTGATGGATCGCGTAGAAGAAGAGCGCCATGCCTAGGATTACCACGGGCATGAGGGACGACGCGGTCCATGCGCCACGCTCGCTTTCATCAGAGCCCACGGAACCATTCGGTCCGAGCTCGGCGGCCCGGGACCCAGGGCTCCGGGTCTCAGGGTGTCCGGCCTCTCCCTCCCCCGGCGCCTCCATCCGGAGGTGAGCCCGGAGCAACGGTATGGCCAGGATCGCCGCCAGAACATAGCCGATGCCCACGCTTCGGTAGACCCCGTCCCAGGAGAGCCCGCCGCTCATGAGCGCCCGGGCAACAACGGGCCCCACAAAGGCTCCGACGCTGAAAAAAAGATGGAGCATGCTCAACCGTCGTCCGGAACGAGGACCCGCGAGCTCGCCGGTGTGGGCGTTGAGCATGACGTCCAGGACACGAATAAAGAACCCCGTGGCGCCAAAGGCGAAGAGCAGCACGAGATAGACCGGTGCCACGCCGACGGCGAAGAGCGCCACCGATAGGAGCAGAAAGGAGGCGAGGGCGGCCTTGGGATGGGAGACCCGGTCGGCAATCCAGAGCGTCAGAAGGGCGCCGAGAAA